>JALOQX010000438.1 GCA_025459265.1 Pirellulaceae bacterium | reverse complement strand
TCGCTGACGCTCTATAAGCAGACGCTCACGGGCATCGAACAGATTGCGATGAACGACGATTATTTCAGCGAGGACTCGTACATCGCCCTGAATCTGGACCCCGGCGTGTACTACCTGGGCGTCGCGGCCAGCGGCAACGACGACTACGATCCGGAGATCGAGGACTCGGGGATCGGCGGCACGAGCCAGGGCCCGTATGACCTGCGGCTGGGATTCCGTCCCGGTGCGACGCGCAGCATCACCGACGCCGACCACCGCACCCTGGGCGGAACCGCCCTGGACGGTGATCTCAACGGCCTGCCGGGGGGCGTTTACGACTTCTGGCTCCGCGCAGCGGCGCCCAAGGGCGAGGCGGCGGCGGGCCAGCCGCGCACGATCTATGTCGACAAGAGTTCCCTGCCTGGAGTGGGGACGTTGGCATCCCCGTACGGCAACCTCGCGCTGGCCACGGCCAATGCGCTGCCGGGTGACATCATTCGCATCGTCGGCAATGGCGGGCTGGACAAGGACCTGGCCGGTCACGTTGATGATCGATGCGGGCGCGATCTTCAAGCTCAAAGACGCGCGCATCGGCGTGGGGAGTTCGACGCTGTCGCAGGATCTCACCGGCGGAGCCATCCAGGTGCTGGGCACGCCCGATTTGAGTGTGATCTTCACGTCGTTCAACGACGAGCAGACGGGCATCGACACCGATCCGCTGGTCACGACGCCCGCGGCGGGCGACTGGGGCGGCATCGCGATTCGCAACGATCTGGATCGGGCCGAACGGCGGTTTCTGTACGACGAAAACGGCGTTTTCCTCAACTATATCAACCATGGCGACTTCCGCTACGGCGGCGGCAACGTGCTGATCGATGGGATCCAGCAGGTCATCAACCCGATTCATCTGAGCGAAGCCTCGCCCACCATCTCGTTCAATCGGATCACGAAGAGCGCGGACGCGGCGATGTCGGCGGATCCGAATAGCTTCCAGGAGTGGAACTTCCACAGTCCGCGGTATCAGGCAGATGCGCCGTTTACGACCGATTACATGCGCATCGGCCCGGACATTGACCTGAACACCTTGATTGAGAACTCGAGCAACGGCTTGGCCGTGCGGGTGACGACGCCCGCCGGCGGCCAGATCAAAGCGCAGACGGTGGCCGGGCGCTGGGACGATACGGATGTCGTCCACGTGTTGACGCAGTCGCTGATTGTTCAAGGCACCAGTGGCGGACCGATCCTCGAGCAGACACTGCCCCCCGTCGACCTGGTGACCCTGACGCGGCTGTCCGGGGGCAGCCTGGAGGCCGGACGGTACAACTACAAGCTCGTGTGGGTGGACGCCAATGGCAACGAGTCGCTGGCCTCGTTCCCGACGCGGACGCTGCAGGTGGTGGCGGACAGCCAGATCCGCCTGGCCCAACTCCCGCCGGCTCCCGCCGGGTTCGTGGCCCGGCGGCTCTATCGCAGCGACAGCAACGGCACGCCGACCGGCGACTACCGATTGGTCGCGCAGCTCAACGCCTCCTCCACGACCTATACCGATGTGGGGAATCCCGGCGGCAATCTGCTGGACCAGAGTGCTGCTGCCACCCAGCTCCAGCGAGCGCGGCTGGACGCCAGCCTGGTGATCGACCCGAACATCATTGTCAAGCTGGAAGGTTCCCGCATTGAAGTCGGGATGGGGGCCCAGTTGGTGGCCGAGGGGCTTGATGGGCAGCGGGTGATCTTCACGTCGCGGCTGGACGACAAGTTCGGTGCCGGCGGCACGTTCGACACCGGCAACGACGGCGGCACCAACCTGCCGGGGCCGCGCAACTGGGGCGGCATCTATGTCAGCCCTACCGCCACGGCCAGCTTCGACTACGCGCTGTTCTCGTACGGCGGCGGCGTGGTCCCGGTGGAAGGCTCCTTCACGGGCTTCAACGTGCTGGAGATTCACCAAGCCCAGGCCCGTGTCACCCACAGCGTCTTCGAGTTCAACGGGACGGGTGTCGGGGGACAGGCGCCAGATCACCGGTTCGGCCGCGGGTTCAACCGGGACGGCACGATCTTCGTCCGCAACGCGCAACCAGTGATCGTCGACAATATTCTCCGCAATAACGCGGGCGCAGCGATCAACATTAATGTCAATGCCCTGGACCAGCAATTGATCCGCGACCAGGGACGTTCCACGGGACTGATCGACCTGTCCACGACGGTGGGCGACAACCAGGGCCCGTTGATCAAGCTCAACAAGCTCGAGAACAACGGTATCAACGGCATGATCGTGCGGGGTGAAACGCTCACCACGCAGGGGGTGTGGGATGACACCGACATCGTGCACGTCGTGCTCAACACGATTTACGTGTCCGACTTCCATATCTACAACGGGTTGCGCCTCGAGAGTCAGCCGACGGAGAGTCTGGTCGTGAAGCTCTTCGGCGCCGGCGCCGGATTCACCGCCACAGGCCGGCCGCTGGATATCGAAGACCGGATTGGCGGCATCATCCAGGTCGTCGGCTATCCCGGTTCACCGGTGGTGTTCACGTCGTTGCGCGACGATACCAAGGGCGCCGGGTTCCGGCCGTCCGATCGCCAGCCGCAGACCGACACCAACAACGACGGCAGTGCCACGGTGGCTGCGCCCGGCGATTGGCGGAGCATCCTGATCGACCAGTATGCCCACGACCGCAACGTCGAGGTGATTCTGGAGTCCGAGCCGGCCAACGCGCAAGCGCCCGGCGCCAACGCGAGCATCGGCGGCGCCGAGCCGGTCGGCAAGCTGGCGTCGAGCGAGAAGAACGGCGACGAGAACCTGCGGCTGGGGTTCGAGGTCCAGGGCTTCCTCAATGCGCGGAACGACATCGACGTCTACGCCTTCCTGGCCCGTGCCGGGACGGAAGTCTGGATCGACATCGACCGCACGCGGCATGCCCTGGATGCCGTGATCGAACTGATCGGTTCCGACGGCCTGCTGATTGCCCGTTCGGACAACTCGTACTACGAGTCCAACCGCAGCCAATCGCTGGTGGTGCCCAATCCGACCACGCAGGCGAACATTCTGCAGAAGTCCCCCTTCCAGATCGGTCGCGACGCGTACACGACCAATCCGCGCGATGCGGGCATGCGGGTGGTCCTGCCCGGTGTCGTGGGCAGCGATTTGACGCCCTATTATGTGCGGGTCCGCAGCAGCAGCGACAACCTGGCGGATCTGAACGCCGGCGAGAGCATGGGGCGCTACCAGCTGCAGATTCGCCTGCGCGAAACAGACGAAGTCCCCGGCTCGACCATCCGCTTCGCGGATATCCGCTATGCCACCAACGGTATCGAGGTCTACGGACAGCCCATTCACTCGCCGCTGCTGGGCGAGACGGCGGAGGGCAACAACACGGCCAATGATGCGATCTCGGGTGCGCAAGTCCTGGGGAATATCCTGAACACGGACCGCGCCGCGATGAGCATCGCCGGGGAACTGACCGCCGCCTCGGACGTGGACTTCTACCAGTTCCAGATCCGCTGGGATTCGATCCAGCGGACGATGAACCCGATCCTCTACCTCTCGACGATCTTCGACCTGGACTACGCGGATCAGCTGGGTCGTTCGGACGCGTCCCTGTACGTGTTCGACTCGAACTTCAACCTGATTCTGTCGTCCAACGGCGTGCGCGGCCGCGACAACTCCAACATTGCCGAAGACCAGCCGCGGCCGCTCTACGGCCCGGACATGACCGACCTCTCGCGCGGCTCGGCCGGCACGCTCGACCCGTTCATCGGCACCCAGTCGCTGCCGGAGGGGACCTACTACCTGGCCGTCACCAACAGCAATCGGATGCCGGAGGCGATGGCTCAGTTCGTGCGGTCCGACCCCGCCAATCCGCTGGTGCGGTTCGAGCCGATCAACTCGATCGCGCGGATCGTGGAAGACCGGATCGACGGTCTGGGCGGTTCGAACATCGCCGCGCCGCCGCAGGTCGAGCTGTTCCTCGATCCGCAACGAAGCGTGGTGCCGTTCTCGCTCGGCGACGTGACGCTGTTTGTGAGCACGCGACCCGGTTACAACGACACACCGGGCCTCGTCCACACGGTGGATCCGTTCACCGGTCAGCGCGAAACGACGTTAGGGAACCTGGCGACGGACATTGACGACATCGCCATGCGGTACGATGGTCAACTGTTCTCATTTTCGGTCCTGCGTCTTCCCGACACGCTCGTTGATGGTGACGCACGGAGCGGCAATTACCTCCAGATTGACACGGGTACAGCGGCGGCGAATAACATCGGTGGCGACGGCCTCATCACGTACCAACCCAATGCCAACGGCG
>JALOQX010000160.1 GCA_025459265.1 Pirellulaceae bacterium | reverse complement strand
GTGGCACTGAGACTCGGCGCGAACAGGTCAGCATCCGCTGCAGCCGCGCCCGGCGTGACACCGCAGCTGCACACGATCACCAGGACGCTCCAGACGCGAATTGCAGGCTTCATGCCAACCACTTCCTTTCGGCGAACACGCTCTACGCGGTACGCGGGCAGCCGTGACGCGCACTCTAAGGGCCGGGACGGCATACCCATTGCAACATCATCACTATTCGGGAGGGAAACGCGCGTCGTGTGACAATGACCCGCGTGCAGTGCGCGATTGATACAGCCGGCACAGATTCCGGCCTGGAGGGCGAGCTGCCGCGCTGTGCCCCGGCGATACAAACCGCAAAACAGTTACAGGTTCTCAGACAGGGTCTTCGTCTCACGGCGAAATGTGCTGCTCTTGTTTCCCTGCGGGAGGTCGCGCACTATAAGGTGCGGCGGCATTGGGGTTATCCGGCAGAGGATTCGAGTACCCTGGCATGTCCTACGCGCGTCGTGCCACTCCCCGCAAGACACTTTCCGCCCTGCGCCCGCCGCTGGCCGGATTCCCGTTCTTCGCGCACGCCGACGTGTTTCCCCTGCAGGTCGACGCGGCCGTGTACTCGAGAGTCAACGCGTGGTGGCTGGCCGACGCGTCGTTTCTCGTCTATGGAGACGCCGACTTTATTGAAGCCGCCATCGCCGCCTCGCCGCTGGCGCGGCAGGGTTTCGAACTGCAGTGGCTGGGGACGCGCGAGAACAATCGTGGCATGATCCTCAGCAGCGACACGGCGCTGGTGGTCGTGTTTCGCGGCACACGGCTGGAGGTGCATTCGTTGCTGGACAGGGCCGAGATCTTCATCTTGAACCAGGACGACCTGTGGATTGACAGTCAGTTCCTGCCGACCGTGTGCCGGGTCGGCGGACAGGTCCATCGCGGATTCCTGACCGCGTATGCCGAAGTCGGTGCGCAGCTGGACGCGATCGTCGCCGGGAAACGACCTGCCCAGCGCTTGTGGCTGACCGGTCACAGCCTGGGCGCGGCGCTCGCGACAGTGGCCGCCGCCCATTTCGAGCGTGCGGCCGTGCAGGGACTCTACACGTATGGTTGCCCGCGGGTCGGCGACGCCCACTTCGTCGGCGTGCTCCCGGCGCATGCCTATTTCCGTTTCGTGCACGGCGACGACTGGGTGTGCACCCTGCCGCCGGAACTGTTGGGCTATCGGCACGGTGGTGTGATGCGGCATGTGCCCGGTCCGTCGCGGCGGCCGTGGCTGGACGAATTGGCACGAGGTTTGGGCGGCCTGGCGTCCGCCGCCCGGACGCTTGCCCGCCAGCTGCACCTGGACACGGGGGAATTGCCAATCCAGATCGCAGGGCTCGCCGACCACGCGCCCATCTACTACGCGACGGGGTTGTGGAACGAGCTGTTGGATCACTCCCACACCGGCTCCTGACTTGCGCGCAGATCAAGACCGTGCCCGGCCACTCTTTCGCCAGGGTCTCAGGCGTGGTATGACAGGCCGGTGGTGAGGTGGTCAAAGAGGCATGCCCTCTTGTTCCATGTGGGGAACAACACGATGACGCACGCGTGGCGAAACCTGGTGACTGGGCTCATGGTGGTCGGAGTAATGCAATCACTATCGTCGCTGCCGAAGGCCGCCACGGCCGAGCCGACGGAGTTGCGGATCGGCGTCGCGGAAACGGACATCACGCCCCCCACGGGCTTCCCGATGGCGGGGTACTATCATGAGCGTCTGGCCACCGGGACGGCCGACCCGCTCAATGCCAAAGCCATTGTGTTCCACAGCGCGGGGGAACGTGCCGCGCTGGTCACATGCGACCTGATCGGCATCTCCGCGGATCTGTCCGCCGAGGTGCGCCGACGCGCCGCGGATCAGACCGGGATCCCGGCCACGCACATTGTTCTGGCAGCCACGCACTCGCACACCGCGCCCGACTACACACCCGACCTGGTCGACTATCTCGGGGACGAGTCCGAGCAGCGCGAGCAGCGCTACGCCGCCCGGCTCATCGGCGGCATTGTGGAATCGATCCGTGTGGCGTCGGCGCAGGCGCAGCCGGTGCAGGTGCTGGCCGGCACGGCCCGGCAGGAGGTCCCGATCGCGTTCAATCGGCGGTTCGTGACGCGGGACGGCAGCGTGCGCACCTGGATGCGACTGGATGATCCGAACGTCGTGCGAGCTGCCGGGCCGATCGATCCGGAGGTCGGCGTGCTGCTCGTGCGGTCCGCCGCGAGTGATCAGCCGCTGGGCGTGTTGAGCAACTTCGCGCTGCATCTGGACACGCGGGGGGGAACGCTGTGGAGTGCGGACTACCCGTACCATGTCGAGCTCGCGGTGCGCCAGTCGCTCGGCGCCGGCGTGATCTCGCTCTTCGGCAATGGCTGCTGCGGCGACATCAATCACGTCGATCCGCAGGCGGCGGCCGTCAACAAGACGGACCGGATCGGCCAGTTGCTGGGTGAGACGGTGACGCAGGGTCTGTCGACGGTCGCACCTGTGGCCCAGCCCGTGCTGCGCGTGCGCACCGCGCAGGTGCAACTGCCGTTGCAGGACATCACGCCGGAGGACGTAGCGCGGGCGCGACCCCTGGTGGCGGACGCCAAGGCGGGCAAGGAAGTCGAGTTCTTCACGCTGGTGACCGCCTACAAGACGCTTGTGCTCGACCATCTGCGGCACGGCCCGCAGCATTCCGCGGCCGGCGAGACGATCAGCTGGGGACGCTCGCGCATCTGGGCCGGGATCGGCAGCCACCTGCCGGCCGATGTCCAGGTGATTGCGCTCGGCCAGGACGTGGCCATTGTCTGCCTGCCGGGAGAAGTCTTTGTCGACCTCGGACTGGCGATCAAGCGCGCATCGCCGTTTCGCACGACGCTGGTCATCGAGTTGTGCAACTGTGTTGAGACGATCTATATCCCGCCGCGCGTTGCCTACGCGGTGGGCAGCTATGAGGTGACGAACTCGGCGGTGCAGCCGGGGACCGGCGAACTGCTGGCCGAGACGGCAGTGCGGCTCCTGCGCGAAGCGGCCGCGAATTGACAAAGCACGCAGGTCAAGGCCATGCCGCCGCCCTTAGTGCTGCTCCGCAACAACCTCGAACGATGGTTGATCGTGTGGCTGGTTCTCTTGAGCGGGCTCGCGTACCAGTGGCCCGGCTGGTCGGCCGCGTGGTGGCCGACCGTGGCGTCCTGGGATCCGTTTCTCCAGAGCAGCGGCTACCTGCGCGGCATGTTCGCCGTGGCCATGCTGGCCATCGGATCGCTCCTGCCGGCGGATGAGGTGCGGCAAGTCTTCCGCCGCTGGCCGACCGTGCTGGCCGGCACGGTGATTCAGTACACGTCCATGCCGCTGCTGGCCTACGCGATCGGTCGTGCGCTGCACCTGGAGGGCGCAGCAATGATCGGGATCGTGGTCGTCGGGTGCGTACCCGGAGCGATGGCATCGAACATGTTGACGCTGATCGCGCGAGGCAACGTCAGTTACTCGGTCAGTCTCACGACCTCTTCAACCGTCCTTTCACCGCTCGTTGTACCGTGGATCCTGTGGCTGGCGCTGGGGCGGATGGTGGAGAATTTTCCGGCCTGGGAAGTGTGTCGGGACCTGTGCTGGATGGTCGTGCTGCCCGTCATCACCGGGCATGTCCTGTCACGCCGACTCATCTGGTGGTCGCAGGGCGCACAGCACTCGGGCGCGCTGATCGCGAACCTGACCATCCTCTGGATTGTGGCCGTGGTCGTGGCATCCAACCGGGACGGCCTGGCGCGGCTCGATGCACGGCTCGTTCTGGCGCTGTCGCTGGTGAACGTCCTGGGTTACGCGGCGGGCTATGGAGGCGCGCTCGCGCTCCGCCTGCCGGTCCCGATGCGCCGTGCCTTGACGCTTGAAGTCGGCATGCAGAACGCCGGGTTGGGCAGCACCCTTGCGCTGGGGCTGTTTGCCGACCCGGCCGCCGCCATCCCCGCGGCGCTCTACACGTTCGGCTGCATGTTCACCGGCACCTTGCTCGCCCGGATCTGGGCGGGGCGGGACGCCCCTCAAGGCGGCTCGGAGACCACGTAATGGGCGATGCGCGTTGCGGACTGCGCGGACCAGATGTGGCACCCGACCGGCACGGCGTCGGTCGCCATTCGCGGTAAGAGAACGAGACCGACCCGGGTGGGGGCTTGAACCCTCGCGGCAGTTGCGTCGTACTGCTTCCAGGCTATAAATTCGTGGCCCAGCCGGTGCGAGGCTGGGGCACCCTTTCTGGCTGTGGTTCCGGGTATGTTTCGACGGCTGTCGTCCTACATCCTGCTCGTTGTACTGGCCGGTGCGGTGATCGACGGTGGCACCGTCGGGTTCCGTTCGGCCTGGGCCAGCTGCGGCGACTGGTTGGCCGACCATGGTTCCAGCTCCCGGCCAGCGCAGGGCATTTCGGCAGGCGAGCCGTTGCCGATCCTCGTGCTGCACTTCGGTTCTTTGTTTCTTCGCGACGACGAGACAGCCGAAAGTACCGCACATCACGCGGCGCCCGCCACCGGCCGTTGCCATCCGCTGGATCCGACCTGCCGCATGCTTCCCCAACAGCCCGCGACCCCCATGCCGGTACCGCCGACCTGGGACGTCGAGCGCTTGGACTGCTGGCTTGAAGGCATGCACAGCCTTGCATTCCTCCACGGCAGCTTGGTTGTGGAGGGTGCAGCTACTTGGCCATTTTTCCGCCCGTCGGACATCTTTCGACCTCCCCGCGACGAAAACGCAGCTTGAGCGCAGAGGCCGCAGGGCAGACGCCGGAAGGCTGCATGCGCGCGACGGCGAGGCGCGTCCGGGAGGGCGAGGCGCGTCCGGGAGGGCGAGGCGCCTTCGGGAGGGCGAGGCGCCTTCGGGAGGGCGAGGCGCCTTCGGGAGGGCGAGGCGCCTTCGGGAGGGCGAGGCTCCTGCCGAGCCGTCCTTCGACCATCATCGATCCCCGGCACAGCCAGCGCTCGGAACTCCTTGGTGGCTGTTCTGCGCTCAAAGACTCCATTTCGACATTATTTCCTTTTCCCATGTTTCACAGGCAGATTTTTCCTTATGCGATATCGACATCAACGAATGGGGTTCACGCTGGTGGAGCTGCTGGTCGTGATCGCGATCATCGGCATCCTCGTATCGCTGCTGTTGCCAGCGGTCCAATCCGCGCGCGAGGCAGCGCGGCGCATATCATGCTCCAACAACCTGAAGCAGATCGGTTTGGCCTTCCACAATTACCATGACGCGTTCAGCGTGCTGCCGTTCGGTCAGGGTGGGACGGGTGACGCGTATTCCGCCATCTCGCAGTTGCTGCCGTTCATGGAACAAGGACCGCTGCACGATATGGTCGATTTTCACCAGCCGTATACCGCGGTGGTCAACAATCCGGCGCGACTGGCGGAAGTGATCGGGTTCCGCTGCCCCTCCGATTTTCCGAACCCGATGCCCGACACGGGCGGCGCGATCAACTACATGGCCAACAAGGGGAGTGGGATTGTGTGGCGTGACGCGTCGGGCCCGAACGCGGGTCTGTCGCAGCCGGACGGCGTGTTCTACTTCCGCAGTGCGACGCGGTTTGGGGACATTGTGGACGGGCTCAGCAATACGGCGGCGTACAGTGAACGCGTGCTGGCCGATGGCAGCAACGGGATTGTGAGTGCAGTGGCGGACGTGTTCTTTCACCCGGGAGCGCCTGCGACGCCGGATCAGGCAATGCAGATGTGTCGCGAGCTGGACATCCACAATCTGGCTTTCCAGTTCCCGCTATTCATGGGTGCCCCGTGGCTTCACGGCCAACACACCTATCTGCACGTGACACCGCCGAACTCGCGTTCCTGCGGCTTCTTCAGCGTGCTGCGCGCGGTGATGCCGCCCAGCAGTCAGCATCCGGCGGGCGTGAATCTCACGTTGTGTGACGGATCGACCCAGTTCATCCGAAACAGCATTGACATCGTGACGTGGCGAGCCTTAGGCACACGCCGCAACCGCGAACCCATTAGCGGAGCGTTCTGACCATGGTGACACTCGACCCACGCGGCCGACTCGTGGCCGCACACGCGTCGCGGTACGCTCACGCGGGCGCGCTCGCGGGACTGCTGTTCGCATCGCTACTATCGGGGTGTGGTCAACGCCAGGTGACGGCCGAACCCGTGGATCCGGACGTGGCACGGCGCACTTTGGACAAGGTGCTTGCCCACTGGAAAGAAGGTGGGACCCCTGACGAATGCGAGGCCCGGACTCCCCGGGTCGTGGTCCAGGATCTGGACTGGTCTGGCGGTGCCCGGCTCGTGTCCTATGAGCTCCTGGGCGCGGGAGAAAAGCGGGACGCCAATCTCTTTTGTGACGTCAAGCTGGTGCTGGAAGATGCCTCACGAAAGAAACTGCAGCGAACCGTGACGTATTGTGTGGGTACCGACCCGGTGCTCACGGTATTTCGAGCATTGCCGAATTGACCTGTTCGTTGGTCGCCGGCCGACCTCGACCTGATGTGGAGAAGTGCCCGTGACGAAACATCGATCCGCTACTCTGTCGTGGGCCGTGTGGCTCAGTCTGTTCGCGCTGGCGGTTTATACCGACGCGGCGGACCGCGCGCAGTCGGATCCGCCAGCCGACAACCCGCCGGCCAGCCTGCCACCGGAAGATGAGCTGACGGCCGAGGCAGACGCCGTCCTGACCGCGCTTCGTGCCGCCTTGCCCGCCGATTCGGAAGCCCGTGTGATGTTGGAGGACATTGTGCAGGGACGTCGCCTGGGACCGAACGACGGCTGGTTTCGCGTGGCGGTGTCGCAGACCCGCTTCGACTGGCCGACCGTCGCCGGTCGCTACGACACCAATGCCGATGTACGCATCGACGCGAACGAGTTCGGGGGACCGCCCGAAGACTTTCGGAAACTGGACCGCGATGGTGACGGCGCGATCACGCAGCAGGACCTGGCGTGGAACGATCATGCCCTGGCCCAGGTTCCCGGCGCGCTGGTGTTCCGTCAAGCGGATCGGGACGGCAACGGGAAGCTGACCAGCGACGAGTGGGCCCGCGTGTTCCAGGAACTCGATCGCGATGGCGTGGGATACGTGACTCAGGACGACTTGCGGCAGCGGTTCCCGGCGCCGACGGACAGCGGCAGCGCCAACCGACCGGACCGTCCCAGCCGCAGTACACTGATCCTGGGACTGGCGCGCCAGGAAATCGGTTCGCTGCAGGCAGGTCCTGGCCTGAACGACCCCGCGCCGGACTTCACACTCGCTTCGCTGGCCGGACCGACCGTGACCCTTTCACAGGAGGTCGGCGCGCGGCCGATCGTGCTCGTCTTCGGCAACTTCACATGCGGTCCGTTTCGCAGCCACGCCGGTGATCTGGAACGGCTCTACCGGCGTTACGGCGACCGCGCGAAGTTCTTCGTGGTGTACGTGCGGGAGGCCCATCCGAGTGACGGGTGGTGGATGCTGCAGAACCAGAGCATCGGGATCGACCTGACCCAGCCCACATCGGACCAGCAACGCTGCGATGTGGCGGGACGCTGCCAGTCGCATCTGCAGCTCACGGTGCCGTTCCTGGTCGACACTGTTGCCGACGCGGTGGGTGCCGTGTACAGTGGCATGCCCGACCGGCTGTACCTGATCGACTCACAGGGACGCGTGGCTTTCAAGAGTGGTCGCGGGCCGTTCGGGTTCCGGACCGCCGAACTGGAACAGGCGCTGGTCTGGCTGCTGGCCGAACAGCGTTCAGACGCCCGCCCCTCCGCAAACTGAGGAGGCTCGTTGTCGCTTCTCCGGGACAATACCATGCACGATTCCGAATCCGAGACTTCTGTCACCGCTTCTACGAACTCGCCAGGTCCGGCGCGGCAGGAGCCTCGCCCTCCCCAACGCAAAGCGTACGTGCGCGCGGTGGGGCCGAGACTGCGGATCCTGCTGCTGATCGTGTTGGGCCTGGTGGCGCTGCTGGGGGCCAACGCGGGGTACCTGGCCAGCGTCACGCTGCTGGAGTGGCTGCGCGGACGCACCTACCAGGACTATTTCTATCAGTACATGTTCCTGGCGCACCTGGTGCTGGGGCTGCTGCTGATCGTGCCGTTTGTGAGCTTCGGGTTGTTGCACATGGTGGCGGCCTGGAATCGGCGCAATCGGCGTGCCGTGCGGATCGGCTATGCCTTGCTGGCGGTGGCCCTGGCGGTGCTTGTCACCGGCGTGCTCTTGATGCGGATCGGTGGCTTTGACCTGCGTCAGCCGACGGCGCGGCGGATCGTGTACTGGTTGCATGTGCTTCTGCCCTTGGCGGCCGTGTGGTTGTACTGGCTCCATCGCCTCGCCGGCCCGCGGATCAAGTGGCGGGTAGGGCTCAGCTATGCGGGTCTCGCTGCCGCCGCCGTAATTGCGCTCGTGTGGATGCAGACGCTCGATCCTCGGCAGTGGTACGCCCGCGGGCCGGAATCGGGCGCGCAGTACTTCCAGCCTTCGCTGGCGCGCACGGCCACCGGGAATTTCATTCCGGCCGAGAGCATGATGAACGACCAGTACTGCCAGAAGTGTCACGCCGACGCGCATCGCCAGTGGAGCGACAGCGTGCACCGGTTCAGCTCGTTCAACAACCCGCCCTACCTGGCGAGCGTCATGGAGACGCGCGAAGTCTCGCTGCAGCGGGATGGCAGCGTGCAGGCTTCACGCTGGTGCGCCGGCTGTCACGATCCCGTGCCGTTCTTCAGTGGCGCGTTTGATGACCCCGAATTCGATGTGCGCAACCATCCGACCTCCCAGGCCGGCATCACCTGCACCGCCTGCCACGCGATTACCCACGTCGCCAGCACGCGCGGGAACGCCGACTACACGATCGAAGAACCGCTACATTATCCCTTCGCCTTCAGTCAGAATCCGCTGCTGCAGTGGGTGAACAACCAGCTGGTCAAGGCCAAGCCCGAATTCCACAAGAAGACGTTCCTCAAGCCGTTCCACAAGACGGCCGAGTTCTGTTCGACGTGCCACAAGGTGCATCTCCCGTTCGCCTTGAACCACTACAAGGAGTTCCTGCGCGGGCAGGACCACTACGGGCCGTATTTGTTGAGCGGCGTGTCGGGGCATGGCGCACGCAGTTTCTACTACCCGCCAAAGGCGGAAACGAACTGCAACGGGTGTCATATGCCACTCGTGGCATCCAACGATTTCGGGGCCCGCCTCTTTCCCGGTGCGCAGGAGCTGAGCATCCACGACCATCTCTTCCCGTCGGCCAATACCGGCCTGGCCTGGTTGCGGGACCGCGCCGACGTGATTGCGCTGCACCAGCAGTTCCTGGCGGGCACGATGCGCGTCGACATCTTCGGCGTGCGCGAGGGAGGTGAAATCGATGGCCGGCTGATCGCCCCGCTGCGTCCGGAAGTGCCGACACTTCAGCCCGGCCAGAAATATCTGCTGGAAACGGTCATCCGCACCCTCAAGCTCGGGCACCAGTTCACCCAGGGCACCACGGACTCCAATGAAGTCTGGCTGGAAGTCCTGGTGACCTCGGGCGACCAGGTCATCGGTCGCAGCGGGGCCGTCGACGCGGACCGCCAGAACGAAGTGGACCCCTGGGCCCATTTCGTGAATGTGTTCATGCTGGACAAGGACGGCAACCGGATCGATCGCCGTAACGCCCAGGACATCTTCACGCCGCTGTACAACCATCAGATTCCGCCGGGTGCGGGACAGACGGTCCACTATGAACTGCAAATCCCCGAGAGCGCCACGGCGCCGATCACCGTGGAAGTCAAGCTGCAGTATCGCAAGTTCGACCAGCGGTACATGGACTTCGTGGCTCGTTCGACCGAGAAACTGGGCATCCCGCTCCGCGGCCATCGACCTGGTGAGCCATATCAGAACAACCTGCCCATTACCACGCTGGCCGTCGACCGCGTGACGTTCCCCGTGGCGGGCGTCTCGGGCGAGGTGACGAATCCCGAGTCGACGATTCCGGTGTGGCAGCGGTGGAACGACTACGGGATCGGTCTGCTGCTCAAGGGCAAGGCCGAGTTACGGCAGGCGGCCGAGGCGTTCGCGCAGGTCGAGCAGCTGGGGCGGTGGGACGGCCCGTTGAATCTGGCCCGGGTCTACAACACGGAAGGACGACTCGATGAAGCCGTGGAGGCGCTGCAGCGCGCGTCGACGTACAGCGATGTCGAGGGGTTTCCGCGCTGGACGTGGGCCTGGCTCAGCGGCGTCGTGAACCGCCAGCAGGGCCACCTGGAAGATGCCATCCGCAACCTGCGGAGTGTGCTCGAAGACCGGACGGCCGACATGGTGGCCCGCGAGTTCGACTTCAGCCTCGATTTCCAGGTCATCAACTTGCTGGGGCAGACGTTGTTCGACCTGGGGCGCATGCGGGCCCGGCAAGGGCGGCAGGAGGAAGCCCGACAGCTGTGGCAGGAAGCGGTCGGACTGTTCCACCAGACGCTGTCGATCGACTCGGAAGATGTCACCGCCCACTACAACCTGCACCTGCTCTTTGCGGAACTGGGCGACGCGGAGCAGGCCAGGAAGCATGATGAGCTGCACCGCCGCTACAAACCGGATGATAACGCGCAAGGTCTGGCCGTGCGGTTGGCCCGCGAGCGCTACCCGGCAGCCAATCACGCCGCGGAGGCGGTCGTCAAGTACTCGCTGCAGCGCCCCGGAGCGCCGGGATTCCGCGCCGCACACGCGGCTCCACAACCACTTGAGCTTGCGGAAGACAGATGATGAAAAGCAATGCGTCGGCTGAGTGCGACGTGATGGACTTGGATGAGGAACGCGACGATGCGGTCATTGGCCGAGCGCTGCGCTGGTCGGGTGCGGCCATCGTGATTCTGGGCGTCGTTGGGGGCACCGCCGTCTATGTTCTGTCGCGCCCCGCGCCTGCGCCGGTGGTGCACACGACGCAGCTGGCACAGGTGCAGGTCCGCGAAGTCGCGCGCGTCCAACTGCCCGCCGTGCGGTTCACGGATATCACGCAGTCGGCCGGGATTCGCTTCCGCCATGAGAATGGAGCCCGGGGCGAGAAGCTGCTGCCCGAGACCATGGGGGGTGGCTGCGCGTTCCTGGACTACGACAACGACGGCGACCAGGACATCCTGCTGGTCAATTCGCAGCGCTGGCCGTGGGATGCCACCGCCGGCAGCGAACCGCCGGCCACGGCGGCACTTTTTCAGAACGATGGCGCTGGCCACTTCACGGACGTGACCGTCGACGCGGGCTTGAACGTCTCGCTCTTCGGCATGGGCGTCGCTGTCGGCGACTACGACGGCGACGGACTCGCCGACGTGTTTCTGTCGGCCGTCGGCGAGAATCGGCTGTTTCACAATGTGGGGCAGGGGAAGTTCCGCGATGTCACCGCACAGGCGGGTGTGGCGGGTGATCCCGAGGCCTGGAGCACCTGCTGCGGCTGGTTCGATTACGACAACGACGGCGACCTGGACCTGTTTGTCGGCAACTACGTCCGCTGGTCGCGCGACTTTGACGCGGGGCAGAATTTCCAGCTCACCGGCGGCGGCCGCGCGTACGGCCGACCGCAGAACTTCGAAGGGACGTTCCCCTACCTCTACCGCAATGACGGAGACGGCCGGTTCACGGAAGTGGCCGCGCAGGCCGGCCTGGGCATGCTCAATCCTGCCACCGGCGTGCCGATGGCCAAGACCCTGGGCGTCACGTTCATCGATTGCGATCTGGACGGCCGCCTGGACATCCTGGTGGCCAACGATACGGTGCAGAATTTCCTCTTTCACAATCAAGGTGACGGCACGTTCCAGGATGTCGGTGCCGAGACGGGACTGGCCTTCGACATGGACGGCAACGTCCGCGGCGCCATGGGCATCGACGTCGCACCGTTTCGCAATAATGATGCGATTGGCGTGGCGATTGGGAACTTCGCCAATGAAATGACGGCCCTGTACGTATCCTATGGCAACACGATGCGCTTCATGGACGAGGCGATCGCCTGCGGACTCGGGCCGCTCACCCGTCTGCAGCTCACGTTCGGTGTCTTCTACTTCGACTGCGATCTGGACGGACGGCTGGACCTGTTCGCGGCCAACGGGCACCTGGAAGAGGACATCAACCGCGTCCAGTCGAGCCAGCACTACGAGCAGCCGCCGCAGCTGTTCTGGAACTGCGGCCTCGAACAGGAGTCGGAGTTCGTGATGCTGGGCGAGCAGCAGTGCGGGACGGAGCTGTTCCGGCCGTTGGTCGGACGCGGGGCGAGTTATGCCGACATCGACGCGGATGGGGATCTTGACGTTCTGATTTCGACGGTCGGCCAATCGCCCCGGCTGCTCCGCAATGAACTGGACAGTCCCCGCAACTGGGTGCGCTTCAAACTGACCGGGACGCGCTCGAATCGCGACGCGATCGGAGCGTGGATCGAGCTCGATGCAGACGGGCAGGTGCAGCGCCGGCAGGTCATGCCCACCCGCAGCTACCTGTCGCAGGTCGAATTGCCCGTGACCTTCGGACTGGGTCCGGCCAGCCGCGTCCGGCGCGTGACCGTCGTGTGGCCCGATGGCTCACGACAGGATGTGCCTGACGTGGAGGTGCGGCGGGTGTATGAAATCCGGCAATCGGCCGACGACGCAATTCCACGCGATCGCACCCTGGCGGCCCGCGACAGCGCGACTCGGCACTGAGTGCACAGCCTGCGCGCGCCCTGCTCCCCCATCGGCTCGTCCGATGGGGAGCCAAGACCATCGGCTACGTACGGAACAGGCGCGCGCCCGCCCCGCTCCCCCATCGGCTCGTCCGATGGGGAGCCAAGACCATCGGCTACGTGGCGAGCAGGCCTGCGCCCGTTCCGCTCCCCCATCGGCTCGCCCGATGGGGAGCCGAGACCATCGGCTACGTGGGAACAGCGC
>JALOQX010000437.1 GCA_025459265.1 Pirellulaceae bacterium | reverse complement strand
GGCTACGCCAACACGGTAACGCTGTCACAATCGGGTGACACCTACACGTTCACGACCGATAGCGCGGATGTGATTACCGCCATCACGAATGCGCCAAAGGACTACAAATATCGCGTCAAGGGACTGGGAAAGACGGTTGTCGAGATCACATCTGTCGACGCCTCGATCGCCTCGATCACGTTCAACCTCGGTGACCGCGATGATGCCGTGCGCGTCAACTCGGCGCGGGACGGGCTGGCGAGCGTCACGACTACCGGCGCCCAATCCTATCTCGGCGATTTGTGGCTGGAGGCTAACGTCAGACTGCAAAGTTCCGGAGTCGTCACGCTCGGCGGTTACGTCGACGGCGCTCGCAGTGTGTCCGTCACAGCCGGGGGCATGTTGGTCCACGGTGCCGTGGGTGACACGGTGCCATTGACGTCACTTTCCGTATCGGTCGGCCAGGCGCTGGAAATCGCCACCTCACTTGAGACCACAGGCGACATACTGCTGTCAGTCCATGATGCGCCTTCAAGTGGCCAGGACATCGTGCTGCAGGCGGGCAGCAGCCTGTCGAGCAGCGGTGGCACCATTGCACTGCTGGCAGGTGACAACATCGATCTGCGCCTCGGATCGAGCCTGTCTGCTGCAGGACAGCTGACGCTCAGCGGCGACTACGGTGATGCGGACCCAGGCGTCGGCAGCATTGTTGGCGTGAGCGGAGTGTTGATCGCCGGAGGGGCCGCGCTTACCGGTGGCAATGACGACGACGTGTTCGACATCGACGACAACGCTGCCGCGGAGGGCGGCTCTCTCGCCCATTTGTTCGCGGCGCTGGCCGTCACCGGTGGCGGCGGAACCGATGTACTGCGTCTGAACGACAGCGGTCGAACTGACCCGACTCATGTGACGCTGACGAGCACTTCGATCGGCGCCGGACCCGACGACACCTGGTTCGCCGCAGGAATTCCTGTGACCTACACAGGCATCGAAGATCTCCAAATGGCCACCGGCGCAGGCGCAGACATGGTGGATGTCGTTTCGACCCACCCGGGAAACACGCGGATCGATACCGGCCCTGGCGCAGATCAGCTCATCATCCGCTCCAATAGCGGTGTCACTTCCTTGTCCACCGGGGACGGAGACGATACGACGCGGGTGTTCGTACCAGCCGACGCCGCGTCCCTGCTGGGCGGTACACTCGCCATCTCAGCCGGCGGGTCGACGAATGACGTATTGCTGCTCGACGGCAGCGGCTTCACCACGTCCGTGCAGATCGAACTGTCCGCCGACCAGGTCACCGGGCTGAGTGCCGTGCCTGTGGCATACCAAGGAGTCGGCCAGTTGCAGATTCGGCTCGGGACGGGGACCGATCTGACCGAGATCATCTCGACGCACGCCGGCCACACTACCGTCGACGCGGGGAGCGGGGCCGATCGTTTCTATGTGCGGTCAACGAGTGGCCCGACGCTCATACTGGCCGGTGATGACAGCGACTTCGTGCGTGTCTCGTCGCTCGACGCGACGCTGTCTGGGATCAACGGCCTGCTCGAGCTGCGTGCCGGAGTTGACGACAACGACATTCTCGCATTGGACGACAGCGGAAGTGCACTTGGTGCGACAGTACAACTGGACTCGGAAACGATCACGGGACTGGGATCGACCGCGATCGTGTATCGCGACGTGGACTATCTGCAAGTCAGTCTGGGGACCGGGGATGATGTTGTGGACGTCGTTTCCACGCATCGGGGCGAGACCCTGGTGGACACGGGCGCCGGCGCCGATGAGATCGCCGTGACATCGACCGACGGCGTGACGCGACTGCTGTCGGCCACCGGGAATGATGCAATCCGCATCGGATCGCCCGACGTGGGTCTCGCGGCAATGCGCGGCGAGATCGACGTGTCTGCGGGCAACGGCAGTCAGGACAGGTTGGTCCTTGATGACCGCAGTGCCACGGTCGCCGCATCGATCGTCATGTCGGCATCTGCGGTCCTCGGTGCGGCCCCGGCACCGATTCACTTCGACACGACGGAGGCACTCGAGTTGTACCTGGGTTCGGGTGGCGACGTGGTCGAGATCGATTCCACGCATGCGGGCGCGACCTTGCTGGATGCCGGTGGCGGCCAGGATCAGGTGTTCGTTCGCGCCACGGATGGTGTCAGTGCGCTTCATGCGGGTCCGGAGGGAGCCACCATCTACGTGGGATCGCCAACCGCGGACGTGGCGGATCTGCGCGGCCTCCTGCAGGTCGATGGGGCCTCGGGCGGACCGACCATCCTGATCGTGGACGACTCGGGAAACACGGCCGGCAGAACGGTCGAGCTGACCTCCAACCGCCTTGAGGGGCTCAGCCCGGCACCAATCGAGTATCGTGCGATCAGCGATTTGCTGATCCAGTTCGGTTCCGGCGACGACGTGGTGACCGTGGCCGGCACGCACGAGGGCACCACGACGCTGCTGATGAACGCTGGTAATGACGTCGTGATCGGGCGCAGCACCGACGGTGCCACCAGCGTCGACGGGGGCGCCGGCCTGCAGGATTTGCTCCAGGCCGGGAACGAAGTGGCGGATACGGTCGTGCTGAGCGCTGCCGCACTGGTCCTCAGTGCCCAAGGAGTGGAACTCGCACGGCTGTCATACGTCGACGACACGTTTGAACGGTTCGACCTGACGACCGATAACGGGGGCGACAATACCTACTCCGTGACGCTTGGCGCGGAGGCCGGCGCGAACGGACCGGGCAAATTCGGTTTTGACCCTGGCCTGCCCGGCACTGGCAAGACGATTTCGCTGACCGACTACAGTGGCTTCAACGTGCTCAGCTTCGCGGATTCCAGAGGAGGCGTACGATTCGACGCTTCGTTGCTCGATGGTACGCCGCAGACGGTTGATGCGGCTGGGAGTCGCCTGCAGGTGGCCGGCAATTTCCAGCGGTTCGTGGGCAGCGCTTACGACGACGAGTTGTTTGCGCCAACCGCCGAGTTGCAGATCGGAACGGATCCGGCGAACCCCTTCAACTTAGCGCCGATTCTCACGGGATTCGGCAGCGACGCGACGCGTGCGCAGCTGGGCGAGTTGCTGGGAAGCTTCGGGGCTTCGATGAGTCCATCGGAGCTGGGGAGCTTGTTGGGCGCCTTCGGCAACGCGTTGAGCGCCGAGCAGCTGGGCGATCTGCTCGGTGCGTTCCGACGCACGGTCGTGGCAGGCGCGGGTGATGACCTCGTCGGCGGTGGGCTGTTCGGCACCTACGACCTGGGAAGTGGCAACAATCGCTTCATCCAGGCCGAGACAGCGCCCGTCGCAGATTCGCTCCTGCGCAGTTTTGCGGGGGGTGCGCCGCTGCAGACCGCGGACCTGGGCGCTGTCCTGGGCGGATTTCGCGTCGAGGTCACGGCCGGCAATGGGGACGATGCCGTGGAAGCGGGGATCCTCGCTTCGTTGGATCTGGGGGGCGGTAGCAACCAGTTCGTCCAGTCCCAGTCGGCAGGCGAGCTTATCGGACTCGGACAGTTTCTGGTCCAAACGACGGATTCGGCCGCAACTGGCCAGTGGGGCACGTTGTTCAATGGCCTGGCCGGAACAACCTCCAGCGATGTGGCGGCGACTGTCTTGAGCGCGTTCGCCGGCGCGATCGGATTGACCGAGGTGGGGACGTTGTTGGGCGGGTTTGGCGCGGGGACGACGAACCTGGCCCAGCTGGGCGGGCTGGTGGGCGGCTTCGGCAACGCGGCCGCGCCCTCGCAACTGGCGGCCCTCGGCCAGCTGCTGGGAGGCTTCGGCGGCTCCTTGACCGGTCCGCAGTTGGGGTCGTTGTTGGGGGGCTTCGGGGCAGCGGCGTCCCCCGCAGCGCTGGGACCGGTGCTGGGCGGGTTTGGCAGCGCGGTGACGGCCAGTCAGCTCGGCGCCCTCGCCGGTGGCTTCGGCACCTCCGTGACCGCCGAGCAACTGGGACGGTTGCTGGGCGGTTTTGGCACCGGCCTCTCGGCCACGCAGCTGGGGTCACTTCTGGGTGGCTTTGGCGGCGCGGTACGCAGTGCGGAT
>JALOQX010000159.1 GCA_025459265.1 Pirellulaceae bacterium | reverse complement strand
GAGCCGCCGACACAGGGTCGGCGGGGAGGGTTGCCACGGTTCGCACGCACTTGTAGCTCACCAGTCCAGCGACCCGCCGACACAGGGTCGGCGGGGAGAGAGCGTTGCGGCGCCGCGTGTTTGTAGCGCACCAGTCCAGCGAGCCGCCGACACGGGGTCGGCGGGGAGAGCGCGTTGGGGCGCCGCGTGATTGTAGCTCACCAGTCCAGCGAGCCGCCGACACAGGGTCGGCGGGGAGAGCGCGTTGGGGCGCCGCGTGATTGTAGCGCACCAGTCCAGCGCGCCGCCGACACAGGGTCGGCGGGGAGCGGTCGCATGCCGCGCGAGCGACGTCGGCCGCACACCGCGAAGAAAAAAAAAGCCCGCAGGATCCTGCGGGCCGATCCGTTGTCGCGCGAGGCCCAACGACTCGCGCGACGCACAGCGGACCGTACCCAGGGTTCTGCGGGCTCCCCCCCGGCACTCACTTCGGCTGGTGGCAAATGGCCGCTTGCCGCCAGCGCGGGCTCGCCAGCTCGTGAGTGCCTCGTAACTCGTGCGTGGCCCTTCTCTGCCATGAATCATCGAACCAACCCACGTCACCCATGCAACGAAACCGGCAGTCGCCGCGCAGGCGTCACGATCGGCATAAGCGGACGCTACCCGATGATCTCGCGGCGATGCTGCAGATAATCCCAGACCACGTAGCGATCGAGGTCGCGACCCGCCGTAAAGAAGACGCGTCCGGCCGTGGCGCGGGCCAGGCGCTGCGCGAACTGCACGTCGTCCTGCGTCTGGAACCAGGTGGACAACAGGAAGATGTTGATCGTGATCCCTTCGCGGTGTGCAAGGAGCCCTTCGCGCATGGTCTCTTGTTCCGTGCGCGGATCGGGCGGATAGAGCAGGTAGAGTTGTTCTCCTTCGAAATGCGCGGTCGGCAACCCGTCGGTGATCAGGATCACCTGGCGGTTGGGAGTGTCCTGCGCGGCCAGGAAACGGCGAGCCAGCTGCAGTCCGTGCTGGATGTTCGTGAAGTGCGGCGGCACATCCAGTTCGGTCACGTGCGGGTCGCTCATGTCCGCCCGCAGGCGGACGACCGGATGGGTGATCGTGACCGGCTTGGGGAGCAGCGCCGGGATCTCGCTGATGTGCCGCGGCTTGGCAAACGAGGACAGCTCGATGAACTGCAGGTAGTCGCCGGGATACTCGCGCCGGATCAGCCCTTCGAGGGCCAAGCCCATGCGTTTCACGTCGACGTAGAGGCCGTCATAGCGCATCGATCCGCTCATGTCCAGCAGCACGACGGTCGCGCACTTGGGCGTATTGCGCGTGCGGTGGACCTGCAGGTCCCGCGTCTCGAGCGGGATCGGCAGCCGCGGGCCGCTCCGCACCAGGGCGTTGACCAAGGAACTGACGACGTCGATGTTCGCCATCGAGTCGCCAAATTCGTACGGCCGCGACTGCGGCAGTTCCACCGCCCCGTCCCCCACGATCGGCCCTTGGTGCCGGCCGCTGCGCGCCGCGGTCAACTGGCTGAAGATGCGTTCCAGCAGTCGGCCCTGGAAGAGCCGCAGCGCCTGCGGCGTGAGCTGATACCCGGCGCGGGTCCGTTCCAGCCCCTGCGTCTCGGCCAGGTGCCGGATGTACTCTTCGATCTGCTGGCCGAGGGCCCGGAGCTGTTCGAGATCGCCCGGCTCGACGAACTCGGCCAGCTCCTCCAGGTCGATGATCCCGACCTGCGCGGTCTCGGCCGCCTGCTGCAGCTGCTCGAGCAGCCGGTCGATCGCTTCCAGCTCCTCCTTGATGCGCAGCGCCTCAGGCACGCTCATCGCCTGCCGGCCAGTGAACGTGTACCGCGCTGCCAGTTCGTCGATCTGGTACTTGTCGCCCAGGCGCGCGGACAGCTGCAGCAATTGGCGGGCGAATGCGCTGCGTTCGTCCCCGACCCGGTACCACAGCCGCTCGAGGTCGTAGATCTGTTCTTCGGCCACTGCGCGGGCGAAGCGTTCGCGCAGCGCCGCGGGCGCTTGAATGTGCCGCGCCAGCTGCTGGTAGGCCTGCGCCGCGCGCTGCTGCACGCTGTCCGACTCGTACGTGCTGAGGATTTTCTGTTTGCGCTGACGCAGCAGCTCGATGAGCGATTCCAGGCTCGGTCCCAGCCCCGCGATCTGACGCGGGTCGATGCGGACCGCCCGCGCGAGTTCTTCGGGCGTGAGCGGCCGGCCGCCCCCGTAGAACAACAGGTGTTCCATGGCGCCCGAGACCAGATCGGGAGGGGGCTGCGTCGGGCTGGGGATATTCCGCGGGTCGTACTTCTGGTACGTGTGGATCACGCCCCCGGCATGCTGGCCACGCGCTGGCATCCGACTCTCCCGGACCACTCGCCGTGCGGCGCCGCGAGCGACACCGCCAGGGTGGTCACACCTCGTACACAATCTGCCCGTGCCGCTGCGTGCGGGAAATGCGGTCGGCGCTGTAGAGTCCCGCGAGGACGAACTCCACGCAGGACGCCCGCACGGCGGGGTCGCGTGCCGCGTTGACTTCAAAGGCCTTGTCCCACGCGGCCGGCACGCGCTGCAGCCGCTCGGCATACGCCGTCGAGGGCAACATGTCGCCGACCTCGATCTTGATCCCGCGCGCAAAAACCTCGGCAATCCCTTCCAGCCCGTGACGGTCGACGTACTCGCCAAACACGTCCCGGATCGCCTCGGCCACAATCGCATCCAGGACCTGCTGCTCGGACATCTGATGGCTCGACATCATATCCAGTTCCAGCTTGCCCAGCGTGGACGTGCTTAAGTGCGCCAGGTCGCTGATCCGCGGCACCGCCGGCCGCTCACCCAGCACCGCCGCCCGGCGCCGGGCGCTGGCCACCATCGTCCGGTAATTGGCGATGCTCAGCCGAGCGCTGACGCCCGACTGATGGTCGATGTATTTCGACTTCCGCGCCACGATGCTGATCTGCTCCACGATCTCCCGCATGAACGGCGGGACGACCACCGGGAAGTCGCCGTCGACGGACACCCCGGCCTCCTGCTCCATGATCTGGATCCCCAGCTGGCGGTCCCGCGGATAGTGCGTGTGAATCACGGAGCCGATCCGGTCTTTCAGCTGGGGGATCACCTTCCCACTGCGGTTGTACGTGGCCGGGTTCGCGGAGAAGAGGATCAGCACGTCCAGATCGAAGCGGATCGGATAGCCGCGGATCTGCACGTCGCGTTCCTCCAGGATATTGAACAGCCCCACCTGGACCAGTTCGTCCAGTTCGGGCAGTTCATTCATCGCGAAGATGCCGCGGTGCATCCGCGGGATGAGTCCGAAGTGGAGCGCCTCTTCGGCCGACATGCTGCTGCCGCCGGCCAGCCGGGCCGGATCGATTTCACCGATGAGGTCGGCGAACTTGGTGCCCGGCGACAGCCGCTCGGCGTACCGCTCCGCACGCGGCCACCACGCGATCGGAATCTCGTCCTCCTCGCGCGAGGCCACCAGCCGCTTGGCCGCCGACGTGATCGGCCGATACGGGTCTTCGTGCACGGGAAGATCCGGCAGGTCGATGTACGGAACCTCCGCGTCGAGGAACCGGGCCAGGAGCCGCATGAGCCGGCTCTTGGCCTGCCCCTTCTCGCCGAGGAAGAGCAGATCGTGCTGAGCCAGCAGCGCGATGGCGATCTCGGGGATCACCGTGTCGTCATAGCCGATGATGCCCGGAAACAGCTCCTCGCCGTCGGTCAACATTCGCAAGAAATTGTCGTACATTTCCTGCTTGACGCTTTTGGACACCCAGTCACTTTCGCGCAGTTCGCGCAGTGTGGTTGGGCGGGTCGTCGTCGCCATACGTCGCAGTCCTCTTCCCTCGTCACCGCCCGCAAAATGGCGTCGTACAAGGGTTGCCATTGCACATCGCCAGCCGCTGCATTCTAGCGCCCCTCTGCGCGAAGCCAAGCGCATCCCCAGCTCGATCAGCCAGTTGCGGGATGGAAAAATCACCCGTGTGACGCCGCGCGGTCCGTGTGGGGACACAACGATTGTAGCGGCGGTGACGACGTCCCCGAGGTGCGATTATGCCAGCCGTGCTGTTTGCGACGAGCCCTTTATGACAGATGGTGCGGTCAAAACACTTTCGCCGATTGTGTGTTTGTCAGGGGAGCCTGTCGTCTGAAGCGGGGCAGTCACGACCTGCATTCCCATACGCATAGTCGAGGCGCCTCATGTCTTGCTCCCGCCATACGTCGCCGACCGATGCCCGGCCGCACCCGATGGCATCCGCGTGGTGCGGCATGGGCCTCTTCGTGGCGGTGGTTTTCGGGGCGATCGCGCCAAGCCTGGGGCAGACCGCGCGCGTCGCGCGCGCCACGCTGTCGCTCCACGACCTGCCGGCGGCGCCGGCGGCGGTTGTCCCACAGATGAGCGGGCTGGCGCGGGAGGCACCCCTGAACGTCTGGTGGGATGCGGCCGTGCATCGCCCTTTGTGGAGCGGCACGACGGGCTTTGACACGCGGCTGGACGACGTTGTCGCCCGCGCTCTGCAGTACTCGCTCGCCGTCCAGGCCGCATCCCAACAGGTGCTGATTCGCCAGACACTCGTGGAGGAAGCCAGCAGCGTATTCGACTGGGCGGCGTTCCTTGAGTCCAAATGGACGGACCGTGATGAACCGGTCGGTAATCAGTTGCTCACGGGCGGTCCACCCCGCCTGTTGAACGATCTGTGGATGACTCAAGGGGGTGTGCGCAAACGCACACTTGCCGGCGGGGAACTGGAATTTGCGCAGCAGCTGGGCGTGGAACACAGCAACTCGCTGTTCTTTGTGCCGCCGAATCAGGGCCAGAGCCGGCTGGCGCTGAGCTACCGCCAGCCGTTGCTGCGCGGAGCCGGACGCCAGTACAACCAGGCGCTGATCGTGCTGGCCAATATCGACACGCAGGCCGCGCGGGATCAGTTCCTCGCGGATCTCGAAGCACACCTGTTCGAACTGTCGCGGGCATACTGGCTGCTCTACCAGGATCGCGCCCTGCTGCTGCAGAAACGGCAGTCGGTCGAGCAGGTGGCGGGTCTCCTGGCCATCCTCGAGAACCGCCAGAAGCTGGACGTTGTGAAGAGCCAGCTGGTGCGTGCCCAGGCGGCGTTGGAACAGCGGCGCGCGGCGATCTGGCGCGCCGATGCCTCCATCCGCGATGCCGAGGCCCGGCTGCGACTGCTCATCAACGACCCCGCTTTGCCCTATGGGCAAGACATCGAACTGGTGCCGCACGAATCGCCGTATGCGATCCCGGCGCAGATTGACTTTTCCACGGCGCTGGCCACGGCGATCCACAACCGGCCGGATCTGAATCAGGTGCTGCAGGAAATCCAGATGAGTGCCGTGCGAGTGGAGATGTCGCGGCAGGAGTTGCTTCCCGCCCTGGAACTGCTGCTGGAAAGTTACGTGATGGGGCTGGACGGAGGCGACGATGCGTGGAGCGCGCTGGGCCGGCAGTTTGGCGACGGTGCCCCCAGCTATTCCGCCGGCCTGCGGTTCGAAGTGCCGCTCGGCAACCGCGCCGCCCGTGCGCGGCTCGACCGCCGCAGGCTGGAACTCGCACAGCTGCAGAACCAGATGCGACTGGCAATCGAGCGGGTCAAAGTCGAGGTCGAGCTGGCGGTCCGCGATGTCGAGACGACCTGGCGCGAGACACGTGCGCAGTTCGCCGTGATGCAGGCCGCCCGCGCACGGCTCGAGTACGTGCAGCAGCGGTGGCTGCGCCTCCCGGGCGAAGAAGGGACCGCCGGGCTGGTGATGGAGGACCTGCTGACCGCCCAGGAGGTGCTGGTGGACTCCGAAGCGGCTTATGTGCGGGCGCAGACCGCGTACCACATCGCGCTGGTCGGCTTACAGCGCACGACGGGCACGTTGCTGCATGACGAAGGCGTAGTGCTGGCCAGCAGCTGCCAGGACGGCCTGCCGCAACTGATTGCCGAGCGGATCCAGAAACTCCCGTCCCCATTCATGGCACCCGCGCGGGAAGCGGCCGAAGAGCTCTCTGCGCCGGCGGGCGAGCCGTCACGCGGCGGGGAATCGCTGCCCCGGCCGTCCGCGTTGGACATCCACGCGCCGACCGCGCCCCGGCGCTGAAGGACTACGTGATTCCGCGAAGGCTCCCGCCCCAGGATGTGGCTTTCCCCCCAGTCCCGCAGGTCCCGTTACTGTCGTGCGTGTGCGCGCCACCAGCCGCGCAGCGTACGATAAACACTCGACGCGAGCGTCGGTACAGGTGTCGCGGGCCACACCGTGGCGCGCTGGCCGGCGTGCAGGCAGCGGCTCTGTGCCGCGGTCAGCTGCACCGCGGCCTCGAATCGCGGCGTCAGAAACTCCGGGGCCGACAGCGCACGTGACTCGCCGTTCGCGCGCGGCGCCGTCACCGGCACCGGGCCGCCGGCCGTCGCACAAAAAGCGACGTGCGGCGACTGCCTGCTGGCTGCCGGTGCGACGCGGGTCAATACTCCGACCTGCCGCCCGTGACCGGCAATGCGTGCGCGCACTTCCCGACCCACGGACGCCTGGAAGCTCTCGATGTCGGTCTCGTCGATCGAGAGCACCAGTTCTTTGCGGACCTCGTCGCCCAGCGCCAAGAGCTCGCGTCCTTCGTCGGCATGCGTGCCGACCAGGTGCTCAGGGTGTGGTGTGAGCACCTTGGCGGCACAGGGGGCAACGATCGTCAGCAGCTCGACCTCGCGGCGTTTCGCGTCGCGGCGTTCCCGCAGGCTCTCGTACGCCGCCAGCTCGGCCTGCTGTGCCGCGATCTGTCCCCGGTTGCACAGCGTCGCGAGCCGCAGGTCCGATTGGGCCAAGGCCAGGTCCAGGTCACCCAGCTCCTGACGCAGCGCGTCGTTCTCCAGCTCCAGCAGGATCTGACCCGCCTCAACTTGTGTCCCGCTGGTGACCAGCACCCGGCGTACGTGGCCGGGCACCGGTGCCCGCAGAATGGTCAGTGGCGCATATTCCACCAGCGCCGGGGCGTGCTGAACCCAGGGGGCCGGCACGACCAGCAGCAACGCAATGACACTCGCGATCGCGACCGTCACGCGCGCGGTACCGCGTCGGCGCTGCGCGGCGTTCAATCGACCACGACCGGCCAGTCTACCAGCCAGCCGGACCAGGGGCACACCCCACCAGAGCACGACGCCGGCGACGGCCAGGACAATACCCGCTCCATGAAAGAGCAGTGCCGCACCCACAATCAGACCGGCCGAGACCAGCAGGCTCCAACACCACGCAGCCAGGCCATAGGCCGTGACAAGCCAGCGCTCGCGGCGCGTCACCGGCAGGCCCCGCGCTGGCAGCCCAAGCACCCACTGGCGTGCCAGGTCCGCCACCGCTGCTCGTCCCAGGACCGACAGGTTCGGCAGACCTAGCAGGTCCGACATCAGGTAGTAGCCGTCGTAGCGCATCAGCGGGTTGGCATTGAAGAGAATCGTCCCGGCACCGGCCATCAGGAACACGTTGAAACAGAGGTCCTGCAGCGTTCCCGGACGCGTGCCGCACCACCCGAGCGCGGCGACGGCGGCCAGGCCGATCTCGGCGTACATGCCCGCCAGCGCCACGATCACGCGCGGCCGCGTGGAACTGAACCGCCAGGACGACGTGACATCCACGTAGGCCAGCGGGACGAACAGCACGAGGATGACGCCGGCCTGACGCACGCTGCCGCCGTAATGCGCGCAGGCGATTCCGTGAGCGGTCTCGTGGACGAGCTTCAGTCCCAGCCAGCACAGCCCCAGCCACACGGCGCGATCCAGGTAGAACACGTGGCGGCCACCCGCCGCGAGCCGGTCAGATTGGGCGGCCAGGCTGAGGACCGCGGTCAGCACGAGCATGCTCCAGACCACGGCACACGCGGGATGGAACAGCCAGCCGCAACAGGCGCTCAGTCGCTGAAACCACTCCTGCGGATGCAGCAGCGGCACGCGGATGACGAGCGGGTTGTGCCGCGTTCGCCGTGCCGGCGGCTCGCTCACCACAGGCGAATCGGCGTCCGGCCGGAGGCCGGGCGACTCCAGCAGGCCCGCCTCGTCCAACCAGCGCACGACCGCGGCGACCTCGTGCTCGGCGAAGACGTCCGTCGGCGATATCCGCGCGGCTTCCTGCACGACCGCGGCGAGCGTCCGGTGTCCGTCCAGTAGTGAGACGAGCGTGTACTCCGCCAGCCCCATGCGAAAGAACTTCCCGCGCACGGGGTCTTCGACACGGTAGTACGGCACGCCCGCGGCGCAAGGTGTGAAGATCAAGTCGCGACGCAGGGTGGGCCGCACCCGCATCAGGTCGTGCACGGGCACATCCGCGACGGCGTTCACCGTTACCATCCCGCCAGCTGGCACAACGCTTCCACAGGTCGGTGGAACAGAATCCACCCCACCGTACGGTCGCCGCACAGAATCCGACCGCGGCCGCTCATGCCCGGCCGCAGCTGGCTGTCGCGATTGTCGAGCCGGACTTCCGCGACCAGCACGGTCTGTCCGTCCCGTTGTTCGGCGCGCGGGCGCAGCAAATCCACTGTGCCGCGCCAGGTCGTGCGCGGCCAGGCATCCAGGGCTAATCGCACCGACTGACCTGGCTGCACGTACGACGCGTCTGCTTCACGCACGGTCAGTTCGGCCGACATGGCGTCCAGCGGGGCCACCTCAAACAGCACTTGTCCAATTTCGACCGGCGCGTGCTGCGCTTTGCTCAAGTCGCCACTGACGATGACGCCGGCCAGTGGACTGCGGACTTCCAGATTGGCCAGCCGGTGCGTGAGGAGCGTACGTTTGAGTTCCAACCGCTGCAGTTCCAGGCCGGCCTGTTGGGCCGCAGCCGACTCCTGCCGCACCAGGGCGACTTCCTGTTGCTTCTCCGCCCGACTTAACTCGGCCTCCAGTCCCGCCAATTCCCACCGCAGCTCGCGGCCATCCATCACCGCCAACACCTGGCCCGCGGCGACTTCCGCACCAGGCAGGACCAGGGCGCGCTCCAGCGTACCGGCCAGCGGCGCGGCCACGAATCGGCGTTCCACTGGCTCCAGGCGACAACGGACCGGCACGGTGTGCGGCCAGGGCAGCAGCAGCACGACGCTGGTGGCCACGATGGCGGCCGTCACGCCCCAGCGGGCCGCACGCCGCCGCGGGACGAGCGTGCGCAACAAGCGCCGCAGCCGGCTCGGCTCGGCGCGTTGCACCAGGTCCAGACAGCCCGCCAGCACGGGAGTTGCGGCCGCCAGGCGCCGCGTCAGCTCCGGAGCCTGCAGTGCCGCCGCCGGATCAAGCACGAGGACCGCCCCTCGGGTCTGCGTCCCCAGGTGCAATGGCATGCCGACCACGTGGCGACTGCCCGTCAGCCGGGCCAGCCGGGCCAGCGCTCGGCTCGACGCGGGCGCGGCCCCACCGTCAGACCAGACGAGGTGTCCGTCGTGGAGCTGCGTCTCATTGAGCGCAGCGCGATAGGCTCGACACAGCTCCGTGTGTGTGTCAAAGGCGCGCACATCCGAGACCGCGCGCAACGTGCACGGCCGGCCGCCTCGACGGGACCAGCCGACAGCCACGTGGCAGGCCGACAGACAGGTCCGCAGCGATGTTGCCAAATGCTCGGCAGCCGCGTCGACGGTCTCAGCCCGCTGGAGTCGCGACACTAGCTCAATCAACGCCGCAGCCTCGAGCGGGAAGGCGGTCGGACGCGTCGTCGCGCCCGCGGGGCTCCACACGCCGGCACACGGTTCGGCCGATACCACCAAGGTGTCCCCGCACGAGCTCATGGGGACAGCTCCAGGCTGCAGCGTTCCCCCGCCCGATGTCCGCCGTCGGAGTTGTCCAGCACCAACTGCACGCGTACCGTGCCACTTTCCGCATCAGTAACCGGCGAGACGACCTCGACCGTACCTTCCATCGGCGCGGCCGGCGGCGCGAACCGGATCGGGAGTTTCCGGCCGGGAGTCAGTGCAACCGCCCGCGGCGCGGGGACATAGAACGTCGCGAGCAAGCGGTCGAGTTCGACCAGGACGAGCACGTTGGGGTCGTTGTACGAGACAAACTCGCCCGGCCGCTTGAGGATCTCGGTCAGCACGCCGGACAGCGGCGCACGGATCGTGCGATTGTCCAGCTGCGCCTGGATCTTGCGGAACTCCAGCGCGCGGGCAACCCGTTCTTCGCGCGCCGCACGCACATGCGCATCCGCGACCTCGGATTCCATCCGCGCCCGGTAAACCTCTTCGGGGTTTGCATACCCCTGCGAAGCCAGTTCGCTCAGGTTGTCCAATCGCGACTGCCGCAGGCGCGCTTCCGCCAACGTCGCCTCCAGCCGCCCCTCCGCCCGCGTCTGGTGCTCGGCGAGCTCAAGCAGTGCCTGCTGTTCGGTCGACTCCAGCGTCGCCAGCACGTCGCCCGCCTGAACGCGCTGGCCGACCCGCACGGCCACGGCCGCCACAATCCCCGACTCGGCACAAGCCACGTGCACGCGACGATAGGGTTCCGTGTAACCGGGAATTCCCGCCGCGAACGGCAGGCCGTCCGCCGGCTGGCGATCGTCGGCGCTCGCCCCGCACACGAACCACAAGACCAGTGACGCGGCCAGCAGATCCAAGAATCGAGACCGGCCCGTAACCAATTTGTGACAAAAGTGTGTCATCTCATGGACCCAGCGCTACGCGCAGGAGCAAAACACCTGATCCGTTGCGCCCGGATCCATGGGCAGCGTACCGGCAACCTGTCGAGTCGCCTCAGGAGCCAGCATCGACGTCGCGTCCGTCCATCTTGAGTTGCCGGCCACACCGGGAGCAGTATGCCGGTTGCAGCGATTCTCCGGCGCCGCGCAGCAGGCAGCTTCCCGGCGTCCCCGCTGATTCATTCCGCAACGGCCGCAATTGCCGCACCAGGCGGGGCGAAAGCGATGGCGTGGCGATCTCCGTGACAGGAGTCGGCGCCCTGGCTGCCGAGGAGCCACACATCATCTAATGCTAGATTTTCTCTGTGACTTGCCAGTTCTTCCCCACATGACCACCCTCGCCGAGCCACTCATGCCAAGCCTCTCGTCCCTCCTCCATCGCGTCCTGCCTCGCGGGCTCGCGAGCGATCAACCGGCCGTAGTGTCCCACTCGGCCGGTGGACCGTCCCGGCGCGTGTTCGATCTCGCAGAGCTGGAGGACCGGATTCTGCTCAGCGCCGCACCCTTGCCGGCGGACGTGGACGTCGAACAGGTCGCAGCGCTCGATGCCGTCCACCTGGCCGCCGACGGCTCCAGCGGTCCCTGCGCGTCCTGGGCCGACGCACCGCACCAACCTGATGCCGAGCCGCTGGTCGTCGACGCGCCAGCCGCATCGACGTCCGACGCGCTGCTGCCGAGTCATGCGGCGGACACCGCCGCCCAACCCCACGCGGCCGATACGCAGCTTGCCGCCACCTTCGACGCGGAGTCTGGTCTGCTGACGATCCTCGGCACACCCGCGGACGATGGCGTTGACCAGTCTTTCACGCCTGACGGGTTCCTGGTCCTCCGGATCGGCGATGCCGCGCGATCCGCCCAGCCGTTGTCGACGTTCTACGATCCGGCACTGGCGGGTGCAACGCAGTCAACCTTGCAGGCGATTGTCATGCTCGGCCAGGGCGGACAGGACTCGCTCACGCTGAGCGATCAGTCGCTTGACCACGGTCTTGTCATTCACACCGACAGCGACCTGGTCGTCGCCGGTGCGGTGCGCGTCGGCCACGGATTCCACGCCGAGGCCGCTACGATTGAAGTCGGCGGCAGCGTGACAGCGCACGGTGGTCACGTGGCGCTGCACAGCACGGTCCATACCGTCGTGGATGGCCTGATTGATGTTTCCTCCGAGGCGGGTGGGCGTGGCGGACGCATCGAGATCTGGGGACCCACCGTGCTGCTGACCGGCTCCGCCGTCGTCGATGCTTCCGGTGACACCGGCGGCGGAATCGTCCTGGTCGGCGGTGATCACCAGGGGCACAATGGCGATCTGGCCAATGCGGAGCACACGCTCCTGGGCACCGGTTCTCTGCTGCGCGCCGATGCCCTGCACGACGGTGATGGCGGCCACATCGTTGTTTGGGCCGACGCGACGACCTGGTTCTACGGAACGATTTCCGCGCGCGGGAGTGCGTCCGGAGACGGCGGCCACGTGGAAGTCTCGGGAAACGAGTTCGTCGAGTTCCGCGGGTGCGTGGATATCTCGGCAGTGTCCGGCCACTTCGGCACGCTGCTGCTGGACCCGACGGACATCGTGATTGCCAACGGAACCGGTGACAGCGCCGCCGATGGCACGAACCGGTTCCAAGGTGATCCGAGTGCCCTCCTGGGCGCGATCCTCGCCGCAGACATCGGGCCGACAACAATTTACGAGTCGGAGCTGCAGGGAATGGCGGCCACTGCCCACATCATCCTGCAGGCCACCAACAACATCACCATACACGACCTGGCGGATAACACGCTCAGCCTGGCGGCGACCACCGGGTCACTCACCATCCACGCGGACTTCGACGGCGACGGGGCCGGCGCCTTCAGCATGAACGCGGGCGACACCATCCGCACGCAAGGCGGTGCCGTCACGATTCACGCAGCCGAACTGGCCTCGGTCGGGTCGATCAACACATCGGGAACGGCCGGCGTCGCAGGTGGCGCGGTGACCCTCACGGCCGATGTCGGCGGGATCAGCGTGTCCGGCTCGATCACGACCACCGGAGGCAGCAATCAGGACGGTGGCAGCGTCACCGTGACTGGCAGCGGGCCGGTCTCGGTCGGCGGCGCGGTCACCACCTCGGCGGGCACCTACGCGGCCGGCAACCCCGGCCGCAACGCCGGGCACGTCACGATCACCGGCAGCAGCGTGGCCGTGGCGGCCATCACCGCGGCCGGCACGTCC
>JALOQX010000158.1 GCA_025459265.1 Pirellulaceae bacterium | reverse complement strand
CTGGCTGCCTTCACGGAGCGTGTCGACGGGGCGACGGATGGTCTGGACAGTACCGGGGCGCGCGAACTCTTCGCGCAGGCTGTCGCACTGCGGCGCCGGATCCTCTTCGCCCATCCGGCGCTGGCCTTTGACCGGCTGTTGATCAGCAAACGGCCACCTCCCCTGCTCAGCGCGCCCGGCGACAACTACTACGGTATCAACAATGGCACCGGACCGGGCCTGGTGATTCTCGAGCGCTGGCAGGACGACCGGCCTGAGGAAACGGTGCTGCTGAAGGACCGACTGCCGCCCGGCTGCGCGATGCACGCGGATGTCTCGTTCGATGGCCGCCGGATCGTATTCGCTTACGCGGATCATCAAGTCCCGCGCGAGGAACGGCAGTTTTTCCTGTACGAAATCGGTGTGAACGGAACGGGACTGCAGCAGCTTACCGGCACCGAGCGCGACACGCTCAGCGGTGCCGGCGGACGCATGACCGTCATGTGTGAGGACTACGATCCCTGTTACTTGCCCGACGGCGGCTTTGCCTTCATTTCGACGCGCAACCAGGGAGGCGTGCGCTGCCACACCGGTGACCGCTACTGCCCCACGTACCTGATGTATCGTTGTGACGCCGACGGTTCACACATCCGCCCGCTCTCGTTCGGCGAGGCGAACGAGTGGGATCCGACTGTGATGCCTGATGGACAACTGCTCTGGATGCGCTGGGATTACATCAACCGGCCGGTCATTCCGACGCTGGGACTGTGGACCGTGCGGCCGGACGGCACGGCGGCCGAGCATTACTTTGGCAACTACACGGCGAACCCCTGTCGCATCTGCGAGGCACGGCCGATCCCGGGTTCGCACAAGGTCGTTGCCACTACCGCGGGGCACCACACGATGCACGCGGGATCGCTGATTGTGATCGACCGCCACATAGCGCCGGATGGACTGGAAGCCATTACACGCCTCACCCCCGAGGCGACGTTCCCGGAATCCGAGGAGCACTCGCCGGTCAGCTTCGCCAGTCCCTTTCCACTCAGCGAGGACTTGTTCCTGGCGGCGTTTTCCCCGGATCCGTATCCGGGCTCCATGGCCTTCATCCCGCGGCCCAATGCGTATGGCATCTACCTGGTCGATACGTTGGGTGGTCGCGAGTTGCTTTATCGCGATCCGGACGTCTCGTGTTTCGAGCCGATGCCGGTTGTGCCACGACCGCGGCCGCCCGTACTGTCGTCGCATGTGGCGGACCAGCCGCAGGCGACAACCGGCGTGTTCTACGTGCAGGACATCTACCAGAGTACGCAGGACCTTCCCCGCGGCACGATCCGCCGTCTGCGCGTCAATCAGCTGATTCCGCAACCGACGCAGCGAGTTCCGTACTCCAGCGTTGTCGCGTTTGAAGTCCTCAAGCGGGTGCTGGGGACCGTCCCGGTCGACGAGAATGGCTCGGTCGCGTTCGAAGCCCCTGCGGGAGTGCCGCTGCAGTTCCAGGCACTGGACGAAAACGGTCTCGCGGTCATGACGATGCGGACGTTCACGCACCTGCAGCGGGGCGAGCAGGCGAGCTGCATCGGTTGTCACGAGCCGCGCAATGCGAGCCCGCACACGACGGTCGCGGCCACTGCCCCGCTGGTGCGGAAACTGGAGCCGCCGGCGGGTCCACATTATGAAGGCGGACTCAGCTTCGCCAAAACGGTGCAGCCGGTCCTGGACCGCTACTGCCTGGACTGCCACGGCCTGCGGGAGACCGCGGGCGAGATCGATCTGTTGGGCACGTTTGATGTCACGCCCGAGAACCTGGCCGCGGTCCACTGGCAGTTGCTGCCCAGTACGTCCTATGCAGCCCTCACCGGCAAGGAAGGACTCGTCAGCATCGCGCAGTACGGCAGCGAAACCTGGTATAGCGCACCGAAAGACTACTTTGCCCACGGTGGACGGTTGGCGCAAGTGTTGCTCGCAGACCACGAAGGAGTGCAGCTCGATGCCGAGAGCCGCCAGCGCGTCATCGACTGGTTGGACGTCAATGCACCGCTCTACGGGACCTATTCGTGGAACAAGGAGGAATGGCGTCAGCCGCATCCGGCCGGGGAAGCCGCGCTGCGCAGGCAGATTCGCGCCAGATTCGGCGACTCGCTGGCCGAGCAGCCGTTCGCGGCGCTGGTGAACGTCGCGCTGCCCGCGGAGAGCCGCATTCTGCAAGCGCCGCTGGCGCTGGAGGCGGGCGGGTGGGGGCAGATACCTCCCGCAGCCGGTGGGTGGTCGCGCGCCGACGATCCGACATACCGGCGGATGATCCGCCTGGTCCTGGCCGCCATCGAACCCCTCCCCTACCACGACATTGCCGGCACCTGCGGCCGCGACGAACAGTGTCTGTGCCTGAGCTGCTGGGTGCGGAAACTGCAGGAAGAGCGGCAGCGGCGTCTGGCCGCGGTGCGCTGACGCCGGAAAGTCAAATCATGCCCGCAGGTGCCAACAGCCAGGGCTCTGGAACGTGATCCTCGACCAAGGAGCTGTTCAACATGGCCGGTATGCAACCCTCTGATCGGATGTGCGGGCCGCGGGGAATTCCCAGGTGGCCGGTGACGAACGACGTGCCCCCCCAGCTTTCGCGTGTGCCGGTCGCGGTGCTGATGGCGATCCTGGCCAGCCTGTGGTCCACCTGCGGGCCGATCGGATCGGCAGCGGAACCGCCCGCCGAGTACGTGCTGCACGTGCCGCATGCTGACCCTCCGCCGACGATCGACGGGATGCTCACCGAGGCCTGCTGGCAAGGTGCGGCGCGCACGGGCCAACTTAAGGTGACCGGAAGCGAGTCGAGCGCTGCAGCGACCGAGGCGTACATCCTCCAGGATGTCGATCACTTGTATGTGGGCATGCGTTGCGATGGGCAACTCGTGGGGCACAGTCCGGAAGGCACGGCCGCAGCGCGCGAGTTCGCCGACCTGCTGATCGATTCGAATGGCGATCGCAATTCGTGCTACCTGATTCGCATTGCGCCGACCGACGGCGGCCAGTTGGCGTGTGCCTACCAGGAACATGACCCGCCCTGGCGGGATCGGACCTGGCAGCCGCCGCTGAAATGGGCCATGGCGCGCAGCGATGACGGCTGGACAGCGGAACTCGCCCTGCCCTTTGAGTGTTTCTGCAAAAACAAAACGCTCGCCGGCACGATCGGGTTCAACTTCCGCCGGTTTGTCACCCCCGGTCGCGAAGTGCATGCCTGGAGCGGGGATTTTGACGACCCCGAGCAGTGGGGCACGCTCGCGGGCATCACGCCGCGCGACACGATGCCGGCTCCGGACTACGTGATACCCGTACCGGATCCCAATTCATCCGGCGCCCAATGGGGTGTCACGACGTATCGACCGGCTCCGCGCGCACGACGGCAGTTCCTGGCGGAACAGCAGGAACAGACGCTGGAGCTCGGCCCCGGCTCTGCGCACCCCGGTACCACGGGCGAGGTGCGGTTGGAGCTGGAAGGCTTCCTCTTGCCCGGTGACCCCCGCTCCTGCGGCGTGATCTGGGACCTGGTCGTCAACGAACAAACCGGCGAGCTGTACGTCCTGAGTGACCCGCGCCAGGTGCGGGAAGCGCCCGACCTGCGCGTGTTCGATCGACAGGGCCGGTACGTGCGCACGATCATGCCGCTGGCGCCCACGTTCCCCGCCGCCTCGGTGTACGATCTGTGTGGCGGGAAGGCACGCGAAGCCGGGGTGGAACTGGTCATTCCGAAGTTGTATGAGACGCTCTGCGGATCGCTGTCCCTCTACGGTGCCTATTGGCATCTGCCCCAGAAGATGGTGCTCGCACCCGACGGCGATCTGCTGCTCTCGAACATCTACCGCGGAACCCTGTGGCGGCTGCATGCGAACGGCACGCTGCCCGAGGAGGGATGGACCTCCGTGTATCACCACGGTCGGAACGAACCCTTCGAAAGTCACGACTGGTCCCAGGATGTCCTGAACGTCCAGGATTTGAAGAATTACCTGCCGTTTCATGCACTCCATTACCCGTACTTCTGCTTCGATGCCGACGGCAATCTGTACGTCTCGGCGGGAGTGAGCTCCCGACCTACGCGGCGGTACGGATACCACTGGGAGGTCGGCCAGCAGGAGGTGACGTACCAGCGGGAACTGCCGGGTGACGAGCGTCGCACGAGAGTCTGGAAGTGTCGCGTGGAATCGGGCGTCCGCCTGAAGATCCTGGACCATTTCGGGGGCATGGCGGACCCGGCAGGGGTCGTCCACGACGGGACGCACCTGATCGTGGCCGACCACGGACACAACCGGCTGTTGGTCCTCTCCGGCGCCGGCGACGTCGTCGCGACAATCACGCATTACGATCAGGCCGGTCAGCAGCATCCGCTGTGCGGTCCGACCGCGCTGGCGATCGACCGTGAGAAGCACCTGTATGTGCTGCTCGGTTCGCAACCCGCCTTGGCCGATCGCCAGATCGTGGAACGTACGTTGGCGCAGATTCAACAGGACTACCTGGCGGCAGCGCAAGCGAAGTCGGTGGAACATACTCGGTTGATCAAACTGCAAAGTTGGCAGCAGCCGCGACAGCTGGCCGAGTCCGCACCGCTGCATGGCGAAACCGTGCAGGTGGCCGTGGACGCCGGCATCGCACCGCCGCTGGTGTGGGTGGCCAATGGTGCGGGTCCAGGCAGTCTGCTGCAGTTGCACGGTGACACGCTTGCCGGCACCGCGCAGTGGGAACCTGACCACGCGGGGTTGACCTGCCCGCGACAGAGCGGGAATCAGCCCATCCTGAATATCGATCCGCAGACAGGCGATCTGTTCGTCGAGGATCACTCCAACTACCGCCTGAAACAGCACGGCACGGTGTTCCGGATTGACCAGCAGGGATCGGTCCTGCAGACCTGGCCGCCGGTCTTCTTCAACGACCTGGGACTGGCCGCCACGTCGCCCTGGTGGCAGCCCGATTTCCAGCGGCATTTCCGCTACCCGGACGAACCGCTGTTCATCGATTCCATCTTCGGCAAGGACGGCCGGGTCTACCGCTGGAAGCTGGGCAAAGACGGCATTGATCTCCTGCGCTGCGACCGCGCGGGAGTGCCGATTCCGTTTGCCGCGACAGGGACGAATGCGCTCCGCATCGATCATGCCATGCAGGTCAACTTCTGGCACGACGTCTGTTACGGCATCGACGTGGACCGGCACGGCAATATCTACTATGCGGCCAAGATTGAGGTGGAACCGGGCAAGCGTCCGGTGAGTGCCTACGATGCCGTGCGCCGCCAGATCGATGTCTACAACGCCGACGGGGTGCTGGTGCACAAGGGGCTGCTGCAACTGGACGCGGTGCGCGGAATTCAGGTCGATGACGAGGGCAACCTGTATGTGCTCCACCGACCGGTGGAGCGTCCGTGGGAGTTCTACCTGGCGCTGTCGAAGTTCCCTCCCGGTGGAGGTGCGCCCCTGTGGTCGCGGCGCTGGGACGGGTACATCGGTCAATCCCAGGTGATTTTCGCCCCGTGCCATTGCATCCTGTCGCGTCAACACCAGACGTTGGACGGCAAGGGCTACCTGTATGCCGCGGGCGTGCACAGCGTGCAAGTGATCGACTGCCAGACTGGGCAGCTGGTCGGAGAATTCGGGAGCTACGGCAATATCGACTGCCAAGGACCTGGCAGCCGGATTCCTCATCCCGAGCTGCCCTTGGGAATCGTCTCCGCCCTCTCCGTGTGGCAAGATCGGCTCTTTGTCGTGGACGTGCTCAACCGCCGGATTGCCAAGTGCCGCATCCGGTACGGCTCCGGCGGTTGAAATACTGAAGTGCGATCGTGACGAAGTTGGCCGCAAGGATCTCGGCGTGCTCGCCTCCCATGTCGATGTGGAACTGTGCCGCGTAGATCGGATGCCCCGCGACCTTCATCAGCTGGTGGACGGTGTTGCCGCCCGGCACGTGCGTCGCGAGGAGCGTCCAACCCGGCGGTAGAAAGGCGATCTGTCCGCAATGCGCTTCCCGGCAGGTGAATCGGCCGTCCGCGGGCAGCCCGTCGAACACGGGGTCGTCCTCAATGCGCAGCAGTGTGACCGGGCCCTGCTGCATGCCGCACTGGGCGTAGTCCCCACACGCCGTGCGGGCGTTCGTGCGATCCGTGCAACGCAGGTGCGTATAGATGGGCAACAGCGGATGGGCGGGATCGCGGCAGTGAGGGCAGTCCCAGGGCTGGTCGACGCCAGTCGCCTCGAGAATGGCTAGCAGCTGACAGCCTCCACACGAACCCCAGATCGGCAACAGACGCCGCTTGAGGACCTGTTCCAGGCCGTGATACACGCTGCGGTCCACCTCGCACCAGTCCCGGTAGCTGCCACTGAGGAACATGCACAGCGGCCGCGGCTCGACGGCCACAAAGTCCGGATCCACATCGGTCACATCGATGTGCTGCGCCAGCATCTCCTTCCCCGCGGCGGTCTGCCGCAGCACACGGACGTGTCCGATTCCGTCCAGACTGCCCCTGCGATCGGTGATGTTGACCGAGAGAACCCACGGGGGGAAGTCGATCTTCGCATCAGTCTCCGGAAAGAACTCCACCTCACGCAGCGTCGGATAGTCCCCGCGCGACGTCGCGATGCGCAGGCGCAAGTGGCGGGTTGTCACGGGACGCAGCAGCCGATGCAGGCGGAACATGCGCCGTTCGCCAGCGATCACCGTTTCGGGGAGGTCACGCCAGATCACGCCATCGTTGCTCTGCTGCCAGACGTACGCTGCGGGAGCGTGGGCCAGCACGTCGCCCCCCTCGCCGTGAACCTGCAGGATACTCCCGACCTGACGCGGCGCGTCAAACTGCACGTGCCACCACCAGCCGTCCGCCGCCCCCGGCAGCCCGCGCCAACTCGCGCCCGGCTCGTCCCGCCGGCAGTCGCCGTCGTGGGCACCGGCAGGCGGATATTCTGGCTGAGCGCATGACGCGGCGATGTCCTGCGCCATCGCGACGCGAGTGGCCAGCAGGAATAGTAACAGGGCAGCACGGCACATCATTGGTTCTCAATCTGGATGTTGTCCAGGAAGAACGCCGTCGATTCGGTGGCGTTGCTGCACCAGCCGATCCACGTCAGATTCTTGAAATCGGGGCTGGAGCTGGCCAGGTCGCGATACTGGCGCGGAGGCTGGCCGGGAATCCGCACGCTCAGTTCCCACGTCCCGGTCACCGCGTCCCCCACCGCGGCGGCGATCTCGACATGCAGCCACTGTCCGGTGGGCAGGTCGAGCGGCTTGCGATCGCCCACCGTCAACTGGCCATCGCGGATCCAGAAGGACGGCCCGACGCGATAGGGCTCAACGTCCCAGCTGCGCCATTCGTGGAACAGGACCGCGCCCGGTTCCAGCCGCAAGTCGAAGCTGCAGCGCGTGTGGCCCGTCGTGTGGTTGGGCTTGTAGACCAGGTGCGGGTTAAACGCGTGCACCAGGCCCGGGGCATCCTGGATCTGCAGGCTGCGGGCGCCGCCGGCCGCGGTCTTGTCCGTCACGCGAATGAAGTCGCCCTTGTTCTCGACGCTGGCATCGGCATCGGCCGGCGGCGCGTTCACGGGCGTCCTTTCGAACGTGTCGTGCACGGCCAACGGCGGTGGTAAGGGTGGAGGCGGCGCGAACTCGACCGCCGGATAGACAAATCCGCGCGGGAGCGCGACCCAGGCCTCGTCTCCATACAGACCGGCCGCGCTGTAGTCGAAGGGCTGGAAACCCACGGCCGAGGCGGGCGAGCCGGGTTGGAGTCGGAAGTCACCCTGGCCGGGATCGACGAACTGCGGGTCGGCGACCACGGAGCCCAGGTCCCAGCCCTGGGCCTGCCGCTGCTCGAGCGTCAGTCCCTGAAAGTCCACCGGCTGACCCGACGCGTTCCAGTACAGGTTGCCCTCGAACTTGACGCGATCATCGTTGATACTGCCTGCCGCGATGAGGGCTCCCGCGTCCCAGTACACAAGATTGCGGGTGAACGTGAACGAGAGATGTTCTTCCACACGCGAACGCTGGATCTGGCCGTCCAGGCTGCAGGCGAGGATGTTGTTGCGCACGATGTTTTCGCGGCCGTAGTGCTGGTGGTACGTGCCGGTCTTGACGCGGTACACCAGGTTATTCTCGAGGACGATGCCTGAACTCCCTTCGTCGTTGTAGAGTCCCCAGCCGCCGCGCCCATAGCGGTCGTAGGAATAGACATCGTGGATGACGTTGTTGCTGACCGTGGTCCCCTGGGCCAGTCCCAGCGTGTAGACACCCCCCATGTCACTCAACACGCCCCAGCCCAAGTGATGGATGTGATTGAACTCGATCTTGTTCTCCACGGAGATCGTGGGGTTATAGCCCCAGCTCCAGCCGACGGAGATGCCGGTGTAATACTGATCGCTGATGTCGTTGTGCGTCACCTGATTGTGGCCGCTGTGGCCGATCCACACGCCAATGGCACCGTGGTGGATGCGCGCCGCCTGGTGAATGATGTTGTTGTCGCAGACAATGTGATGCGTCTGCGTCTCGGGCTTGTCGAAGTCGACACGCGTCTCGCCGATCATGACGCCCCCGCCGCCCAGGTCGTCCAGCCAACTTCGTTCGATGCGGCAGTCGCGGCAGCCGCGACGGAACCAGACGGCGTGCGTCCCGACGTGCTGGACCGCGCAGTCTGCGATCGTGACGTGCCGCGCGCCATCGGCGACCACCGCCGCCGGGATGCTGACTTCTGCCTGACCGTCGGCATGGCCGGTCGGCGGCAAGACGTACTGGCCGTACTCGAATCCGAGCCCCTGAAACGCCACGTGCTCGACAAACTGGCCGGCATCCGGCTGACCGACAATCTGGACGAACTGATCCAGCCTCGGTGCAATAAACACGGCGGTCGCCGGATCTTCACCCGGACGCGGCAGGTAGGACAGCGTTCCGTCGCGGTCGAGAAACCACTCGCCAGGCTCGTCCAGCGCGGCACGGAAGTTCTCCAGGTGATAACGGCAGTCGGGCCCCCAATAGGCAAAACCCCAGGGCACGCCCGCCGTGACGACGACCAGGCCGGACTCCGGGTCGATGCCGGCCAACCTTGAGCGCGACGTTTCCCAGGAGTGGTACGTGACGAGCGTGACATCGGTGAGCTGTTCGCGCGGCACCGTCCGCAGTGGCTCCACATTCTCCTGCCGCGCACGGAAGGCGCGATTGGTCAGGTCGGCTTCCTGGCCCGTCGACGGATCGATTCCATGATCCACCTTGCCCAGAACGTAATGGTAGAACCGGTTGGGACTGCGCGCGCGAGTTGCACGCCGCCCGTTGACCCAGAGTTGTTCGAAGGTCCAGGTCCCCGCGGCAACCTCCGGCACATGCGCCGTCCATACTCCCTGCGCACCACGCGTGAAGCCGGTGATTGCCTGACCGCCGCTGAATCGTGGCCTTGCCCCGGGGGCGGCTTCGTACCGGATCGGACACGCCGGCGTGCCGCTGTCGTCCGGAGTCAGAACCAGAGGCTCCCTCATCGCATACTGGCCGTCCGCCACGACGATCTGTACCGGTTCACTCAGCGGCCCGCGCGCTTTGACCTTCCGTACGGCATCGCGCGCCGCCGTGAGCGTGGCCACCGGTCCGTCAGTGCGGTTCGCATTCGGCTGGGCGATCCGTCCTGACCAGCCGTCATTGCCGTGCGGAGCAACATAGATGGTGACTGCGGAGGCAGAGGAAACCAAGACCAGTGTCATCGCCAAGGCCCAGCAGAGCAGACGGACGTGGCGAACGGAGCAGCTCATGGTCGATCTCCTGCGTGGGTAAGTGAAGGCGTGCCAGCGGGCAGTACGTGCAGCGGAATGTGCCACTATTCTACACACACCCGTGCGCCAGCGGCAGGTGGCCCCCAGCGAGCGGATCACGATTGGCGCACATGGTGTCGCATCGAAGAGACGCCCCAGCGCGTCTGACCGCTGCGATGCTCTCCACCAAGACTCCGTGACCAGGTTACGCGTGGTTCAGCGCCAGGTAGACCTTGCGGATGGCCGTCACGATGTCCGCGAGATCCTGGTCCGTGAAGTTGGGATCCATGATCACGCCCCCCATCCGATCGATGATGTCAATCGTGCGCGGGCAGCACTCGGCGCCGTACTGGATCGCCTTACCGCGGGGAGTATTGAAGCTCGGCCAATCCGGATGCACGGTCGCTTTCCGCTCGATGCGTTCGTCGATCGGCAGGATCACGGAACCGCCTGGACCGGACGCCGCGATCCCTTCGGCACGCAGCGCCCGCAGGAAGTCATCGCGGCGGTCCCGGGTATCGAGGTCGAGAAAAACAGTGACGCCCAGGTCCCCCTCGCGGTCGTTGATCTTGCGCAGCTTCAATCCTGGCAGGTCGGCGATCCCGTCGTGGACCTTGCGGGCCTTGGCGCGGAGGAGCGTGCAGATCGTTTCGAGTTTCTGTACCTGTCCGCGGAGAACAGCGCCGGTGAATTCGTTCATGCGGAAGTTGCACGCGGCGAACGCAGCGAGCGCACCACCCTGAAATTCCTCCGCGTAGGGCGAACGGATGGAGCCCACGTCGTGAAAGCGGATGGCCCGTTCGAAAAGCTCGGGATCGTTGCTCACCACCGCACCCCCCTCGCCCGACGTGATCGTCTTGCCGAGCTGGAAGCTGTTGATGCCGATGTCGCCGAGCGTGCCCAGGAACTTGCCGTGGTAGCGTCCGCCAACGCACTGAGAGAAATCCTCCAGGACGCGGACCTTGTGCTTGCGCGCGATCTTCAGGATCGGATCCATGTCGGCCACGCCGCCCTGCAGACTGCAGGGGATGATCGCTTTCGTGTGCGGCGTGATCCGGTGCTCGATATCCTCCGGATCGATGGCCAGTGACTCGTCAATCTCGGCGAACACGGGCAGGGCGCCGGCGAGCACGACAGCATCGTAATCGGCATACCAGGTCCAGGCCGGCAGGATCACCTCGTCGCCCGGTCCGATCTCCAGGGCCGCCACGGCGGTAAACAGCGCGGTGGTGCCCGACGTGACCCCCAGCGCGTGCTTCACGCCCAGCGTCGACGCATACGCCTGCTCGAACTGCAGCACCTTGGAATTGTCATGCCACCACCGGAATGGCGACCGCGACTCAAGCACCTCGATCAATGCCTGCTTATCGGCATCATCGTAGAACTGCGGCCCGTAAGGCGCCGCATGGAGCATGCTCTCGCGGACTGGCGTGCCGCCGGCGATCGCGAGCTTTTCCGCGTCCCCCGCGACCGCGTCCGGGATACCTCCCGCCACGGCCATGAGCATCGATGTGCCTCCCACGACACCCAGCGTGGAGAGAAATTCGCGGCGATTCTGCGAAGGCGTGTTCATCGGTCGGTCCTTTCCAGGTTGCTCACCGGGACTCCATGTTACCACACGCAGGCCCCCTGCGGCTCAAGGGCATTGCGTGATTCCAAGACTGCTACTGTCCATCTTCCGCACCTTGCCACGGCAAATGTACCTGTCCCCTTTGGGTCAGGGCCGGGTGATCCAGGTCTAGTCGATACAGGATCTGGTTGTAGTCATAACGCGGCGTCGGTTCGGGACGGTCCGCGAACTGCTGGCTGAACGTCCCTTCAAAGACTAACCACGCATCGCCCGCGGCGGAGAATTCGGGATGCAGGCACGGGTTGTAGAAGGTGTAATTGTCATGACTGAGAACCTTCACCGCCGGGCCCCAGGGGCCGGTCGGCGCGTCCGCTTCGGCATACCAGACTTCGCCAAATGCCGACGGGCGGCCGAAATGTTGCATGAATATCGTGACCCAGCGTTTGCGCCACGGGTGCCAGGCGATGGACCCGCTGTGTGGTGTGACAGGTGCTGCGTCGTCGGCTGCGGCGACCGTCGCCTGCGGCTCGAGCGGTTCCCAGGTCGATTCGTCCTGCCACGCTTCGAACGTGGCGGGGCAGCGCAGGCGTGGGAGTGGATTGCCGAACAGGACCCACGTCTGGCCTTGCGGGTTGGTCCACAGCACGGCATGACCTTCGGGCACCCGGGGTGGCGTAGGTGACGCATCGGATTTGGTCCAGATAACGCGCACCTGTTCAAACTGCGCGGTCTCGTCGTTCCACGCACAGAGTCCCCACTGGTACGCCTCCAGCACCTGACGCACCTTCATGTAGGCGCCCACCAACCGCGGTATGCCCGCCTGGTCGGGCAGGCTGACAAGGCCGGTCACCCAGGTGGGTCCGTCGCCGGGCATCCGGGCAATGCCGCGCGGCCGCCCCTGCTCGTCCGAGAAATATTCGAAGGGCAGCCGCACGGGCGGTTCGCATGACGACAGCGGCTGCACGTCCGTTGTGGCGCCAGAGCAGTGGAAGATCCCAAGCGGATAGCGGGCCAGTGTCGTGTCGCCCCACAACCAGAACAGCCGTCCGCGATGTACCGCGGTTTGCACGGAGTCGCAGCCCAACACGCCGTTCTCCTCACGCTCGGACGGCTGGCCGCACTGCTGGCTCTCGGCCAACAGCCCGCCGCCCGTAATGCGCCCCAGCCGGCGGGCGACGATCGTGCGGTCTACCTCCACACGCACTGTCTTACCCGGTTCGGGTGTCAACCGCACGCCCCGGTAGCCGAACCCGTCGGCGGGTACCTCGTAGCCGTGCCCGCGCACGTCGAACCACGTTTCGCGTCCCATGCATTCCGGCAAGTCGAACGCGATGACCCCCGCGTTATCCGTGACAAATCGCGCCTGATGCGTTGTCCGCAACTCGACCAGCGGCACCGGCCAGCCCGTGCCTCGCTCCCGCACCTCGATCCGGCACGCGTCGGCCGCGGAGAGCGCCACGCACGTGCCGATCGCCAGAACGAACGCCGCCTGAGCCAAGAGTCGTCTCAGTGCCACGCGGATGTGCGGACAAGATATTGTCATTCACGTTTTCCC
>JALOQX010000436.1 GCA_025459265.1 Pirellulaceae bacterium | reverse complement strand
GGTAGCGGGATCGAGTGCCGCCGTGACGCCCGACACCGGCTTGTTTCCGAAATAACACGAGTAGTACAGCACGTCGTCGGCCAGGCACATGCCCGCATCGTCACCGCCATGGCCGTACTCGGTGAACTCGCGCGTCCAGACTTCCTGGCCCGTGTTCCGATCCCACGCGCGGACAAGAGGCCGTTGATCGCTGGAGAACCCGAACGTGCTTTGATGTTCGATGATAATCCGTCTCCGTGCCGGCAACGAAATCCGGTAACCGTTCACAGGGCGGCGCCATGTTAGCCGCGATTTGGCACAGAGAGTCGCCTTTCGCTCCGCTAAAGTAGCGCTACTTTCGCGGAGCGAAAGGCGACTTTGGCGGCCCGTGAACGGTTACGAAATCCGTCACGATCTTGTTCTCGACGATCCGCAGCACTTCGACGCGCCCACCATTGTCCCGGCGGAACCACTGCCGATAGACGGCACCATCTTCCCCGACGCTGAGCCCCAGCGTCGCCGGGCTTTCGTTCGGAGCAAAGCCGCCCAACAGGTGCGCATGATCGCCTCGATCGGCCAGCCACACGATCGATCCGCCGGCAGGGAGTATCAGCGTCGTGCCGTACAACGCGATATCGCGCGAACAGAGAAACTGCTCGCGCCACGTGACCCGCGATCCCTGCTGATGTTGTAGCCATGCCTGTCCGTTCCAGCGGTCTCCCGAAAACTGGAGCACGTCGCGAATGAACGTACTCGCCGCTGACCGCCGGCGAGGAGTAGTTGTTGCATTTGGAGCGACCGCCCGGGCTGTCACACCGCCATTTGACTGCGAACGTCTCGGCGTCGACACAGAACAACAGCCCGGATCCGTCCAGCACGAAGATGCGGCCGTGTGCGATGGCCGGCGGGGCGAAGACCGCGTCGGTCAGTGGAATCGCGGCCTGTAATCCCAGATCGTCACTCAACAGCGCGCCGGGTCCATTGCCGGAGTGCGCCGCGTCGAACTTGAACTGCGGCCAGTCCGCGCCGCCCCTCACTTGTCCCAGACACAGACACCACGCGACCGCGCATGTCGACAGCAATCGGACCATGAGTGGATCATCCCATGGGGCAATAAAGACCGCGCCTGCTGCAGAGGCCGCCCTGTAATGCAGCCCATCGTGTGTACCGAGTGCGAGGTCGCCGAGTCGTTGGCCCAGCCCTTCACAATACAAGGTCAGTTTCCCTGTCGAACGAGCATCTTGCAAGTATCCTCGTTCTCGTCTCGTGAAGATCGCCGTCTGCCGGGTTCAACGGAAGATCGGCATGCTGACCTGGAAGAAGGCAACTACGCTGAATGCGACGATGCTCTCGTGGCAGCCATCCGGATCGATGGCAAGCTGGCCCCACAGGCATCGGACATCTCGCTGGCAAGCCTGGCCAGCCATTTCGAATCCGGAACCCTGGCTGACACGAGTGTCCGCGAACAGTTGGTTCAGCGTCTCAACGAACTGAGCGGCATGGCGCGCGTCGATGTCCACGCCGTCGCGAATCTCTACCTTGCGCACCGCACCGAGCTCGTTTCGTCCGACCCGCAAGTTGAGTCCCGTCTCGCCCCTCCAGAGGTGCCATACCGGGGCAGGCATCGTTTGGCCGAAGGCCACATCTCACCGTAGCCTGGGGCAACGCCCCAGGAATGGGAGCACAAAAAGATGTTTGGCCGAAGGCCACAGTCACACGTGGGAGCCGATGCTGCAGGTGAGGTTGGCCTTCAGCCAAACGGATTCAAGGACTCCGATTTCCTGGGGCGTTGCCCCAGGCTACGGTGATGATGGACTTCGGCCAAGTACGGGATGTAACCGCTTCACGGTGACGAAATGGGAAGTCCGTGCGAATGGACCCGTCCAAGGAACGGATTTCACAACGACAATCAGTTCAGACCTGCCAGGCTTTCACGTTGCCACTATTCACGGGGCGTCGAGACCTTCTTTCGCAGCGGCCAGGAACTGCTGAAAGCCGGCGATTATGCGGCGGCGGTTGCTGAGCTGAAACGCGTTCCCAGCAGCAGTCCGCTCTATTCCGCCGCGGTTCAGCTTCTTGGCCAGGCAGAGCATAAGTTGCAGGTGCAGCTTGCCGAGAAATCATTTGCGGCTCGTGACTATGCGGCGGTACAATGTGCCAGTACCATCAGGTTCACCGACAACACGCCCTGCGTTCGGTGACCACCCTTCGATTTCAGCACCGCGTCGAATTTCTCGGCCGACGGACTGCCGTCATTCGCTTCAGTTACTCATCGGGAGGGTTATCATGCGAGAAAACTGGAACACATGGATGGCCCTGGTCGTAGCAGGCGGAGCCATCGGTATCGCGGCGGGCGCCTACACACAGGGACGCGTGGAGCTGGTATCGCGCCCACTCAAGTCCATCACGCTCAACACAGGCGCATACGGAGTGGCCAAGGGCCAGATCGACCGCCGCTCGGTGTCGATTTCCGCGCAGGAAGACATGCACATCGTAGCGATCGAACATTTTGTGGGCGTCGGGCTCGGCACGCACAGCGACAACGGCCACATGCTCTCGTTGAGCAGCGAGAACGCCTGGACGAAGTGGGAGTCGGGCGGCACGGGCATGGAGCCCACGGGCGCGTCAGGTTATTTCGGCTACTGCGGACGCGACTACTATGGCGAGATTGGCGGCATCCAGGACGTGATGGCATACGAATCGCTGCCGGCCGGCACGCACATCCTCGTCCCACGCGGACAAACGTTGTACATGCACTGCTACGCCCACAACTTCACGACCGAACCGACCGGTTACTTCCATCACGCCGTGCGCGTGCTGTATTGGCAGTGATGACTGCGCCTGCGCTCACACCGCGAACGCTTGCGGATCGGATCGTGCTGACTGCCGCGCCGGACAGAGAAGTGCGTCCATCTCCTTTCTGCGGCGCGGGCGTGGTGCCGGACAGGCTGGGGCTGCGGAGGAAGACGATCAGGCAGGTGGCGAACGCCGGGGTGCGCAGCCGCAGCGTTCCACGTTGGTGGTCAACGCGGGCGGCGTCAGCGGTGAGCGGAACCGGCGGGGCGCCCTCCGGCATCTCCGGCGTTACGTAACTCGCCTCCACCTCGCGGCCGCGCCATTCATCGGGCAGACGGATCGTCGTCGTGATGGCGGGAGCGGGGCGGAGCGTGTCGGTCCCAACGTCCAGATCGGCGTTGTTCAAGTCGAGCGTCAACAGGGGACCGGCCGAGTCGCTGCCGGCGTTTAGATTGACGCCGACGGTGGCGGGGGCGTCGGTTTCCACGCGTTGCGTCTGACCTGCCCAGTCAAGCAACTTCGCCATGCGCTGCGCGGCTGCCGCATCGCGGTCTTTCCGCCAGTACGTCACGCCCGGCTTGTCGGTGACGATCCGCGCGCCGGGCAGCGAGAAGCCTGGGTCGCGCGGTGCGAGGTAACGCTCCGGGCCGTAGCGTGTGCCGGTCTCGCCGGTGGCGACGAGGCGGCCGCCACCTTCCACGTAGCGGCGGAGTTCACGCATGTCCGCGTCCGCCAGCGTCATCACCGACGGCAGCACGACGATGGGGTAGCGCGCGAGGTTGGTGGCGGTCAGTTCGGACTGAAGCACCACATCCCACTGGCGGTGCGAGTCACCGAGGAAATCGCACCAGCCGCAGTATTCGTCCACGAACTTGTCCATGATCGGATTGAACACGTTCATCGAGGCGATCTCCGACCACGCCGAGTGGACGACGGCGACGTCGGCGAGATACCGGCGGTGGCTCAAGCGGGGCGCGTGGGCCCGGACGAAGCGGTTGACGAAGCCGGCGCTCCGCGGCGTGCCGGGCGAGTAGCCGTCGAGA
>JALOQX010000157.1 GCA_025459265.1 Pirellulaceae bacterium | reverse complement strand
GCCCCAGTCCGCCCATGAAGATCGCGACCACGGCCGCCGATGCCGCGGCTGATCCGCCGAACACCAGCCGGAACTCGCGCATCCAACCGACCTGCAGCAACAGGCTGCCCAGGCCGGAGCAGAACAGCAGCAGCGCCACCCGCCCGGGCGCTGCGTACCGCATCCCGCCGGGTGCCACAGACACGTCCGCACCGGCATCCCGAGCGATGCTGGTCACTCCGCCTCCTCCGCCCCGCACAGGGACTGTCCCGATGCTGACCTTCATGACGCATCCGACGGGACCAGCGCGACCGCATTCACGGCGGCGTCGCCGTACTCTTTCTTGACTTCATCCAGCCGCAGTTCGGCCTTGGCTTGCCAGAGACCGGGAGGCAGGTTCTTCAGCGCTTCTCGATACCACAACGCGGCGCGGAGTCGGAGGTTTTTGCGATGCGGGGCGCCAGCTCCCACCAGCCGTCGGCCAGGTTCAGCTGATCCTGCGGAATCGTCGGACGCCGCAGCTCCGCCTCGGCCAGATCCCGATAGCGCGCGTCGCCCGCTTTGGCCAACAGCGGCAGTCCCTTCTCCCATTCCCCTTTGACGAGGCAGTAGTAGACGCCCACTTCGAGATTCGCCTGGGGATCCTCATGGTCGCTCAGCGCGGCAATCGTCTTCTGCACCCCGCGATGCGCTTTGCGGGCCGTGTCAATCTGCTCCAACTGCTCCTCCAAACGCTCCAACGTTTCGCGTTCGCGCAGCTGTCGCGCCGCGCCGATGGCGATCTGGCAGAGCTCTTCCGCGGCATCATAGGCGTCCGCCGCCACGGCGCTGGCCGCTGTCTTCTGCGATTTTTCCAGCAGCAATCGGACCGAAGCGTCGGACCGATCGCGCCGTGCCAGCTTGGCCAACAGCTCCCGCCACAGCTCGACTTCATTTACCGAAAAGGTGGCCGTCAACCGGTCCATGGCCTTGGTCGCGGTCGGGGTGTCGTTGGCATCCGTGGCGATCTGGATGGCGATATCCAGCAGCACGTACTGGCCGGCGACATCCTGGGCGACTTGTTCGGCCTGCTGCAGCATCCGCTTGGCCAGCTCTTGTCGTTCGCGCAGCGCCTTGTTGCCCTCGTACTCTTTGTGGTAGATCTCGCGAATCAGCTTCTTGGCGTCCGCCACGCTGCGGGCATCCGGCACGGGATATCGCGGGCGGGTCTCCGCACGGGGCGCGCTGTCGCGGGTATCCGAAATCGCCGTCATCGGGCGATCCGTTCTGTCGCGGTCCGCCCGGGCGTCGCGGTCGGCGGAGCCGGCGATGTCGGCCGCGCGGGCACCCGCGGCATCCTTCTCCGACACTACATCCGGCTCCGCTGTGGCCTCAAGACGCACATCGAACGACGAGAACTTCTCGCCGCCGTCATAGGTGAACATGGCTTTGAGCGACGCGGGCGGGCAATCGCTCGCGATGCGGCTGATGGTGTAATCACCCCAGACGACGAAAAACCCGTCCTCCCGCAGATTCCCCACGCTGCCTGAGAAGTTCGACAAATCCAACTTCAAGTCGGCCGGCTCCGTCCAGTTGACGGCCGCCGTGTCGTCTGCCTCCAACAGGATCACCGTGTTGGCTGCGCCGTCTTCGTAGTCCTGCAGCGAAAACCCATGGCGCCGGCCGTAGGGGGTGAATTGCGCGAGCGGGATTACGTAGTTGGTCTTCTCGTCGAATCGTTCCGGCGACTGATAGACCTCCGGGATCGCGGGCAAGAACTGCTTGTTGTGGGGACTGTCCCACGGCTCGTCCAGGTGGAACTGGTCGTAGAGCTGTTGGTAGCCGAGGTAGGGCAGCAGTTCGACGCGCCAGCTCAAGAGCGGCCGGGCGCCGGCCTCGGTAATGGCGGGAAAGAAGAGACGCCGGTTCTTCTCGGCATACGCCTGCATGGCTGCCGCAAGGCGGGTCAGATTATCGAGCGTCCGCTGCCGACGCTCGACCGGTGTCAGGGGCGCGGCCGGGCGAGTTGCGACAGCCGGCGCGGGCGGCGCGTCGGGAACTGCCTGGGCGGCCATGGTGCTGCGCTGTCCGCTGTCGGACGCTGTCGGCTGCGCTGGCCGCTCAGCGCCGGCCGATGGGGCCCCGGCGACTGACGCTTCCGCCGAGGAAAGATCGGGCGCCGCTTCGGCACCAGCCGACTCGTCGACGGCGTCTTGTCTGGGCTGGGTCGCGACGGCCGCCGCCTGCTCCTCCTCGTCCTTGTCACTGGAACGGCGAATGGCATGACGGCGCATGTCGGCCTGCGTGACCGTGCTACTCCCGCATCCCAGCACCGTACCTGCGAGCATGCCACCCAAGACGCACCACACTGCCCAACGTCCCGTCGAGCCACCCAGAACGTGGCGCGCCCCGGCCGCCATATCCGTCGCCGCTGGGAAACCATGCCCGTTCATCGACCATACCTCAGAAACCGCACCAAACCCGGCGTGAATCCGGCTCCGCCGACCAGGGCCATTTCACGCACGGTGCCCAGCGACACCGATCTCTTGAACTCGCTGTGGCAGGCCTCGATGTGGGCCGCCAGCTTCCGAAACACCTGGCAGTTCTCCGCATGCACATCGCTCATCCGCTTCGCCCTCGTCGGGTTCACGGCCAACTGGGCCGCGACGTCTCGGGTCAGCTTGAATCGCTGCACGAGGCCTGCCACGATGTCATCCCCCGCCGAGCGGACGCTGCGGAACCAGAGCCCGTGGCGGAAACTGAAGAGCAGGTTCGTCAGTTCCGCGCCGACGTCTGCCACGAGAACCCCTGCCGGCGTCACGTCCGGACCTTCCTCAGGTTGATCAGCGAAACGTTCCAAATGGAAGTAGTTGTGCAGCGCCGCGGCATCGCACTGGATCTCGTCGACCTCAATCCCAACTTCCCCATACAAGGCGACGTGTTCTTCCAGGTCGCGCCGGCGCGCGGCGAGCAGGAGGGAATACAACGGCTCGAGCCGTGTTGCAAAGCTGGAAACTGGGAACGTGAACGTGTCCCAGACGACCTGATCCAGGGACATGGGAATCTGCTGTCTCGCTTCGAGCTGCAGCATGTCGCGTCGTTTCTTGCCTTCCACGGGAGGCAATCGCAGGAACCGCGCAAAGGCCTGAATAGCCGGCCAGGACACGCACACCCGGTCCGCCGTACCGACCGGATGGTCGGCCGTGAAGCGCTGCAGGGTTTCGATCAGCAGGGCCTTGCGGATGCCCGTCGCCTCGGAGTGAGTCAGGGGCAGGCGGTGCGGGAGACGCACGACCTGGGTGATGGCCAGTTCGTCCTCGTTCTGCCGTTCGAGGCGCACGGCCTTGAGGCCGGACACGCTGAGATCCAGCCCCCAGCCGCTCGTCGCCGGGCGCTCGGTCAGCGGCATCCGCAGCCGTTCCAGGACACCGACGCTGCGCGGTGGCAACAGGTTGGTGGTGATCTGAGCCCGGCGGATCGCCTGCAGTGCCAACCCGCCGGCCACGAAGAACTGCCCCGGGTGCTCCTGCCAGAGCCGTGCGACGTCGCTGCCGGCGGACGACAGCCTGCGCGAAGTCACGTACAGGTGCACGGGGAGCCCCACAAACGACTGCGCCGGGCCGCTCGCCCAGTCGAGCGCTGTGGCATCCGCGCCGCCTCGCGCCGCCTGGAAGCGCCGCTGCATTTCCTGCCACTTGCCGCGTGCCGCCTGGTTCTGCGGGTCGAGCTTCAACAGCCGCTGGCCGGCGTGCAGCGTCGTTTCGGTGATCCGGGGCGCGAGTTCGAGCTCCGACCACAGGTAGTCCCGTTCCCGGGCTTCCTTGAGTAACGTCGATACGTCGGCGCTGGCCGCCTGCGGCGGGATGCGCTCCAGCAGCTCGACAGCCTGCCGGTACAGATGCTGTGCGAGCCGGGTGCGGGCAATGTCCAGGACCTGGTCGCGGGCCCGGATCACCCACCGGGCCACTTTCGGATCCTGGGGAAGCAACACAAGCAGCCGCTGCAGGGCGTCCATCCGATCGTCAAAACCCACGCCACTGGGTGCCTGAATTCGCTCCCGCAATCGCGCCACGTCCGCCGCTTTGGCTTGGATGTCGGCCAGCAGCCGTGATATCGCCTCATCGCGCGCGTCGACCGGTATCTGTTCGAGCTCCCGGGCCGCGCCCGCGTAGTCGTACTGATCCAACAACTGCTGACCGCGCGTTTTCAGCTCGGCACAGCGCGCCGTCCATTCCCGCTGCTGCACCGCGACATCCTCGAGCCGGCGCTCGGCCACTCCACGAATGTCGGCCAGGCACGGGTGCTTGCTGGCAGTGATCAGCGCGTGGAGCGCCAGCGTGGCATCGCGCCAACGGTGGGTGGCGATCATGTCGTCGATTTCGGCCAGGCGCGCTCGCTGCTGGTCGATCATTCGCCGTTCGATCGCCTCCAGGTGCTCGCCGCAAAGCGCGCAGAATGACTCGTCCACCGGGCGCGGCCGGCCGCAGCCGGCGCAGTCCTTCCAGAGCGGTGCGCCGCACTTGCGGCAGAAGCGGTGTTCCGCAGGGTTCACCGTCTGACATGGGGCGCACGTGATCGGCGCCTGCGGTGTCGCTCGTACTTCCCGCGGTTGACCCTCTGGCATGACGCGCTGCAAGCGATCGTGTTCGATGGGGAGACTGGTATCCGTGTGTGTTGCGTCAGGCATTCGTTGCTCACAAAAAGCCAACGGTGTCCCTGCCCTCGACATCGTTGGCACTGCCGTCCGGCTCGGGAGCCGGCCGATTTCTCGGGATCACCCTCCTTCACGCGGGGAGATAGTCAAGTCCAAGGGCAGCTCGAGCTGCGGCACGCGTGGATGGTCGAAAGACACGCGCAGCATGCCGTACTGATCCGGCGGCAGACGAAAGGGGGGAGCGTCGGCCGGGATGTCGATGTGCAGGTAGTACAACCCCAGGTCGCCCGGACCGTCCACTTTGTACGGTTCGATCCGCGCGCGCGCGAAGGAGGGGGTGACATCGATCTGCTGGACGGGGAGCGAGCGCTGCTCGTCGCGCAGCTTGAGCAGCAAGCGCACGTGCGCCGACTGGCCTTGGCGCAAGCGCCCCAGATCCACTCGCCCATGCACGTCGATTTCCGGCCCATACACCGACAGCCGCCGGATCATTTTGCCGTCAATCGTCAGCTCGCACTCCGCCGCCTGCTCCTCTGTGCCGCCGGCCGGGCGGCCGCGCAGCCGCAGCGAGGTGATGAAATACCCCTCGGGCAGCGTGCTGGGCAGCGTGATCCGCAGTTGCCGAGCGGCCCGTGCGTCGAGGGCTTGTTTGTCGGCTGGGTCGACTTCCTCGATCGTGCAACCCAGCCCGTCCAGGTCCGGCACGATCGGTTCGAGCTCCATATCCTCCCAGACCTGCGAGTACACAATCGCCGTGGACGTGGCGGACTCACCGGGTGCGATCCGCGTGAAGACCAGGCGTTCCGGCACGCAGCGGAACAGCGCGGCCACCGTCCCCTTGATCTCCAGGTCGATGACTTTCCGCCGCGGATCGTTCGTGTAGATCGTCGCGCTATGGTCGTACTCGAGATCGCGCCCCGTGTTCCAGCGCACCACCACGCCCGTCTTGCCCCCCGGCGGCACGACCCGCTGCGGCAGGCTGGCCAGCGTGCACTTGCAGGTGGTCGGACCCTCGGTCAGTTCCAGGGGCAACTCGCCGCGATTGCGAATGACAAACGTGTGTTCGTGGGTGGTCAGCGGGTCCAACCGCCCGAATTCGTGCACGCTGTGATCCAACTCGACCCGCGGCCCGGCCGCTGCCTGTTCCCGCCGCAGATTCGCGACGCTGGTCAGCTTCGGCGTGCGAATGACCTCCCCCTCGGGTGTGACCTCGGTCTGCACGGCAAACACGGTTACGCGCTGAGAAGACGCCGCGATGACCAGAACGGTCACAAGGACGGTCAACGCCACAACAATGGGCAGAGCTCGACGCATCGATCCCACAGCATGTTCCCCAACAATCAGCTCTATCGCACGAACGGCACGTGTGGCCGGTCGAAGCCGGCCACACGTGCCACATTGACATCCACAGTTCACCCGCGGGAACGACGCGGCGAGCAGCCAAACCATCCCCCAGGGACGTCTGCACGGACCGCGTTTCACTATTCGAAACGCGACCGCTTCTCCATGTTCTGCAGGAACACCCCGCTGAAGATCTCCGTCGGCGGAAGCTCGATGACGTTGTCCCGATAGCCAACGCGCCCGTACTGGGCTTCGGTCAGACCCGTCGGCACCGGAAAGCCGGGATTCAAGAACTTGTCACCATTCTGGTCCTGGAAGAGCTTGACACTGCCGTCCGCCATCAGGATGTTGCACGACGACTTCTGACCGCCGCCGTGGACGGCATACCAGTCACGCGTGTCCTGCAGGTACGTACGCGAACCGGCTTCGCCATCGACGGGCGGGGGCACGTTGCCCGCCAGCTCGGCGTCGATCTGCACGTTCAGCAGCGCGTTCTGCGCGATCAGGTTCATGGTCGTCGACGATTGTTCCCAATACGCCGGGCCGTCGTTGAACGCTTCGGTGAGCAATTCGCCCGCTTCGATGAAGAGCCGCGTTTCCGACTTGCCCTGACTGAACGGGTCCGCCGTGGCCGGAGCACCCAGGAGGTTGGGTCCGTAGCCGATCGTCTGAGTCAGCACCGCTTCGTCGACGTCGCCGGGAGCAGCGTCACCCAACAGCGGGACGTTGGCCGTCACGATCGGACCGCTCTCGAGCATGCGGCGCTTGAGCGGGCCCGCCGTCGTGCTCAGCCCCTTGAGGCCCTGCGAGCTGGTGCTGCCCACGCAGCGGATCAGAAAATCGGGTGCTGGGCCCACACTGAACTTCGGCGCGCTGCGCACCAGGTACCAGCTGGCCGCATAGTTCGTGTTGTAGCCCTGCGCGACGAACGCGCGGGAGACCAGCGCCGCACGCTCCGGAGTTCCGGGAGCGGTGCCACCAAACTCACTGCCGGCACCGCCGGATACGTTACCCCAGGTGGGCGAGCCGCACACGCCCGACGCCAGACGCGCTAGCGGCGCGCCATCCTTGCCGTCATTCGTGTCAAACCCCAACAGGTCGTTCAGTTTCTCCGGCCCCCGCAGCGGGTTGGTCGGGCAGGCCAGTTCGTCGACGTTGCCGGCGTTGAGATTCACAATGTCGGCCACCCAGCCCCACGTATCCATGCAGCCGTCGCGACGGAAGTCACTGGCCCCCGTGCACATGCGGCCCTGCTTGTCCGCATCGGCAAACGTGTGCAGGGCGATGCCAATCTGCCGCAGGTTGTTCGCGCACTGCGAACGGCGGGCGGCTTCCCGGGCACGCGAGACGGCCGGCAGCAGCAGGGCTGCGAGGATACCGATGATGCCGATCACCACCAGCAGTTCAATCAGCGTAAACGCGAGTCGTTTCTTTCTTGAGTGCATGTTCATCCTTTCGTCGATCTGATTCATACAGGTCATCGTGATACGTCTTGTGTTGTGAGCGCCGTGTACGTGTCTTCGTCGGCACTGGGCCGACTGCCTGCACCTCCTTTTCCGCCGCCGCGGGGGCGATCATCGTGCCACGTATCCAGAACGGTGTAAGGAACAATGGATTCGTCTAGTTCGTCAGCTGCAGCGCCTGCAGCGAGTAGAGACTCATGAACTCCTTGGCCGGAATCTCGACCTTATCATCCGCGAACCCGCTGCCGGCCACTGCGGGAAATCCGTTATTGAGCGCGCCATCCTGATTGAGATCCTCCACATCGCGCACGCCCCCGTCCGCAAACAGGATGTTGCAGCGGCGGCGGTGCACGCCGGCGAACTGCCGGTAGTCCTGCAGCACGTCGCGGTGCCACACAGCCCACCAACCGTTGGGTCCTTCCCGCGGCGCGCCGGGCGAAAACGTCGGAGGCTGCATGGTGCTGCGACGGATCGGGCCGCCCGTGAAAGACGCCACGACCTGCTCGCCCGCCATGTGGTCACCGATCGGCTGCAGGAGATTGCCGTTGGGCGCTCCGTCTCCCAGCAACGGGATGATGCTGGCCGGCGCCCGGGCCGAGTCGATCTGCTTGATGGCCAGCGGACCCAGCGTCGTGTTGCGCGAGCGAATATCGCCGCCACAGGCCGCCACGGCGCGCTTCAGGTTGCCACTGGCGTCCAGCACCGGGGCCGTCCGCACCATGTACCAGCTGGCCGTGAAGTTCGTGTTGTAGAACCGGTCGTACACTTCCTGCTCAACGACCGCTCGCCGCGCTTCGCTCCCGGCCGCCAGGCTTGCCGTGTCAATCCTGCGGCACGGGTTCATCTGCAACGTGCCGTCCGGCGCCGTCTGCGGCGGATCACCCAGATAGTTCAGACAGGAGTCCAGCGACGACGTGTTGACCGACAGCAGCTGGTTGTAGGCCTCGGTGATCCGATGGTTGTTGCCCGGGCACAGCATCTCGCCGACGGGCGTTTCGATATTGACCAGATCGGCCACCCAGCCGACTTCGGTCACCGCCCCGTCGCGCTGCCAGTCCATGGCCCCGGTGCAGATCAAACCCTGCCGCTCGGCCCGCGCCAGCAGCCCGATTCCGAACTGGCGCAAATTGCTCGCACATTGGGATCTCCGCGCCGCCTCCCGCGCCGCATTGATCGCCGGCAACGCCAAACCCGCGAGCACGCCGATAATGGCGATCACCGCCAGCAGCTCGACGAGCGTGAACGCCGTGCGGCGGCACCTCGCACGCGCGGCGAAACGCTGAAGCATGAGATTTTCCGTCATGATGAACACCCGTCCCCCTCTTGGGCCTTGACGCGCCAGCGTTCTCGGCCAGCGCGAATTCCGCCCCTGATCGCGAGACCAACACGTGCTCAGTTGGTCCGCATTCTTGCAGGCCTGAATTAAGAAACGGTGAGCGAACCGTAGGGGGACGGTGAATTTCCCGTTAATGTTCGGTGCTTGCGGGGAGGATGGAGAGCGCTGCGCGCGTGCAAGAAAAGAAAAGCTCCCGGAAGCAACGGGTCCCAGGGGGGCAGAGGACTTCGCACTGGTTCCGGGAGCGATTGGACGGGTGTGCCGCGCGACATCCTTGCCGCGCGGGCAGCCCTGTTCGGTAGTCAGCAATCGTGCGACGAACGAAACGGCCCTCCGCCTCCATGCGGATCGGCCGGGCTTCGCGGCCCGCAGGGATCCACGGGTCGGACCCCCGATGCGGACTCAGCCGCGCCGTTGCCTGTCAACACCCGCCGTCACAGCGCGCCGCGGACGACATTGCTGCGTCGCGGGCCACTGAGCAACCACGTTGTGCGTGGGTGTCAACGAGGCGGGAAGATATGGCATTTTCCGGAAGCGGTCAAGGTCGTTTTTTTTCCGATCTGCGGTCGCGCCGCGGCGGCCGTCAGCTGGCCGACGGCACCATGCCCAGCATGAACACCATCGTGAAAATACCGACCGTTTCGACGATTCCCATGGCGATGATAATGAACGCCAGACCCTTGCCTTCACCATCGCTCAGCGCGCGAATCCCCGCCGCCCCGATCAGCCCCTGCATCCAGGCCGACAGCATCTCGCCCATGCCCGTGGCCAGGCCGATGCCCAGCAGCAGCCCGGCGTCCGACATCGTCATGTTGACGTCCTTGAACACACCTTGCATGTTATTCATGACGATCATGGCGTAGAGCGTCTGACTGATCGGCATGCCGACGAGGATGATGTACGTGAAGCTCAGGTTGCGTCCGGCGCGCGCTTCTTTCGACCACGCTCCGGCCGCGGCCTGGCCGGCCACGCCGATGCCGATTGAGCTGCCCAGCGCACCCATCCCGAGCGCGAGCACGCCGCCCATTTCAGCCAGGAACCGCCACACCGATTCGTTGGCGGCCAGGAGAATCGGCACGACGGCGGAGAAACCGGAAACCACGTCAACTGTCATTGTGTCTGCTCCTGGAGTACACGTTGAGTGAAGGGGCGGTAAGCCTCCCCGGTCCATTGCATGCCGAGGTTGTTACAGAACTCCAGCATGTTGAGGCGGACGCCGTGCGCGAACATGGCAATCAGCGCCAGCCCGAGGTTCAACCCATGGCCGAACAGAAAGACCGGGACGGCCAACAGCCATGGAGACGACTGCGCCATCTCATTGAAGCTCACCGCCAGCACGCTACTGGCCAGTCCCACAGCCATGAGACGCACATAACTGATCACATCCGAAAACGCGGAGAGCATTGACAGCGGGAAATTCGCGACACCCAGCAGCAGCATCTTGCCCACGTTGCGGCTGGGGCTGGCGAAGAGAATCGCCAGCGCCGCCCCGACCGACAGCAGGTAGGGCCAGGGGGTGTGCCACCCGAGCGGCCGGCCGAGCACGAACATGCGGACGACGCCGAACATGCCCCAGATGAACACGGCCCAGCCGACGCGATTGAGAAACTGAAGATTCGGGTAAGCCCGGACCGCCTGCCAGAGCTGCGCCAGGCTCAGATGCACCGCGCCAATCACGAAGCTCAACGCCATCATGAAATTGCGCGACTGGTCCGTCATGTCGATGGAAATCAACGGGGAATAAAACGCCAGGGGGAACCCGAAATAGGAGTTGATGATGGCGCCCCACACCAGGGACACCGCGCCGACAATCATCAGCAGCTGCGTGAAGCGGGGGCCGATCACTTTCGACACGCGAGCGTAAGCGAGCGCGGGGACACCCAGCAGGAGCGCGCCGTAGCCGGCGTCGCCAATCAGGATCGCGGTGAAGATCGGCAGGGCGATGAGGAACGGGATCGACACATCGAATTCCCGGTAGCCGGGGATGGTTCCGAGGATCTGGAACAGGCCTTCGATCGGCCGGGCCCAGGCGGGCGGGCGAACGAGCGTCGGCGGTTGTTCGTCCGGCTCGGGGGCCTGCACCGCCACGGCGGCGTCCACGCCGCGTGCTGCCAGCTCGGGATCCAGCCGTGGCGCCGTCTCGGCCGGCACCCAGCCCTGCAAGGCAAACAGCATGTCGTCGCCCACCGCGCCCCGCACCGCGAGACTCTGGTCGGCCTGTTGCTGCAGCCGCAGCTGCTCGCCGCGCAGGCGCGAGGTCAGGTGCGCCAGCGCGTGCAGGCGGTCGGCGCCGCGCTTCAATTCCGCGTCGATCTGCGCCGCCTCGGCCCGGATCGAGGGCGCGTCGCGCGACGGCAGCGGCACGAGCTTGGCCTCCGCCGGCAGCTGCAGCGGACCGCGCTGATGGGCGACGGCCAGCAGGACCCAGCGGCCCGGCAGCCGCGCCACCACTTCCGCGCAGTCGGCCCCCACCTGCTCGACCGCCGCCGCCGGCAGCTCGTAGAACCGGACGTCGATCCCCGCGTCGCGCAATTGCTCGAGGCGCTCCAGCTCAAGATTGCCCCACATCTCGATCTGCTCAAGTTGATGGTACAGCGCGGCGAGTCGATTGCGGCTCTCCGCCGCCCGCCGCTGGAGCTCGAGCACTTCGTGTGCGGCATCGCTCGGGGTCACGTCGGGGACCGGTCCGCGCGGCGCGACACTGGCCAAGGCCTGCAGCGCCCGCTGCGTCGTCTGCAGGGCTCGCGTGACCTGCTCGTCCGGCACGGCCTGCTCGGGATCGACTGGCACGAGATGCACGACGCCCAGCTGGCGGAGGGCGGCGAGCAAGGCGTCTCGATCGCTCGTGCGCGCCACGACGTGGACCTTCGACATCGGGACAATCATGGCAGATCCCCTTCCGGCTCCTCCGCCGCTCCCGGCTCGGTCAGCTCGGCCTCGGGCGCGCTCACGTCGCCGCGCAAGTCCGCGGGATCTTCGGTCCGCGCATCGCCGATCTTGTTCTTGGCGATCTTGCCCCGTCCCACGGCCGACGTCATCTCATCGCCCAGCTTGATGCGGATGCGGCGGATGGCGTCGCGTGCCTGCGGGACCATGATCTTCTCAAACAGGTTGACGCGCTGAATGATCCGCGCCAACTCGTTCTGCAGCAGCCGTTCTTCCTCCAACAGCACCGCCAGCATGGCCTCGCGACGACTTCGTTCGCGGAGGTCCTGCAGCACCTGGTCGACCCACGGGGGGGTGCCGAACAGACTGTAACGGATGGGCGGGAACACCACGTCCTCGAACACGGGCAGCTCGACCCCCGCAATGTTCATGGTCGACGTGCGCACTTCGCTCGGACGCGCCGAGGCTTCCAGGTCCAGCCCGGCACGATCGCCCAGCACGCTGCGGTAACGGCCGATGGACGCCGCCACGTCGTCACGGGCCTGGCGGGCGGCGCGGCACCGCTGGGCCACTTCGCGCAGCGTCAGCTGGAGCTGCTGCTGCTTGAGCTTCAGCATCGGCAGGAAACGCTCGTACCGCGCCAGCGCGTCACGATAACGCTTCAGTTCGGGGCGTGTCAGTTTGACTTTCTTCGCCACGTCTTACACCACCACCACCGCCGCCGGCGCGCCCCGGTGGGGCCGGCCGCGCGGCATGCCGATCCTCCGCGCCGATCAGGCCACCGGCGCTGCTTCCGCGGCCGCACTCGTGGCCGGCGACCCGGCCCGCGGCCAATGCTCGTCGATGATCGTCCGGCGAATGCCCGTCTCCGCCGGTTCAAAACACTCGGCCAGAATCTTCCAACACCGATCCAACGCGTCGAACAACGGAATATTCACCGACAGGTCCATGATGTGCTGCTCGAACAAGGACCCGTACTGGAGCAGTTTGCGGTCCCAGGGCGACATCTCGAATCCCATGTCCCGCTTCTCGCGACTCTCGCGGCACAGGGCGTAGAGCTGGATGCAGGCGTCCATGATCGCCCGGTGGTCGTTGCGGGTCTTGCCGTTGACCTGCTGCTTGAGTCGCGACAGCGACCCAAACGGCTCGATCCGCCCGTTCCGCAGGTAGAACTGCCCCTCGGTGATATAGCCGGTGTTGTCCGGGACCGGGTGGGTCACGTCGTCGCCCGGCATGGTCACGCAGGCCAGCACGGTCAGCGAACCGGCGCCTTCGAAGTCGACCGCCTTCTCGTAGCGCCGCGCCATCTGCGTGTAGAGATCGCCCGGATACCCGCGGTTGGAGGGGATCTGTTCCATCACGATGGAGATTTCCTTCAGCGCGTCGGCGAACGCCGTCATGTCGCTCAGCAACACCAGCACGCGTTTGCCCTGCAGCGCGAACTGCTCGCCCACCGCCAGACACAGATCGGGCACCAGCAGGCACTCCACGACCGGGTCGGCCGCCGTGTGGATGAAGAGGATGGCGCGCCCCAGCAGGCCGCCGTCTTCGAACGTCGTGTAGAACTTCAGGTAATCGTCGTGCCGCAGGCCCATGCCGCCCAGAACGATGATGTCGGCGTTGGCCTGCAGTCCGATCCGCGCCAGCAACTCGTTGTACGGCTCGCCGGGGACCGAGAAGATCGGGATCTTCTGCGACTCGACCAGCGAATTGAACACGTCGATCATCGGAATCCCGGTGTGCACCATCTTGTCCGGCATGCGGCGCATCGCGGGATTGACGGGG
>JALOQX010000156.1 GCA_025459265.1 Pirellulaceae bacterium | reverse complement strand
AATGGACATCCAGGTCGATGGGAACTGGCAAAGGTTGGTGACGGATCAAATTGGCTTTCACGTAATTGTCACTTATGGCGACTATCTGCGCGAAGTTGGCTACGCACTCAAGAAGGTCAAGAAGATTGCCTGGGACAACCTGAGCTGAGTGTCAACCTGGTTGGACCGCGGTTCGCCAGGTTCGAACACCATCGAGCGGCACATCGAGGGAACACGGACAGCTAGTTGGGAGGATGCGGCGGTCGGGGTCGACGTGGCTCTCGAGCACACGTGATCCCGATCGTGGCCGGCAGCCGAGTAGACGGTCGTGGCTCGAAGAGGGACGTGGCGGGCTGCTGATTACCGGTTCCACCTCCGAAGGTGAGCATTCACCGACAATCAGCACGGCGGCAGTATCGCCCTGAGCCCGTTCACCCGGTCCAGGAAGCGTTAGGATTTGCACGGCAAGACCGTGGACATCAACCAGGAGACCGACTATCCCCCTTCAGGCAACATCACACTCGTGTTCACCTGCTCGGACCGGGCGGAGATCGCCTTCCGAAGTTCGCAGGCAGTAACACGTATCAGCGGCAATCATGCGGCGCATGACGACACCGTTTCGCCTCGCGCGCTTCCCATGCCGATCTGCAGGAGATTCTACGACTGGGGCGTGGCGTGCGCGGGAAGCGTCGCAGCGACGACCCATCGCAGAGGGAGGCGTTGCTGCATCTGTTCGTCCACTTCACGGTATTCTGCCGTGGTTCCAGCGGGCACCACTTGATTTCCGGCCGGCACCGGATATACCGTACCATGCGCTCGAGCGCACAACCGAACAACAGGCGAACTGGGCTACTGCCAGAAAGGACGGCTCAAATGACGCTGGCGAGACGGGGCGGTGCGGAATTCCTGGGGACGTTTTGGCTGACCTTTGGCGGATGTGGCAGCGCCGTACTGGCCGCTGCTCATCCCGAGGTGGGCATTGGCTGGTTAGGCGTTTCCCTGGCCTTCGGGTTGACGGTGCTGACGATGGCTTATGCGATTGGCCACATTTCCGGCTGTCACTTGAACCCCGCGGTCTCGATCGGGCTGGTGGCCGGCAAGCGTTTCACCTCGGCGGAATTGGTTCCTTACATCATTGCCCAGGTGGCCGGCGCCATCGCCGGTGGCGCCGTGCTGTATTTGATCGCCAGCGGCAAGACCGGGTTCTCCCTTCAGGACGGTTTTGCCGCGAACGGGTACGGCGACCACTCACCCGGAAAATACTCGCTCCTGGCCGGACTGGTCGCCGAGATCGTTCTCACCTATTTCTTCCTGATGATCATCCTGGGGGCGACGGACCGGCGAGCGCCCTCGGGCTTTGCGCCCATCGCCATCGGGCTGGGACTGACCCTCATCCACCTGATCGGCATCCCGATCACCAACCTGTCGGTGAATCCGGCCCGTAGCACGGGCCCGGCGCTGCTGGTCGGCGGCTGGGCGCTGGCACAGCTGTGGTTGTTTTGGGTGGCGCCGATCGTGGGCGCCGTGGCCGCAGGGTGGACGTACCGCACGGTCTTCGACGACGCGTCAAGGCCCTGAACGAGCGTGCCGATCCCACAGGGGTCACGACCTGTCTTCTGGGCCGGGTGGATGGCGGATCGACTGCGTTCCGTGGCGCCACCATGCTGAGCAGACCCCATCCGATTGAGTCCCGACCCCTCGTCGGCGCGACCGTTGCGGCAACCCCGGGCAGGCCCCAACCGTGGCGGTGTGCCCCGCGAGGCGGAGTCGCCGCTCCCCATCTCGTGAACACGGTGCAGGTGCATATCGACTTGCAGCAAGAAGGGACGCGGCGGCAGGCGGTAACGCCCGGCACCCCGGGGAGCCGCGTGGGGAAGGCAACGAGGCGGTGGTGAGCCCCATGGCAAGGACTGCTGTTGAAATCGACTGCTGCACGGCCTGCTGTGGGTTCCTGCCCGCCCGGGTCGGCATCTTACCAGCCGTCGTACAGCTGGCCTCGACGGTGTCTCCTGCTGCTGCTTCAACTCCCGACGAGGCAGCGCAGCAGACTGGCGATTCCACGCCGGCCGACGCGACCAACTTCGCGACACCGGCGACGAGTCCCGAGGGAACCCGTGCGTTGCCGCTGAATCGCAGCGTGGAACGAGCCGTTGACCTGCAGAATCCGGATGGCAGCTTCAGCACCGACTGGTTTTTGGGGCGGGCCAACCGTCCGGATGCCGATCGCAAGGTGTTAACTACCGGACACATCCTGGAGTGGCTGGCGTACGAACTGCCGGCAGAACGCCTGCGGAAACCGGACGTGACGCGCGCGGTGAATTTCCTGCTCAGCCAGATCTGGGATCAGCGGGATCGCAACTGGGCCATCGGACCGCGAAGCCATGCCCGGCGCGCTTTGGTGTTGCATGACCAGAAACTGTACCAGAGCAAGCCCGGCGAGCGCCGCATGCTGCTGTCCGGCCCTACGACCCCATCCGCGCTGCAGCGTTGAGCGCCCGGTGTTCACTGGCTCTGAACGTGCTCTTCGTCATTGACAATTCCGCCGGCGGGTGCTACCTTCGTGGCTTGCCTCCGCTGCAGACGCGGAGCCGGCAGCGGAGTCCGTGGGGAGTAGTATCGACAGCATCGCGGCCTCACCGGGCCATTCGCTTCAGGCCGCAGTTTGCATGCCCAGCCGTTTTGTGTTGCTCGACCGCGATGGCACGCTGATTGTGAAGCGGCCTTATCTATGCGATCCACGTGCGGTGGAACTGCTTCCGCGCGCCGCGGAAGGGCTGCGGGCCATGCGCCGCCTCGGGTGGGGACTCATTGTCGCCACGAACCAGTCGGGCATTGGGCGGGGATTTTTTACGTGGGAGCAGGCAGCGGCGGTACACGCCCGGCTCCGCGAACTGCTGAACGCCGAAGGACTGTTTCTGGACGACATTTTTCTCTGCCCGCATACACCCGAAGAGCAGTGTCGTTGCCGCAAGCCTGCGCCCGGCATGGTTTACGATGCGGCAGCGGCCTGGGGGTTTGACCCGCGCGCGTCGATCGTGATCGGAGACGCTGCCTGCGATGTCCGGCTCGGCAGGGCCGTTGGTGCGTTCACCATTCGCACGGTCCAAACTGCAAGTGCAGTGGCACACGGCTTGGAAGACGCGGTGGCGGACGAAACGGTAAGGGATCTCGTTGAGGCCGCGGCAGTCGTCGAGCGGCATATGCGATGCGTCGAGCAGTCTTCGAGTGGCAGGTAGCCGATGTGATTGAGAGCTTGAACACACCTGCAGTTCGGAGGAGGCTGACAGAGCTCTCGTGGATTGCCCTGATCGTTGGGACGGCCGTCACAGCCCTGGCAGCTTACGGAAGTCTGTCGCGCAAGGTCCTCAACCCCGATCCGTTTGTCTTCGGAATTGCGGCCAAGCGGCTCCTGGCCGGTCAGCGATTGTATGTCGACTTCTTCGAGGCGAAACCTCCCCTGGCGACGTTGTTCTATGCGATCCCCGGCGCTGTGTGGCCGCGATCGTATCTGGCCGTCTGCTGGTCTCTGGCAGCCCTGTTGTTGCTGCAGGGCCTGTTTTGGCTGTGGTGGTTTCGGCCTCGACTCGCCACGGCGGCGGCGTGTCTGTGGTTCGTCGTGTTGTATCCGGCAAGTTTCGGGCCGTTCGGTTGGCTGTCGACCGAGCACATGGCGAACCTGTTCATCACGGCCGTGCTGTTGGTGTCGGTGGCGACGTTCCGTGACCATCGGCTCGTGTGGTGGCGGTACGTTCTGGCTGGGGCGGCCACCGCCGCGGCCTTTCATTGTCGGCAGAACGCGGTGCTGTGCGCGCTCGTGCCGCTGGCGGTCATCAGCCTGGCGGAACAGCCACTCCGAGCGAAGCTGCGCGCGGTGGCTTGGCTGGGCTGCGGGGGAGTGACTGCCTGGGTGGCCATCTTCGGCGTGGCCTGCATCGTTTCCGACCCACAGAGCTACTTCTTTCAGGTCTTTGTCTTTCCGCGACGATTTGCTCAGGTTGGCGGCGCCGCCGAGCGTTTCTGCCTTGTCGCCACCATGGGGGACAACTCGCTACCGGCATTGCTGGGAGTGGCCGTCGGACTGGGTTTGATCGGGCCTTGCCGCCGCCTGGTGCTGATCGCGATCCCCGTCGCGCTGCTGATGTGCCTCGCACCGCCTCGCTCGCATTACAACTACTGGGTCCTGTTGTTTCCATTCCTGACCATGTCACTGCTGGTGGGACTTCCGCGCGACCATCCGAGGACACCGCATCTGGAACTTGTGGCGTTGGCGGTCTTCTCGGTGAGTGTTTTTGCGGGCCTTCTCGAGACGATTCCGATCGCGCGGTCACCGTCCGAGACCGCGCCGATGGCCGAGGTGGCCACGTGGATCGACGACCACGCGAGCCCGGGCGACACCCTGTACGTCTTCGCGCCGGGTGGCAGTGAATACGTGCTGTTTCGGTCGCGACTGCTCCCGGCCAACAAGTACACAATATCCTGGGAGATCGATGCAAATAACGGCATGATGGCGGACAGTTTCGACGACATCCTCCACAGCTATCTCCGACATCCACCGACGGTGTTCGTGATCCACGAGAGCAAACTGACTGAGACGAACGAGGCCAGGTCGCAGCATCCGCAGGAGATCCTGCGCAGCACGCGCATCGCGGTGGAGTTGCTGAAGACCCACCGGTATGACCACGTGCAGGAGTTGAATGGATTTCACATCCACGTCCTGCGGGGCGCCGCGGACGATCGTGAGGACAATGCGGCAAGTTCGCAGCCCCCGCACCGCGAGGTGCAGCGGGCTTGACGCGCCAAACGAGGCCGGCAGACAATATCTGCATGCCCATGCTGACCTCGCCGCCGGTTCCGATTCGCCTGCCGCAGCCCGTCTCGCTGCTCATGCCGGTCTGCAACGAGGCCGACGTCATCCGGCAGGTAATCGAAGAGTGGGACCGTGACGTCGTGCGGCACTTGCCGGACGGTTCCGAACTCGTGCTGGACGACGGTGACAGCACGGATGGAACGCTGCAGATTCTCGACGAGTTGTGCGGCCGGTTGCCGTATCTGCGCGTGATCCGGTCCCGGCGGGATGGATTCGCGGCGTCCGCCCGGCGGCTCTATCAAGCGGCGCGGTGCCCGCTGGTGTTCTTCACCGATTCCGATGGCCAGTACGTGGCCGCGGAGTTCTGGAGGCTGGCAGCGCACGTCGGCGAGGCGGATCTGATTCATGGTGCGAAGGCACACCGACAGGACCCGGCGTTTCGGCGAGCGGCTTCGTGGGCATTCAATCGACTCGCGCGGCGGTACTTTGGCGTCATGATTGCCGACATCAATTCAGCGTTTCGGCTGATGCGCCGGGAGATGGTCGACGCGGTGCTGCCCGCGGTGCGCCACATGCCTACGCTCTTGAATGCCGAGTTGCTCCTGCGGGCGATCCACTGCGGTTATGTCGTGCGGGAGGTCGCGGTGGGGCACCGCCCCCGGGAGCACGGCGGCAGCCGCGGACTGCCGGCCCGCCGCTTCCTGAACGATTGTCTCCGCGCGCACCAGGGACTGGCCCGCTTGCGGCGGGAACTGCGCGCGTCAGGTCCCGCTCGTCCCCCCGCCAAGTCGGTGGCGTCGCCATGATCATCTGCCAAACCCCTTTCCGGATCAGTTTCTTCGGCGGCGGCACCGATTGGCCCGAGTTTTTTCTCGAACACGGCGGCGCGGTGCTGGGCACGGCGATCGACAAGTTCATTTTCCATTCGGCGACGTCGCTTCGTTCGGCCCTGTTCGACTATGCCATCCGACTGGCCTACCGCAAGGTGGAATGCGTCAAGAACGTCGATGACATCCAGCACCGCCCGTTCCGCGAGATCCTCAGGCACTTCAATATCGTCCGCGACATCGAGATCAATCTCGCGGCAGACTTGCCGTCCTTCTCTGGCGTCGGCTCGTCGTCCAGTTTCGTCGTCGGGCTGATCAATACACTGGTTGCCTTTCAGGGCCGGTTCATCTCGCGGAACGACCTTGCCTGTACGGCGATCCGCCTGGAGCGCGAGCTGTTGGGCGAAGCGGTAGGCTGCCAGGATCAGGTGTTTGCCGCATTTGGCGGGTTGAACGTCGTGGAGTTTCACCGCTTGGATCATATCGTGGTGAGTCGCGTCGTGATGAGTTCGTCGCGCCTGGACGAGTTGAACGCCTCGCTCTTGATGTTTTTCACCGGCATGGTGAGGTCTGCCGAAGACGTCGAGCGCGACAAGATCTCGCGAATCCGTCAGACTATGCCCCATCTTCACAGAATGCGTGAGCTCGTCGAACGCGGTCACGCGCTGTTGACGGGCAACGAATCCTTGAGCCGGTTCGGCGAGATGCTGGACGAGGCGTGGCAGCACAAGCGCGCGCTCAGTCCTCGGGTTTCCACCGGGTCGATCGACCGACTCTACGACATGGCCCGCGCGCACGGAGCGTTGGGCGGCAAACTGCTCGGCGCCGGCGGGGGCGGGTTCATGCTCTTGTTCGTGCCGCCGGAACGGCAGGAGCGTCTGCGGCAGGCGCTGGCCGACTATCCGGAGGTCCCTTTCGAAATTAACGCGCCCGGGAGTCATATCATCAGCTCATGACACGTATTCTTATTACCGGCGGCGCAGGATACCTCGGTTCCGTCCTGACTCCCACGTTGCTCGAGGCAGGCTACACGGTCACCGTGCTGGACAACCTCCTGTTTCGACAGGCGTCGCTGGCGGACTGTTGCCGCTTTGACGCGTTCTCGATCGTCCGCGGGGACTGCCGGGACCGCGGGCTCGTGCGGAAGCTGCTCGCAGAAGCGGACTGCGTCATCCCGCTGGCGGCTCTGGTCGGCGCACCGCTGTCGGACTCGGACCGCGTCGGGGCCGAGACGGTCAATCGCGACGCCGTGCGCCTGATTTGCGAACTGGCCAGCCCCGCGCAGCAGGTGCTCTTCCCGACGACGAACAGCGGCTACGGCATCGGTGAAGCAGACAAGCACTGTACGGAGGAGACGCCGTTGCGTCCGATCTCCCTGTATGGCACCACCAAGGTCGAGGCGGAACAAGCGGTGCTGGACCGGGGCAACTGCGTGACTTTTCGCCTGGCCACGGTCTTTGGCATGTCGCCCCGCATGCGGCTGGACCTGCTGGTCAACGACTTCGTCTACCGGGCGGTGACGGATCGCACCGTGGTGCTGTTCGAATCGCGATTTCGACGCAACTACATTCACATCCGCGACGTGGCCCGGGTGTTCCTTTTCGCTCTGGAGCACTTTGACCTGATGCGGGATCGACCGTTCAACGTCGGCCTGGATGAAGCGAACCTCTCCAAGCTGGAGTTATGTCAGCAAATCAAGACGCACCTGCCTCACTTCGTGTTCCTGGAGGCGCCGATCGGTCAGGACCCGGACAAGAGAGATTACATTGTTTCGAACGCCCGGCTCGCAGCCACCGGATTCCGCACGCAGTGGTCTCTGGACCGCGGCATTCGCGAACTGATCAAGGGGTGCGTGCTGCTTCGCAACAGCATGTACGGAAATGTTTGAAGCGACGTGCGTGACAACCAACAGACCGGCACGAGAACTCCATGTTTGCAGCAGATGTTCAGCCCGTAATCCTCGCCGGCGGCTGCGGGACACGGCTGAGCCGGGTCTTGCCGCACCTGCCCAAGCCGATGGCGCCGGCGGCAGGCCGGCCCTTCGTCGAGTGGATCATCCGGAATCTGGCCCAAGGGGGGTTCCGCCGGGTGCTGATCTCCACCGGGCATCTGGCGCGAGCGATTGAGGACCACTTCACCGGCCGAGCGGTGGCCGGTGTCGAGGTGCACTGTATCCGGGAGGAAACGCCGCTGGGCACGGCCGGCGCCTTCCTGCACGTGGCCGAGCGATCCGGATTGACCCCGGGCGCATGGCTCGTGCTCAACGGAGATTCCCTGGCATTCGTGGACTGGCCCGCGCTCGTAGCGCGGCTGGATCGTCCGCCGGTGGACGGCGTGGTGGTCGCCCGCTGGGTGGAGGATGCTGGCCGCTACGGCCGATTGGAGGTCGATAAGCACCGGAGGCTGACGGCGTTCGACGAGAAGCATGCGGACAGGCCGGGTGGAGCTCTGATCAATGCGGGCATCTATCTGCTGCGCGACCGGCTCCTGGCGGACTGCCCGCCCCGACGCCCCCTGGCCTTCGAGCAGGACCTGTTCCCCGCCTGGCTCGATGCTCGTCGGCACCTGGTGATTCATCCGGTCGAGACCGACTTCCTCGACATCGGCACCGAAGCAACGCTACCCCAGGCAGAGGCCTTCATCCGTAAACACAGGGGCTGCTTTCGATGAACTGCCGGGTTTGTGACGCGGCTGAACTGGACTTGGCCCTGGATCTTGGTCTGCAGCCCTGGGCCAATCATTTCTTGAAGAAAGACGAGATCGGGACCGAGCCCCTCTATCCGCTGCGCGTGGTGCACTGCCGCCGCTGCCGGACCGCACAGTTAGACAGCACCGTCGCGAAGGAGGTGATGTTCTCCGATCATACGTATCTGTCGGGGATCACGCGGTCGCTGAGCGACCATTTCCGGTCGGTGGCGGCCGAAGTGGACCGCCGCTGGTTCGCCACGCGCCGCCGGAAGAGCGTGCTGGACATTGGCTCGAACGACGGAACCCAACTCGGCCACTACCGCGATCTCGGCTACGACATCCTGGGAGTCGAATCGGCGCGTTCGATTGCGCGGCTCGCCACGGACGCCGGCATTCCGACGCTGCAGGCATTTTTCAATCTGGATGTGTCCCGCACGCTTCAGCGGCAGTTCGAGGTCATCAATGCCTCCGGCGTATTTTTCCATCTGGAGGAGTTACACTCGGTGACGGAGGGCATCCGCGAGTGTCTTGCCGACGACGGCGTGTTCGTCGTGCAATTCCTCTACATGCGGCAGATTGTCAAGCATGTCGCCTTCGATCAGATCTACCACGAGCACCTGTTGTACTACAACCTGGCCACGATCGACGTGCTGCTGCGGCGGCACAACCTCTATCTGTTCGACGCGGTGCTCCGCCCAATTCATGGCGGTTCGATCGTCGCCTATGTCAGCAAGGATCCGCGGCGTCCCGCGAGCGCGCAGCTGGAACGGCTGCTGGCGGAGGAAGCCCGCGAGGGGGCGAATGAACTGTCGACATATCTCGCATTCGCTCGCCAGGTTGAGCAACTCAAGCGGGTGAATCTCGAGTATCTCGCGGAGCAGAAGGCGGCCGGCAAACGGATCTTTGGTATGGGTGCGCCGGTCAAGGGCAATACCCTTCTGAACTACTTCGGCGTCGGCCCGGAAACCATCGAGTGTCTCGTGGAACGCAACGCCCTGCGCAGCGGGCTGTATTCTCCGGGACAACACATTCCCGTCCTGCTGGAAGACCAGGTGGGCACACCACCGGACGTCTACTACGTCTTGGCCTGGAATTTCCGCGACGAGATTCTGTGCCGTTACGCGGATCTGCTTGCGCGCGGCGTTGCGTTTTACTTTCCGATCCGACCGGGGGCGGTCTAGCATGCATGCGCTCATTACCGGGGCGACAGGATTCTTGGGGAAGGCGCTGGCCGGCGCACTGGCTGACGGCGGCAACATGACCATCACCGCCATCCACTCCCGCAACTGCGATCTGACCGACTCGTCAGCGCTGGCGCAGTTTCCCCATCCGCGCTACGCACTGATCTTTCATCTCGCCGCGTGGACGCAGGCCGGTGACTTCTGCCTCCACCACCCCGGCGAACAGTGGATCATCAACCAGCGGATCAACACCAATGTGCTGGCCTGGTGGCATGAGCGCCAGCCGCAGGCCAAACTCGTCGCCATCGGAACGAGTTGCTCCTATGACGAGAGACTGCCGCTGGTCGAGTCCAATTACCTGGCGGGCGAACCGACGCCGAGCCTGTTTACCTACGCCATGACGAAACGCATGATGTACGCGGGGATGCTGGCCCTGGCGAAACAGTACGGGCACCGATATCTGCATGTCGTCCCCAACACGCTGTATGGACCCGGCTACCATATCGACGGCCGCCAGATGCACTTCATCTTCGATGTCATCCGCAAGGTGCTGCGCGGCAAACATCTGGGTGAGCCGGTGGTGCTGTGGGGCGACGGGTTCCAGCGACGCGAACTGGTCTACATCGACGATTTTGTCGGGATCATGCTGCGTCTGGTCGAGCGGTGCGACCAGGAGCACGTGAACATCGGCCCCGGCGAGGATTGCACCATCCGCGACTTTGCCCGGCGAATCTGCGACCGGGTCGGTTATGATTTTGACCAGGTTCAGTTTGACCCGGCGCGTTACGTGGGAGTGCGGTCGAAATGTCTCGTGACGGAAAAACTCCATCGCCTGCTGCCCGGAGCCCGCTTCACACCGCTTGACCAGGGGCTCGAACGCTCCATCGCCTGGATGGAGAAACGGCTCGACGATGTCCTCAAGACATGAACACGGCCAGGCTGTCCATTCCGTTCATCCCGTCTCATTGGGCCTCGGCGGCATCCGCCGCGCGGACACCTGCGACCAGGTCAAACCATTCGCCGTAGCGCTGTCCGTCGAGCGTCACATCGAGCGTCAGCAGGTGGACTGCCTCGGCTGCCGTGTCCGTCGCGGTGACGCGCACGCGGAAGGCCTGCCGCGAGTCCGGGGCAAGCTCCCCTGCGAGCAGCGCCGGTTCGACCGCGATACCCGGTGGCGTGCGAATGGCGATGCGGTGCGTCTGCGGCACAGAGCGGAAGTTGCGCACGTGCACCGTGACGTCGGCGCCGCCGCCAGGACACAGGGAGACGCGATACGGCTGGGCACGGACCCAGAAGGGATCAAACCAGTATCGATAGTCCGCATCCGGGCTCAGCGCCCGAAAGGCGTCCCGCATCTCGTAGGACCAGCGCCGGAAACGTTCGATGAACTGCGCCGGCCGGTCCATCACGTACGAGTGGCCGCCGACGAGCAGGTCCGGCTGAAGGCGGGTCAGGTACTCGCCTGCGTAGATGTACCCCTCCTCGAGGATCCCGCTGTTGTGCGCCACCACGGCCTCGTGCCCAGTGTGGGCCGGATTGTCCGGGTCGCCGAAGAGATTGTCGCCGGTGAAGGCCACGTGGCGCCCGTCGATCTCGCCGTGCAGACAAAGCGCGAATTCGGTCTGGCCAGGCAGCCAGTCTACGATGAAGAGGTAGCCTTCCCACCAGAATGTCTCGCCGGGCTGAAACGCCCGGTCCACGCGCACTCCGTTCATCGGCGATCCGTCCGGGCTCTTCTTGCCATACGCCTGTATCGGCGCGGCGTAATCGAACCACTCAGGATGCTCCATCTTGTCCACCATGTTCTCCAGCGCCCAGATGGGCGCAGCCCATTTTTCGCGCAGGTGCGGGGCTTCCAGGAAGTGGTCACCGTGCATGTGCGTGACGATGATGGCATCGATGGCCTGCAGTCCGAAGTGCTGTCGCATGCCGTCGAGCGCCGCATCAAGGGACGGTTCGTCCAGCAGGCCACAGTCCACCACCAGGGCGCGGCCGCTGTCAGCCAGAATCAGTCCGAAGTTGCCGTAGAAGTTCCGCCGCTTGAATTTGAACAGGTGAGGCGAGATCTGCGCGACATGCGGCACCACCGTCTCGCTCGAGACCTTGTCCTGGAATGCCGCCGACGCTTCGCCGAGGTCGTAGCCGCGCAGGTAGAGCCGTTCCAGGGTGGCCAGCTTCTCCTCGTACGCGCGCAATTGCTCCTGCGGTCGCCGCACGACCGCTCCGTGCGAGGGGAGCAGCAGCAACGGCTGGAGCGTGGCCAGCTTCGCTGCCGAAGCGCGCAATGCCTGGATCCCCGCGCCGAACCCGTAGTCCCACTCCGTGTCAAACCAGGTGTGCATCACGGCGCCGTCGAGCATCAAGTCTCCGCACAGTACGAGCGGCCCGTCCGGATGCGACAGGACGTAGCTCATGCTCCCCGGACTGTTGCCACGCGTGTCGAGACACCGAAACACGCGGCCCCGCCACTCGAACGTGTCGGTCTCCGCCAGTGTCCGATCCAGCGGGATCGGTTGGATGGGAGGGCGGACATAGCTCGATCCGTGAACGGTCAAGGGGTCACTGAGACGCACGTTCATCGTGCGGAATTCCGTAGGCCGTTCGAACAGCGCACGCTCCGCCTCCGGTGCCGCCACGCGTGCTCCCGTACCAGCAAGCCGGGGCGCACCCTGGCACTGTTCCCGATGGTGGTGCGTGAACAGCACCCACTCAACCTGCCGCACCCCGATTTCTTCCAGCGCATCGAGCACGCTCCCGTCGCCCAGGTCGAACAGCAGCGCCGCATCGCCGTCGCGGATGACATAGACATTGCACGTGTCGGTCCACATGAACACATCCGGGATTCGCGCCGGATCCACCGGTGTCCACGTGCCGGCGGACACGAAAAGACCGGAACACGCCACCAGCAGGATGCTCAACCACTTCACGATCAGTCTCCTGGACGGTTCGCGACAACAAGAGCGATGATTCGATGGCCAGACTCAGCGTGTGGGCCCGACTGTCAGTACTTGGGCAGTTCGCTGCGGATACCCTCGTCCAGCGGAGGCGTATCGGGCAGCGCGTGATGTTGCTGCATGAGACGGTGTAGTTCGGCCTGAAGCAGCTTCACTTGCGCTGCGTGCGCTGCGCTGGAGATCAGATTCCGCGTTTCCAGCGGATCGTGGGCCAGGTCGTACAGCTCGGCCGTGTAGCGGTCCGGTCCGCCGTCGCCGTGCGGGTAGTGGATGTACTTCCAGGCGTCCGTGCGTATCGCTCGCACGTTGGGCGTGTAGGGAAACTGCGATTCGTAGTTGTACTGGTAGAAGAAGGCCGTGCGCCAGGCAGCCGATGTACCTGTCAGCAACTCGTTCCAGGTCCGGCCGTCCGCGTCGGGAAGCGGCGCGGCGCCGCACAGGTCGACGATGCTCGGCGCAGTGTCAAGCGACAGGACAATTTCGCGGATCACCGTACCAGGCTGCACGATGCGCGGGCAGCGCATCAGCAGGGGGATGCGCAGACTTTCCTCGTAGGCCGTCCGCTTG
>JALOQX010000435.1 GCA_025459265.1 Pirellulaceae bacterium | reverse complement strand
CGAAGCCCTGCACGGCGGAGACCAGGAGCAGCGGCAGCAGCGGGAAGGCAGCCGTTCCCGGCACCGCCGCTGCCGTCAGCAGCCACAGCACACCGGGGACCAGAATCAGCACGTCGGCACGTCGGCTCGCTCGTGCAGCGAGCGCGGCAGGGAACCCGACGAGGCACCACGCGCTCCACGCCGTGCCCACGATGGCCGTGCAGGCGGGCAGGAGAAACAGCAGTGCTTCGCCCTGGGCGTCGAAAAGCACGGGATCTGGCACGCCCAACCGCAGAGCCAACAGGGTGCCTGCCAGGGAAGCGTGCAATTATAAAGGACTTTGTTGTGCACCTCAACCCATTTTCACACGTCGGCACCGCACCCACGGATTGACAGCAACAGCCGGATGTGGTTTTGATCCTCAACTTAAGTGACCGCCGGAGGGTCACCCATGAAAAACATCCCCCTCTACGACGTGCGCCGCATCAGCGACCTGAAGGACATGCTGGCCGGCAGTGTCGCTGAATTCGGAGACAAGCCTGCCTTCCTGCGCAAAAAGGACCCCGCCGCCGCCTATGAACCGGTGAGCTTTCGGCAGTTCCAGGCCGACGTGAACGCCTTCGGCACCGCGCTCCTTGACCTCGGTCAGCAGGGCCGGCGGATCGCCGTAATCGGCGAGAACCAGTATGCCTGGGTGACCACGTATCTGGCGGTGGTCAACGGGGTGGGCATCATCGTTCCCATCGACCGCGAGCTGCCCGAGGAGGAGATCGTCCGCTGCCTGGAGCGGGCGCGGGTGAGCACGGTCGTCTTCGCAGAGAGCAAACGCGAGGTCATACGCTCGATCGCCGGCAAGGTCGACTTCGTCGAGCACTGGATCGACATGGGCTTGGCCTCGGATGAGAACGGCTTCAAGGCGTTCGCCGGCCTGCTCACACGCGGCCACGACCGGGTGCGGGCCGGCTTCCGGGACTACGTGGACGCGGAACCGGACCCTGCCGCGGTGAGCGTTCTGCTGTTCACTTCGGCGACGACTTCGGAGTCCAAAGCGGTGCAGCTGTCGCACGGCAACCTCTGCGAGAACCTCATGGCGGTGATGTCCACGGTCCGCCTGGGGCCCGGCGACATCGCCCTGTCCATCCTGCCCATCCACCACACTTACGAGTGCACCTGCGGCTTCCTGTGTCCCGTCTACAGCGGCGCCGCCATCGCGTTCTGCGACGGGCTGCGCCATATCCCGCGCAACCTCAAGGAGTCGGGCTGTACGATGATGGTCGTCGTGCCGCTGGTGCTGGAAGCCATGCACAAGCGCATCTGGGCCGAAGCCGAGAAGAAGGGGGCGGCCGGCAAACTGCGCCTGGCGCTTAGAATCAGCAACGGCCTGCGGCGCATCGGCATCGACCTGCGGCGCCGGCTGTTCAGGGCTGTTTTGGAAAACCTGGGGCCCCATCTGCGCCTGTTCATCTGCGGCGCCGCCGCGCTCAACCCGGAAGTGGCCAAAGGCTTTCGCGACCTGGGCATTGCCACTCTCCAAGGCTACGGGCTTACGGAATGCTCCCCGCTCGTTGCCGGCAACCGAGACCGGGCCTGCAAGAACGACGCGGCCGGCCTGCCGCTGCCGGGGGTCGACGTGCGGATTCACCAGCCCGGCCGTGAAGGGGTGGGGGAGGTCGTGGTGAAAGGGCCGAGCGTCATGCTCGGCTACTACGAGCAGCCGGAAGAAACCGCCCGGGTCTTCACAGCGGACGGCTACTTTCGCACGGGCGACCTGGGCTATATCGACCGCGACGGCTTCCTTCACATCACCGGTCGCGCCAAGAACGTGATCATCACTAAAAACGGCCGGAACGTCTACCCTGAAGAAATCGAGAGTCTGTTCAACCTCAGCCCTTACGTCCTTGAATCCATGGTCTACGCCAAACCCGACCCGCGCGAAGGCGATGACGCGGTGGTGGCGGCTATCATCGTGCCTGCCGTGGAGTACATCCACGCAACCCACGGCCAGGGCACGCTGACGGCCGACGACATCCAGGGGCTGATCCATAACGTGGTGCGCCGCGTCAACGAGAGGCTGCCGAGCTTCAAGCGCGTACGCGATGTCTCCATCCGCGAGACGGAGTTCATCAAGACCACCACCCGGAAGATCAAGCGCTACCTGGAAAAGCCGGCCTGAAGCCCAGCGAGGTGAGGACCATGGCCTCGGCATGGATGGCCGTGGTGTTCAGGAACGGGATCCCGAACTCGTCTTTCGTCAAAATCAGGGGCAGCTCCGTGCAGCCCAGGATGAGCGCTTCGATACGGTGGCGATCGATCATGCGTTTGGCCACGGCCAGCAGCTCCTGCCGGGTCGAATCCTTGATGATCCCAAGCTCGATTTCGGTGAAAAGCCTGCGGTGGATCAGCTCTTGGTCATCCGGCTCCGGCACGACCACGCTCATCCCCTTGGCGATGAAGGGTTTCTGGAAAAAATCGGCCTGCATGGTGAACGCCGTGCCCATGAGCCCCAGGCGCTTTACGCCCATCTCCTGCGCCTTGTTGCAGGCTGCCTCGACGATACTCACCAGCGGCAGGGGCGCGCGGGCTTTCACGGCATTGAAGACCACGTGCGGGCTGTTGGAGCCGATCGCGGCAAATTCCGCCCCGGCCTTCCGGAGCGCCTCGATCTTGTGGAGCAGCCATTCCGCCAAATCCGCCCAGCGCTTCTCCTCCATCAGTTTCAGGAGCTCGCTGAGGTTGGCGCTGTAGACAAGAATCTCCGGGTAGTCGGCCGATTTTCGATCCTGGAAGGCGCGGATGATCAGCCGGTAGTAATCCAGCGTCGACTCGGGGCCGATGCCGCCGATGAGCCCGATTTTTTTCATCTAAGACCTCCACGGCCGTTCATTCGACGGCAACCTTCATCACGATTTTGCGAACCCGACGCTTTCCCAGCAGGTGGCATCCCGGACGATGGATGTCGTGCGGGTAAAAAACAGCCAACCACCCGGGTCTCATCGGCAGGGATGCTGCGTGCTGGGGCGAATTCAGGAACATCACATCTCGTTTCTCGTCGTAGGCTTCGAGCGTGGGGAGGTCCCTGTCCAGCGACACATCGATGCACTCCTCGCCCTCCAGCAGCACCTGCACGTCGATGTACTTCCTGTGGGCTTCGAAGCGGCGCTCCTCCCGCGAGCCGGTCTCGTAGGTGGAGACCGACGCGTACAGCCGGTCGCCGTCGATATCCATGCGGCCGTCGGCAACGCTGCGCGCGACATCGCGGGCATGCACCAGCGCCCGGTGCAGGCGCGTTCCCGGCTGGCAATAGAGATGCAGGTTCTCAAATCGATCGTAGATCATGTCGTCTTCCCTCCTATTCACACCCCTGCGATTTTGCTGCGGCGCTCGGTGATGATCGTGTCGCGCCAGGCACCGTGGCGCTGGGCAATGCGTGCGCGGCGGCCCATCACCCGGAACCCGCAGGCCGACTGCGCCCGCAGGCTGGCTTCGTTTTCAGGAAAAGTGCTGCCGTAGAGGGTCCAGATGCCGTGGCGCTCGGACGATGCCATAAGTTCGTCCAGGTAGATCGCGCGCACCTGCTCCCAGTCGCTGTGCTGCGTGGTGTCGATGATGATGTCCAAGCGGATGTCCTCCCGAAGAGAAAATATCTCTTCGATCATCACCCAGCGTTTCATGGACGTCCCGGTGGCATCAGTCCGGGCTCGGCGTCACGTCCGGTTCGACCTGGTAGGCGTTGGCGATCCGGTTGGTCCCGTTGAAAACGTCCACCACGGCCACGATCTCGCCGATGGCCTCGTTGTCCAGCCCGAGCCGCTTCACGGCGGCGCTGTGGGAGTGGATTCAGTACTCGCAGTTGTTG
>JALOQX010000434.1 GCA_025459265.1 Pirellulaceae bacterium | reverse complement strand
AGATACCGCCGATTGAAGATCTCGGGATCGAACGGATCTTCTCCCGAGGCACTCGCCGTGCGCTCCGCGGGCGCCGGCGACTCGGTGGCCGTGCCCGAACCGGCGGCAGCGGGCGGCGGCTCGGCGGCACGCGAGGTCGGCGCAGGTGTGGACTGCAGCGTGGTCACACCGCGCAACGCAGCAACTGGGGCGAGGACCGGTCCGGACGATGGCAGCTGCGTGGCGGCCGCGCGCGGGCCGGCGGCGGTCTGAATCCAGTTGACCAGCTTAGCGAGTTGGTTCTGGTCCCGCGCGCTCACCGCCGCCCGCGCACCGTTGCCGTGCGGCGTCGTCGCCTGCACCAGCAGCGGGCTGGTCTCCGGATGTTGACGATCCACGTACCGCAGCACGGAGTAGAGATTGCGCTGCGTGGTGTGCCGTGGCAACACACGGTTGGCCGACGGATACAGCAGCTGAAAGGCCGATTCACAGCGCGGTCCGTGGCAGCCGCTGGTCCCGCAGCGATTGATCAGCAGTGGCTGGATCTGGTTCGTGAACGCTTCGACGGTCCCTGGTGGCAGGTCGCGGCAGTACCCTTCCAAGTCGAGCGGCGCGGGGGGCGGCGGCGCGACAGCCGGTCCGGGTCCGGAGTCCGGGGGGCTTGGCCGAGCGGCCAGCCGCAGACGACGCTCCAGCGCTTGTGCCGACGCGCCGTCCGGCTCGAGCGCACGCGCAGCGGCGAGCTCCTGGGCCGCCTCGTCCCAGAGCTCATACCGGACGCACCAGTCGGCCAGCGCGAGATGGTCCGCCGCCGTCGAACGAGGGCTCAGTTGCTGCGCCCGCACCTGGTACGCCGCGGCCAGTGTCGCCGCTTGCAGCTCCACGCTGTCCGCCGGCACGCCGACCTCATCCTGTCCGCCGAGCACGACGCGATAGCGGTCGCCCACGCGGACAATCTCGCCACGCAAAACGCGACCGCTGCGCAACACCAGGACTCCCGGCTGCGGCGCGAGCGGGGAGGCATCGTCAGCGGCGTCCAGCGCGTCGCTGAACCCCCAGATGAGACAGCCAACGATGATCACGATCCGCGTGGCCATGGCGGGCAGATGCTACGGAAAACCGCTCTCGGTCACAAGCTCAGTTTGGTACTGGTGACCCGTCGACCCAGCGGCTATAGTGTGCTCCCAATGCCGCGGGGGGCGGCAGCCTGCGACGAATCGCGGCCACGCCCGGCAAACACCCAGTGGGCGAGGCGGTGTGGGATGACGCGCCAGCTGCGGGAGGTCTGGTTCTCGGGCCATGTGCAGGGAGTCGGCTTCCGCTATACCTCGTGCGGTCTGGCCCGTCGGATTGGCGTCGACGGCTACGTGCGAAACCTGCCGGACGGCCGCGTGCACCTGGTCGTGGAGGGTGAGGTGGACGAGATTGACTCGCTGCTGGCAGCCATCCAGGAGCGGTTGGGACCGTATATTCGCGAGCAACGTGAGGATCGCCGCCCGGCCACAGGCCAGTTTCGTCAGTTCGACATCCGGTTCTGAGGGTGACGCCCCCTCGCGCGTGGGGTTTTCGCGATCGATTGACGTATCCCGTGTGGCCACTGAACATTCCGGCTTGGGCTCGCGTATCACCGGATATGCTTCTTGGCGTGTCAGGCCTGTGAAGGTGGACGACGAACGATGAGTGATTTAGTGCTGTTTGGATTCCTGGGTGAAAAAGCCGTCAATACGCTCACGCCGCTGTGGCTGGTGGGGATCGGCGCGGTGGCCGGGTTGGCGATCGTAGCGCTGTTCTGGGGGCTGCTGGCTGTGGTCGGACGCGTGCCGGGGCTGGCGGTAGTGCGTCGCTCGGCGGATGAATTCTGGTCGATGATCCGCGAGGGGGTCCTGTTCTATGTGCTGATCGTCGCGTTGGTCTTTTCGGGGATTGGGTTATTGGGGACGTTGGCGTTGCGTCCAGTGCGCGACTCGATGGGGGTTCTTGCGGCGCTGGGCCGGTTGCACCTCGTGGGAACCAGGGTGTTTGAGGTGGACGTGCCGGGGACACCCAGCGCCGACACGGACGACGAAGTGATTCCGCCGCCGCACCCGATGGCGGTGGAGTTTCGCGGCACGGAGATTCGCGGGTTGCGGATCAGCAGCAGCGAGAACATTTCGCTCAGTCACGAGCCGGATGCGATGCCTGGGTCGTTTGAGTCGTTGAGCGTGAAAGCGGACGAGGATTTCAATTTTCGGCGTCAACCCAACTCCCGCAGTCCGTTCCAGGATGGTGACGTGAGCGAGCTGTACATCCGCAATCTGGGTGTGGACGAGGCGCACGTGCGGCTGACGGCGGTGACGGATGTGATCTATCCCGAAGTGCGGGCGGTGCCGATTGTCGCCCTGGGGCTCTCGGGGATTGTCCTGCTCTATTTCCTGCAATACACGTTCCTGCCGCGTCTGTCGGCGATCGCCCTGGCCACGTTCAAGTCCGAGGTCGCCCAGCCGCTATTTGCGATCGTCGTGATCCTGGGCGTGAGCATGCTGCTGTTGTCGATCTACATCCCGTACAACACGTTCGGTGAAGACATCAAGATGCTCAAGGACTCGGGCCTGACGCTGATTCGCGTGCTCTGCATTGTGCTGGCGGTGTGGGGCGCGAGTACCACTTTGGCGGACGAGATTGAGGGGCGTACCGCGTTGACGGTGTTGTCCAAGCCGGTGCGGCGGCGATCGTTCGTGATCGGCAAGTTCTTCGGCATCGCCTGGACGACGGCACTGATGTTCGTATTGCTGGGTGCCGTGCTGCTGGCCGTGACCTCCTACAAGATGATTTACGACGCGCGGGAGACATCGAATGAGTTGCCGACCTGGCAGGCGTGCTATCTGGAAATGTCGAGCGTCGTGCCGGGCTTGCTGCTGGCCTTCATGGAAACGCTGATTCTGGCGGCGCTGAGCGTGGCGATTTCGACGCGGCTGCCCATGTTCGCCAACTTCATGATCTGCTTCACCGTCTACGTGTTGGGTCACCTGATTCCGCTTATATCGCAAGCCACCGAGGGGCGATTCGAGATCGTGCGATTCGTGGGGCGGTTCAGCGCCGCCATCTTCCCCAATCTGGAAGCATTCGACACCCAGACGGCCATTGCCGGCGGCATTGCCGTGCCCGGTTCGTATCTGGCCGTGTCGCTGGTCTATACGCTGCTGTTCAGCACGGTGGCGATGCTGTTGGCGCTGATCCTGTTTGAGGACCGCGACCTGGCGTAAGCGAGTCGGACCGCGGGAACGCTCTTCACCCCGCCGACCCTGTGTCGGCGGCTCGTTGGACTGGTGAGCTAAAGGCGGGCGTGGAATATGGCAACGTTCCCCGCCGACCCCGTGTCGGCGGCTCGCTGGACTGGTGAGCTACAGGCGGGCGTGGAATATGGCAACGATCCCCGCCGACCCCGCGTCGGCGGCTCGTTGGACTGGTGAGCTACAATCACGCTGCGACCCAACGCGCTCTCCCCGCCGACCCCGCGTCGGCGGCTCGCTGGACTGGTGAGCTACAGGCGGGCGTGGAATATGGCAACGTTCCCCACCGACCCCGCGTCGGCGGCTGGTTGGACTGGTGAGCTACCGGCCTGCTGCGTCTCAATGCTTTGTTCCCCGCCGACCCTGTGTCGGCGGCTCGTTGGACTGGTGAGCTACAGGCGGGCGTGGAATCTGGCAACGATCCCCGCCGACCCTGTGTCGGCGGCTCGTTGGACTGGTGAGCTACAATCACGCTCCGCCCCAACGCGCTCTCCCCGCCGACCCCGCGTCGGCGGCTCGCTGGACTGGTGAGCTACAGGCCCGCTGCGTCTCAATGCTTCGTTCCCCGCCGACCCTGTGTCGGCGGC
>JALOQX010000155.1 GCA_025459265.1 Pirellulaceae bacterium | reverse complement strand
CGCGTCCGGGACGCGCACCGCGCTGCGCACGGCACCAGCGACGATCTGGTCGTCGGCCTGCAGCTCACCCATTCGGGCCGATTTGCCCGCCCAAGTAGTGCCGGGCCGGCACCGCGCATCGCCTGGCATCATCCGCTGCTGGACGCTCGTTGTGGCATTGCCCCGCACGATTCGCGCCCCGTCTGGACCGACGACGAACTGGAGGAACTGATCGACCAGTTTGTGGCCAGCGCCGGCGCGGCGCGCGACGCGGGCTTCCAGTTCGTGGATATCAAGGCGTGTCACGGTTACCTGCTGCACGAGTTTCTCGGCGCCTATCGTCGGCCCGGCCCGTACGGCGGGGACCTGGCCGGACGCACCCGCCTGCTGCGGACGATCATCCAACGCGTCCGCGACAGCCATCCCGACCTGATGATCGGTGTGCGGCTGAGCGCGTTTGACATGGTGCCGTTCCGGCAGGGCCGTGAGCGGGGCGAACCGATGCCGCTGGACGGCTGTCTGCCGTACGAGTACGGGTTCGGGGTGTGCCAGAGCGACCCGACGCAGATCGATGTGCGCGAGCCGTTGGAACTGGTGGGTCAACTGCGTCAGCTGGGCGTGGCGGCCGTGAACATCACGGCGGGGAGCCCGTACTACACGCCGCACATCCAGCGTCCCGCGAGTTTTCCCCCCAGCGACGGTTATGCGCCCCCCGAGGACCCGCTGGTCGGCGTCGCGCGACTGCTGCATGCCGCGCGGCAATGCCGCACGGCGGCCGCCGGGATGCTCGTCGTCGGGACGGGATTCACCTACCTGCAGGAGTATCTGCCGCACGTGGCCCAGGCCGTCGTGCGCGCGGGCTGGGTCGACTCGGTCGGACTGGGACGCATGCTGCTGGCGTATCCGGAACTCCCGGCGGACGTGCTGGCGCGCGGGACGCTGGCCCACAAGCGGTTGTGCCGGACGCTGAGCGACTGCACGACCGCCCCGCGCCACGGACTGGTGTCGGGCTGCTATCCTCTCGACCCCTTCTACAAGTCGCTGCCCGACGCTACGACATTGAAGGTTCTCAAGCAGAACAAGACGTAAGATGCTCGGAAGCCATGGAGCCTGCTGAACTCGACACGGCACCGCGCCTGCTGCTCGATCTGCCGCGGTGTCTTGACTTGCATGACGGCTTCACGGACGCGGTGGCGGCTCTGGCTGCGCATCGCCCGGCCGCGTTCGACTCAGTCGTGGGGGGTTCCTGCGCGCTGCTGGTCGCCAGTCTGCTCCGCTACGCGCCCGGCCCGCTGCTGGTCGTCTGCCGCTCGGACGACGACGCCGACCGTCTGGCGGATAATCTCACGCTGTTTGCGGCGGGGACGCCGCTGCGTCTGCCCGTCGGCCCGCTCGAGATCGGCAGCGCCGATGCGGCCGACGACACCTTTGGCGAGCGGCTCCGTGCGCTCAAGCACCTGCAGGCCTGGGGGGCGTCGGACGAGCCGGCGCGGCGCGGGGCGCTGGCCGAGCCGCGGCTGGCATCTGCGGTGGTGACGAGTGTGCAGAGTCTGATGCAGCGGGTGCCGCTGCCGCACGACCTGCAGCGGGGCACGCGGCGGCTGGCCACGGGCGCTCCGCTCGATGCGCACGAACTGGTGACCTGGCTCGCGCGGCACCAGTATCATGTGACCTCGGCGGTCCAACTGCCGGGCGAATGTGCCGTGCGCGGCGGGATCATCGACATCTTCGCCGCGGATGCGGATGCCCCGGTGCGCATCGAGCTCTTCGGCGATCAGATCGAGTCCATTCGCCGGTTCGATATCGCCTCGCAGCGCAGCGTCGAAACGCTGAGGGCGACGGAGATCACGGTGGTAGCCGCGTCGCCCGCGGCCACGACGCTGGCGCTCGACTATCTGCCGCCGGAGAGTTGGGTGCTGCTGGTCGAACCGGAACTGCTGGAGGCGGATGCTCAGCGCTACCTGTCGCTGGTCGAGTCCGCCGCGGGCTTGTCCAGCAGTCGGGACGTGCTGCAGGCCGTCGCCCGCTTCCCCTGGGCCACCGCCTCGGCCATCGCGCAGTCGGCCGCGGGGGTGACCTGCCGCCTGCAGACGGAATCGGTGCAGCGCTTCAGCGGCGAGATCGCGAAAGTCCGCGACGAACTGGATCGCAGCGGCGCGGACGACGAGGTCTACCTGATTGCCAAGACGCCGGCCGAGCTGCAGCGGCTGGGCGAAATCTGCGCCACGTCCCAGGTCGCCCAGGCGGGTCGTCTGCATCGCGTCGTGGGCGTGCTGGACGAAGGGTTCCGGCTCGTCCGCGAAAAGATCGTGCTCATCAGCGGCAGCGAGCTGTTTCAGCGGGGCGACCTGCGGCGGCTGCCGCGCCGCCGCGTGGGCAAACCGATTGACAGTTTCCTGGAGTTGCGGGAAGGGGACCTGGTGGTCCACCTGGCGCACGGCATTGGCCGCTATCGCGGCTTGCGGCAGATCGACAAGCATGGGCGCGTCGAAGAACATCTGCAGATCGAATTCCACGGCGGCACGCACGTCTACGTGCCGGCGTTGCGGATCGGGCTGATCCAGAAATATGTCGGGGGCGCCAAGAGCCGGCCGGCGCTGGCCCGTATCGGCAACAAGACCTGGGTTCGCCAGAAAGAAGCGGCCGCGGCCGCCGTCATCGATCTGGCCGCGGAAATGCTCGACCTCCAGGCCGCGCGCCAGGCGCGCCCGGGAATCAGCTTCGGCGAGGACTCCCCCTGGCAGCGCGAATTCGACCTGTCCTTCCCCTATGAGGAGACCCCGGATCAGCTCGACTCGATCGCGGCCATCAAGCGGGACATGCAGCAGCCGCGCCCGATGGATCGCCTGCTCTGCGGCGATGTCGGCTACGGCAAGACCGAACTCGCCATGCGCGCCGCCTTCAAGGCCGTCGATGCGGGGTATCAGGTCGCCGTGCTGGTCCCCACGACGATCCTCGCAGAACAGCACTTCCACACGTTCCGGGACCGCATGGCCGAGTTCCCCTTCGACATCGCGCGCCTCAGCCGCTTCTGCAGCACGCAGGAGGAGCGTCAGATACTCGAGGGGCTGGCGGGCGGCCGCATCGATGTCGTGATCGGCACGCACCGGCTCGCCTCGTTCGATATGCGGTTCCATAACCTCGGCCTGATCATCATCGACGAAGAACAGCGGTTCGGCGTGGAAGTCAAAGAACGACTCAAACGACTCCGCGCCGAAGTCGATGTCCTGACCCTGACCGCCACGCCCATCCCGCGCACGCTGCACATGTCGCTGGTCGGCGTCCGCGACATCTCCAACCTGGAGACGCCCCCGGCCGACCGGCTCGCGGTGGAGACGCGCGTGAGTCGCTTCGACCCGGCCCTGATCCGCCACGCGGTGCTGCGCGAACTCAATCGCGGCGGGCAGATCTACTTTGTCCACAACCGCGTGCAAGATATTGAACTGCTGGCCCGACGACTCCAGCTGATCGTCCCGGAAGCCTCGCTCCGCATCGCCCATGGCCAGATGCCCGAAGGACAGCTGGAACGCGTGATGGTGGATTTCGTCAACCATCGCTTCGACCTGCTGCTGGCCACGACGATTGTGGAAAGCGGCCTGGATATCCCCAATGCCAACACGATCTTTGTGGACGAGGCGAATCGCTACGGACTGGCCGACCTGCACCAGCTCCGCGGCCGCGTCGGCCGCTACAAGCACCACGCCTACTGCTATCTGCTGCTCGACCCGCGCACGAATCTCACCCCCAACGCCGCCCGCCGACTGCGGGCGATCGAAGAGTTCAGCGACATGGGCGCCGGGTTCGCCATCGCCATGCGCGATCTCGAGATCCGCGGGGCAGGGAACCTGCTGGGCACCCAGCAAAGCGGCCACATCGCGACCGTCGGGTACGAACTCTACTGCCAGCTCCTGGAGGCGGCCGTGCGCCGCCTCAAACAGCTCCCGGCCGAGGTGTCGCTCGACGTGCAGCTGCACCTCCCCGGCGCAGCCTACTTCCCGGTCGACTATGTGCCCGATCCCCGCACCAAGATGGAGCTGTACCGTCGTCTCGAACGGCTGACCACGTCGGACCACATCGCCCAGTACCGTCAGGAACTGGTCGACCGGTTCGGCGCGCCCCCGGCCCCCGTGCAGCGACTGCTGGAGCTGGCCGAGCTGCGGATTGACGCGGCCACCTGGCAAATCTCGGGGATCCACGTCGAGCCCCCCTACCTGGTGTTGCAGTACGCGCATCGCGGGCGCATCGAACAACTGGCACGCAAGAACGGCGGCCGCCTGCGGATTGTCGACGACCAGCACGCGTATCTGCCGGCGGAGGCGGAAGTTGCGGACAGCGACGAAATCCTGCGGCTGGCCAAATCGGTGTTGCGACCGGTGCGCTGAGCCGGCTATAATCCGCCCCCGCAGCGGGCCGGACGGGCCAGGGACCACCTCGCCGAACGCTCCGCACGCATCGTTCTGCCCGCACACGAAAGGGAACCCTTGGCACCACCTCTCCGGCGAACTTGCGGACCGCGCCGTGTGCTGACCGGGCTGCTCCTCGCCCTGGCCGCGCCGACGGCCGTCGGCCAGCAGCGGCACATCACGCCACTGCCGCCCGAACTGGTGCAGCAGGTCAACGATCCGACGACGCAAATCGCCTTCGTCGGCGATCAGCCCATTCTCGCCGGCGACCTGTTGCCCGCAGTCGATCAGGCCTTGCAGCCATACGAAGGGAAGGTTCCCGCCGATCAGTTCCGGCAGCAGCGGGCCCTGTTCGTCCAGCAGATGCTGCCGCGCAAAATCGAAGTCAAACTCGTCCTGCTCGATTTCCTCCGCACCATCCCCGCCGACAAACAGAAAGAAGTCCTGGCCAACGTCGACAAGCAGGTGGACAAACAGTACTACGAAGAACAGATTCCGGAAACCATGAAACAACTGGAAGTCGATTCGCTGGCGGCGCTCCAGACAAAGCTGAACCGGTTCGGCACCAGCATTGACGCGCAGAAGGCCGAGTTCCGCGAACAGTTGCTCGTCCGCACCATGATCGGCCAGAAGGTCAATCGGAACCCCGAAATCACGCACGACCAGCTGCTGACGTACTATTACGAGCACAGTCGTGATTTCGACCTGCCAGGCCGCGCGCGCTGGGAACAACTCACCGCGCGCTTCGACAAGTGGCCGACCCGTGCCGCTGCCGACGAAGCGATTGTCGACATGGGCAATCAGGTGTTACGCGGCGCCGATTTCGCCTCCGTCGCCCGCAAATCCTCGCAGGGCGTGACTGCCGCCGACGGCGGATACCATGACTGGACGACGCAGGGAAGCCTGGTGTCCGAGGTGCTCGATCAGGCCATTTTCAGCCTGCCTCTGAACCGACTGAGCCTCAAACTCGAGGATCAAACCGGGTTTCACATCATCCGGGTGGTCGAGCGCGAACCGGCGCGCCACGTCGAATTCGTGGAGGCCCAGGATACGATCCGCGAAAAACTCTCCGAAGCCGATCGCAAGCGACAGGTCCAAGACTACCTGGAGCGGCTGCGGAAGCTGACGTACGTGTGGACCGTCTTTGACCAGGTCGCGCAGCGGACCCCCGAGCAGCGTTGAGCTCACGGCGCTGCGACGAACATTCGACCCAGCCTCCCCAGCTTCTTCTCCGCAAAACCCGCGTCTTATCCACCTTCCGTCCGCCAAAGAATGCGCGCGGATCATCTGTGGGTCGAGCGGAGCACTGTCCGATAAGCAGAATCGGTACAACCTGCTCGAACCTCACTCATTACCTTGCGCGGTGCTGACCCGCCAGCACCGCCCACTTGCCATGCACACGCTTGGAATGACTCGACGAACGTGGCTCGCGGCGGCCTGCACCGGCGCGGGCGTGCTGGTGGGAGCCGCAGCGCCCGCGCACGCCGATACGCTTTGGACGGTCAGCATGCGGCACGCCATTCAAAGCCCGGCTGACGGCCCGCGGCAGTATCCCGCCGTCGTCAGTGCCCTTGCCATCCAGCCACAGGGCCGGTGGGTCGCCGCGGCAGGCGACGACCACGTGATTCGCATCTGGAACATCGACAGCGGCGCGCTGATCACACGGTTGTCGGGCCATCGCGACTGGATTCGTGCCCTCGCGTTTTCGCCCGCCGGAGACCGACTGGTATCGTCCGGCAGTGACCGCCGTGTCCTGTTGTGGGACGTCGCGGGCGGGCGACTGCAGAGTCGCATTGCCGAGCTGCAACACGCGGTGGATGCGGTGGCATTCAGCCACGACGGACAATGGGTAGTCACCGCCGGATTCGAGGATCATCTCTACCAGCTGGATCTGAGCGAGGGGTCGTGCGAATACGCGATCCCGTGCGCGTGTCCGGACAACCGGGCGCTGGCCATCTCGTCGGACGACCGGTTCGTCGCGGCGGGCGGACGCGACGGGTGCATTCGCGTCTGGGACGTCACGCAGCGGCGTTGGACGCGGGAGGTCCAGGCACATACCTTGCGGATCCGGGCGCTTCAGTTCGCCCAGGACGACCAGCAGCTGATATCCGGTGGGGAAGACCGCATGGTGCGCGTGTGGAACTGGAACACGGACGATCAGGCCTACACGTTACCCCCGCAGCCGGCCAAGGTGTTGGCCATGACGACCTGCGGACCGCAGCTCGTGGCCACGGCCGGCAGCGACAACATCATTCGGCTCTGGGACCTGGCCACGCGCCAGGAACTCAGCCAGTTGACCGGCCACACCGGCTCCGTGTCGGCCCTGGCGTTCCAGGATGGGTATTTGGTCTCGGGAGGGTTTGACACGTTTCTGCGGATTTGGCAGGTGCCGGAGCACACCAGTGGCGGTGTGCGTTCGGCACGGCGTGATCCGCGGTAACGTCCGGTCACAGGGAGCGGCAGCCCGTTCGGGCGGACCGCAGGGCGGCGCACGGAGCGTACCCACACGCAGGTCGGCGACGCAACGAAGCAGGGAGGCTGATCGTGGGATTCTTCTCCAAGTTGGCCACATGGCGACGCACGCCGCGTGCCGCGGCGCTACGGCGGCGCTGGAACGCGGACCCGCGGCGCGTGCGTGCGTGCACGTTCGAATCGATGGAACCGCGTCAGCTGCTGGCGGCCCACCCGATCGTACTCGGTGCCGTCTACGTCGAAGAAGACATCGGGTCGGACCTGCATGGCGACCGCTTCGAGATCCAGTTCACCGGCGGCGCGCCCGGGACGCAGCTGCGGCGGCTGATCTTCAATGCCGACCGCGGCGCGGCGGGGCTCGATCGTGGCGACCTGATCTTCGACACGATCGAAGCCGGGCTCGGCGCCGACCACGCCATCGGGTTTCAGGTGGACCAACTCATCTCCAACAACCCGCAAGCGCGGGTGACCGCACACGTCCAGGATGGCGACTCGCGCCTGGTCCTGGAATTCCAGGGCTTTGCCGCCGGCGACAAGTTGGTCTTCAGTATCGACGTCGACGAAGTCGAGTATTTTTCGCCCGGTGAGACGAACCTGGACCGCATCAACCAAGGGCTCGATCCGATCACATCCGGCGTCGAGTTCCAGGGCACAGAGCTGGTCGCGGAATTCGTGGCCCCGCACTTCCTCGACGCCGACGCCACGGCACTGTTCTGGAACCTCTATGACGAGCAGCTCCGCCAGAGCGGGCTGGATCTGCCCGTGGATAATGTCGACGGCAAACGCGACCGCACGGCCGGCGCGTTTCTGGACCTGCAGCAGGCGGTCAATCCCGCCGCGATCAGCGGCTATGTGTACGCCGATGCCAACAACAACGGTCGCCGGGACGCCGCCGAGCGCGGGCTGGCCGGTATCACGCTGCACGTCATCCCCCTCAGCACGCTCGTCGAGCAGTCCACCGTCACGGTCGTCACGGATGCCCAGGGGTTCTATGCCGTCAGCCAGTTGTCGCCGGGCACGTACCGCATCGTCGAGCTGCAACAGCCGGCAGGCTATCTGGACGGCCTGGACGCTGCGGGCACCGTCGGGGGCGTCGTCACGGGCCGCGCCGTGAACCCCGGCGACCAGATCGAAGACATCTTCCTGGGCGGCGGTGCCCAGGGCATCGAGTACAACTTCGGCGAACTGCTGCCGGCCAGCATCGCGGGATACGTGCACCTGTCCGACGCCGACGGGAACTGCTGCACCGGCACGGTCTGCCAGCCCATCGCGGACGTGATGATCAAGTTGTTGGACCGCAGCGGCAGCGTGATCGCCCAGACTACGACGGACACCTCGGGCAGGTACAGCTTTCAGGATCTGCTGCCCGGCCAGTATGCCGTCGTCGAAGTGACCCCCGCCGGCTTGATCGACGGCGCGGCGCTCGCCGGGACCGTCAACGGCGTGCTGCGCGGCCGCGTCCTGGATCCGAATACGATCGTCGACATCCAGCTCAACCCGGGCGATCAAGGCACGGAGTTCGATTTCTGCGAACATCCCCCGTCGGTCCTCTCCGGACATGTGTTCCATGACCGCAACAACAACGGGCGGCGCGACACGGGGGAGGAAGCGATCGCGGGCACCACGGTGTCCCTCTACGACCAGAGCGGAGCCGTGCGCGGTGTCGCCCAGACCGATGCCACGGGCCGCTACGAGTTCACCTTCCTGGCAGCCGGCATCTACCGGCTGGTCGAGACCCAGCCGGCCGGCTGGCTCGACGGCCAGGACGCCGTCGGCCGGGTCGACGGCGTCCCCACGGGGACACTCGCCAGCAACGATACCATCAACGCGATCCGGCTGCGTTGGGGCTCGACCGGCGTGGAATACGATTTCGGCGAGCTGCTCCCCGCCAGTCTCGCCGGGCTCGTGCACACCGACGACAACGGGAACTGCCTGCTCGATGCCGGTGAACGCCCGATCGCGGGCGTCCGCATCGAATTGCTCGATGCCGGCGGACGCACGGTCGGGACGACGACCACCGATGCGGCGGGCCGATACCGCTTCAGCGATGTCGCGCCCGGCACGTACACCGTGCGGGAAACACAGCCGGTCGGGTACTTCCAGGGTGGTCAACGCGCCGGCTCGCACGGCGGCGACGCGTCGGTCGCCGACCTGATCTCGCAGATTCCCGTCGGTTCGGGCGATACCCTGACCGACTACGATTTCTGCGAGATCGTGCCGGCCAGCCTCGCAGGGCTCGTGTTTGCCGACCTCAACGAGAACGCGCGGTGGGACACCGGCGAGACGCTCCTGGCCGGCGTGACCGTGGAACTGCTCGACGCGGCCGGCCAGGTCGTGGCCACGACGCGCACCGGCGCCGCGGGCACCTATGAGTTCACGCTGCTGCGACCGGGCGTGTACGGGGTGCACGAGCAGCAACCTGCCGGATACTTCCACGGGGGCCAGACCGCCGGCTCTCACGGGGGCGTCGACGATGTTGCCGACTTGATCACCGCCGTGGCGATCCCGCCGGGCACGGCACTGACGCAGTACAACTTCTACGAACTCCCGCCCGCATCCATCTCCGGCTTCGTCTTCCAGGACGGACCAGCCGTGCAACTCAACCCGGGCCAGTCGCTTGGGAGCCTGGCCGGCCTGCGCGACGGCCAACGCACCGCCGACGACCGACCCTTGGCCGGCGTCCTGCTCGAGCTGCGCGACGGACTGACCGGCGCGCCAGTGTCGGCCGAGCGCGTGCTCTCCGGCCTGCCAGCCAGTGGCGTCCTGACGGTCGTCACGGACGCGCGCGGCTACTATGAGTTCCGCGGCCTGCGGCCCGGGTTCTACGCCGTCTACGAAGTGCATCCGACGGGCTTTGTCGACGGCATCGATACGCCGGGCACCACCGGCGGGATCGCGCTGAATGAGCAGGTCCCGCACGGGACCGAGGTCGCCACCGGGCTGGTCAAGGATCCCGCCGGCGATGCCATTGTGCAGATCCCCGTGCGGCCCGGTCAGACGTCGCAGGAAAACAACTTCAGCGAAGTGCTCGTCGAACGGACCGGCTTTCAACCCGTGCCGGCGCTGCCCGAGCGACTGCCGTGGACGCCACCGGGCGTCGTGGTGCCGCCGCCCCTCCCCTGGGTCGCCACGGCAATCGATGTGCCGCGCCAGGTCACGTCCATACCGGTCTACGGCTCGGGCGGCGTCACGCGTATGGCCTGGCACCTGAGCGTCGTCAACGGGGGCAGTCCGCGCAGCGACCTGCGTGATCAGGATCTCTCCCACGGTCGGTGGCGCACCGTGTCGCTGATGAACCGCACTCAATGGGTCTCCCTGGCCGCGCATCACGGCTCGTGGACCATGGTCAGCGCGCAAGAGCCCGACTTCTCCGGGGTCGACGGCATCACACTCGGCATGCCCGGGGCCATCCCGATCAGCGGCGATTTCAATGGCGACGGCGTCTCGGAAGTCGGCCTCTTTCACGAAGGTCAGTGGTTTGTCGATCTCAACGGCAACGGCCGCTGGGATGAGGACGATTTGTGGGCTGAACTGGGGACCCGCGGGGACCTGCCCGTCGTCGGCGACTGGGACGGAGATGGCAAAGACGACATCGGGATCTTCGGCGCTGAATGGCGTGGCGATGAGCGCGCCATAGACGCGGAACCCGGACTGCCGGACCGGCAGAATGAGCTGCGTCTGACGCAGCGCGACAGCGTCGTCAAACCCAAGAACCTCCCGCCCGAACCGGCGGAAGCCACCGACGGCCGCCGCGTCCTCCAGCGCACCGCCGGCGGGACCCCGCGCGAGGATCTGATCGATCACGTGTTCCGCTACGGGATCGGCGGCGACCTGCCCATTGCCGGTGACTGGAATGGCGACGGGATCTCGACCATCGCCGTGTTCCGCTCCGGGATGTGGTTCCTTGACACCGACGGCGACGGACGGCTGACCGATCGCGATACGATCGTCACGTTCGGCACTGTCGGCGACCTGCCCGCGGTCGGCGACTGGAACGGCGACGGCATCGAAGACCTCGGCGTGTTCCGCGACGGGACGTGGCTGCTGGACAGCAACGGCAATCGTCAGCAGGACGATGACGACCGCGTCTTCCGCCTGGGGGACGCGGCCGACATACCCGTGGTGGGTGACTGGGACGGCAACGGCCGCAGCGACGCCGCCGTCTACCGCGACGCCGGCTGACGTCTTCGGAACAGTCACGCTTCTTTCAGGTGTCGAACTTCGGCGTCGAGCGCGGCGATCTCGCGGGTCAGACGTTCCACCTCGCCGGGCGTGTCGTTCTGTTTGCTGGCTCCCGCGAGCTGGCGGCGCAGCAGCTGGAGCCGTTGATTGAGCAGATCGAGCTTCTTTTTGGATTTCTTGTCCATGGCGTTCCTTCGAGTACCCAGAGGGCCCGCAGCCGGGACGGGTGCCCGGCGGCGCGCCGGCGCCGAGTCTGCGCGCCTGTTCCCCAGCATGACGCCGCGCATGGACAACATCAAGCCGCACGGCGCCCGGGATCAATCAACCTGGCTCAACAGCGTGCGGGCCAGGGCCAGCGCCGCGGCAGGATCGGCCACACGACCCTCCAACTGCGCATCACGTACCTGCGCCAACACGGCGGCGAATCGCGGGCCAGCTGCGTATCCCGCGGCGCAGAGATCGTCGCCGGTCAGCAACAGCGGCGGATTCAGGACGTCCGGCGGCAGCTGCAACTTGCCGCGACAGAAGTCGACGTCGTCCGTCGTCCCGTCCACCGTCTGAGCCACGGCCGTGGCCAGCGACACCAGCTCGGCGATCCGCCGGTGAATCAGCACGCGTTGCACCTGGGGCCACGGCAGCGACCGGGCCCGACGCAGCAGGACTTCGTTGTGCAGCAGCCACTGCACGCCCCGCGACTCATGATTCGACAGCCGCCAGCGCGCGCAGATCCGGCCCATCCCGCCCGACGCGCCCGCGAAGCGCGCGTGTACGCTCCACAGCAGTCCGGCCAGGGCCACGCTGAAGGTGGGTGCGTCCAACGCATCGAGGATACGCCGAGTCTGGTCCCAGGCCGCGGTACTTTCCGCCGTGGACCGGGGTGCACTGCCGGAGGATGGCACGCCCGAAGAGTCCGGCGCGGCATCCCCACCTGCCAGGGCTTCGGGCAGGAGGTATTCCATCAGGCGGGACGCACGCAGCAGGTCCACGCCCCGCACCCGGCACGGATGGAGCAGAACCTTGCGCAACTCCGCCGCGATGCGTTCCGCGCTGACCGCCGTGATGCCGGCCGCTTCCCGCTGCACGGCCGCGAGCGTGGCGGGATCGATCGTGAATTCCAACGTCGTGGCGAAACGCACCGCCCGCAACATCCTCAGCTTGTCTTCCGCCAGGCGCGCGTACGGATCCCCAATGGCGCGCAGGACGCGCACGGCCAGATCCGCCCGGCCGCCCACGTAGTCGATGACCTCCCCGGTAAGCGGGTCGAGGAACAGGCCGTTGACGGTGAAGTCGCGCCGCAAGGCATCTTCCTCCGCCGTGCTGAAACGGACTGCGTCCGGCCGGCGACCATCGGAATACGCCGCGTCGGAGCGGAACGTGGCCACCTCGATCTGGCCCTCGCCGCGTCGCCCCAAGACCGTGATGACCCCAAAGGCGGCGCCAATCGCCAGCGTCCGGCGATGCCCGAAACACGCGCGGACCTGATCGGGCCGCGCGTCGGTCGCCACGTCGTAATCGCTGGGCACGCGTCCCAGCAGCTCGTCGCGAACACAGCCCCCCGCCCACAGCGCCGCAAACCCTGCATCCCGCAGCTTCTGCACCACGCGCAGGGCAAAACCACGCACCAGCTCTGCCGGGTGCCGCTCCTGCCCGCTCGGCCGCTCGGAGTCGTTCACCAAGGCCCTTCCACCTGTGCCCTCATCACGCGCGTAATCATCGCATCCGCCGCTCGGATCGCGCGAGTACGCGCTCCCCGCCGCATTCTACGCGTCGCTCACCAGTCCAACGAGCCGCCGACACGCACATACGCAACACATGCGGGTGTGGCGGAATTGGCAGACGCGCAGGATTCAGGTTCCTGTGCCCGTTAAGGGCGTGGAGGTTCAACTCCTCTCACCCGCACCTCAGCCCGCTGATGGACGCCGGCCGCTTGCCGGCGTTTTCTTTGCAGACGCAGCCCACCGCGGGTCCCGGTGCGGTGCGGTTTCTGCGACCGGCTGCGTGTTGCCCGTGGCATCGAAGCGTCGACGCCATCATTCTTTACGCAATCTTGTCAAATTTTCTAAAGTCTCGAATTTGACAGTTCGCGAATGTGACATAGGTTTCAAGTGCGGTTCAAGCTCAGTCGCAGGATTGAGCGTGGTCCGCCGGAGCCAATGCCCGTGAGCAACGAAACCGATCGCATCCGGAGTTCTTCGGATCGGCTGGCGGGCCAACGGCTCTCGAGAGTGTAGCCTCCCATCCTCGATAAAGGCAAACCATTCGCAAGGGTGGCAACGCAAAGCTACGGGTCGGATCGCGACGCGATGCGACAGCCGGGCTGCCGAAAATGGGTGACCGCGGCCCCTCCAGCATTCGCTTGGCCAGAGGCTGAGTCCCAGATCGGGTCAAGAGGAAGAGGCGACGTTTAGTGTCACACGAGTTCGCGGCGGTGCGAGCGACGAGGTACCTGGGATTTCCCAGCACACTGACACGAATTCGCAACGTACCTTTTCACCAAGGCAGTGGTCCGCGGCAGGCGCTGAGGCGACCGGCGGACACAGCAGAATCTGGAGGAAGTGATGAAGAACCTCGCTCTGAAAGTGCAACGTTTCCTCGTATCGGAAGACGGCCCCACAGCGGTTGAATACGCAGTGATGCTGGCGCTGATTATCATCGTCTGCTTGACGGCGATTTCGAGCATCGGCACGAACGCCAACGCGACGTTTGATCGCGTGTCGACCGAGCTGGCGGGCACCGGCGGAGGCCCGTGAGCAAGCGGCGTAACCGCTTCCACAATTTGATGTCAAGTCATGCACCCCCTTCGGCGCCCCGGCGTGGCGTCGAAGGGGGATTTTGCGAATTATCTGCGGGTTGAGAAAGTCACACGCTTATCGCAGGAGGAACGCTCCGCGATGTACTCGATGCTGCCGGGTGAGGCGCTGGCCAGCGCCCTGGAAATGGTGTGCTACGGTTTCACGGTGGCGGCAGCCGTCGTGAGCTGCCTGCTGAGTCTGCGCTGGTAGCGCGCGGCAGCGTGCGCACGGCGCCGAGGGCGGGGAGTATTCGTGGAGCTGGAGAACATCATGGAATCGCTGGTTGCATTCGGATCGGCCGTGGTCGAGAACTGGCCCGTGTGGACGGTGACGCTCTTTCTGATCGTCGCGGCGGTCATCGACGGGTTCGAACTCAAGGTACCGAACTGGCTGACCTTCCCCATGATCGTCAGCGGCTGGCTCTACAGCGCGCTGGCGGCCAGTCTGGCTGGCGATGCCTGGTACGGCGGGTTCGGCGGCAGTCTCTTGGGGACGGCCGCCGGCTTGGCCATGCTGCTCCCGCTGTACGCGATTGGCGGCATGGGGGCGGGCGACGTGAAACTGCTCGCCGGCGTCGGGGCCTGGCTGGGGGCGTCCCACACGCTCCATGCCTTCTGCGCCACCGCCATCGTCGGAGCCGTGCTGGCCATCGCCATGGTCGTCGCCCGGCGGGCCTGGGTCAAACACGCGCGGCAGCTGTGGATGATCCTGGGAGAAATCCTCACCATCCGCGATCCGGAACAGCTCGCTTCGATCGCTGCGCAACGCAAGAGCTCCATGCTCCTGCTCCCCTACGGTATCCCGATTGCGATCGGGTCGATTGCTTACTTCGCCTGGACGGGAATGCTCGTATGACGACTCACACCGCTCAAAACAGGCAATCTGGGAATTCTGCCGATGCCAGCCGGTCTGGCGAGCTTTCGCTGGCCCTGCGGCCCACCCCATGGAAACTGGACAAACCTTGCCGGTCGTGCCGAAAGAACCGACGAGGTGCAGCGGCGGTGGAGTTTGCCGTGGTCGCCCCGGTCTTCCTGCTGCTGGTGTTCGGCATGATCGAGTACGGCCGGATGGTGATGGTGCAGCAAGTCATCACCAACGCGTCGCGGGAAGGGGCCCGCGTGGCGGTGCTGGATGGCTCGACCGCCGTCGATGTCGGCGACATCGTGACCCGCTACCTGACCAGCGGTGCGATTGACGGTGCAAACATAACGATTATTCCAGACAATCCGCAGGACGCAGGCTTTGGAGATCCGGTGAGCGTAACTGTCGATATCGGTTTTAGTCAAGTGAGTTGGCTTCCGTCGCCAATGTACTTAGGGGGACGCACGCTGTCGGCGACGACGGTGATGCGTCGCGAGCGAGTGCAGTAAGCGATCTCGCCCCAAACAGCGGGGAAGTGCCAGGGCCGGGCGAGACGGCGTGACGGGCACACACACGTTTGGGCAGAGGACACACGATGCGTGCGAAATCCATGGTGTTGATCGTCATTGCGCTGGGCTGCGGCCTCGTCGCGTCGATCGCGATCAGTCAGGTGATGGAACGGGGATCGCGCGGCAATAGCGCCGCGATGGAGATGGTCCAGATCTACGTGGCCACGGCCGACATCGACGCCAACGAACAGCTCACGGCGTCGAACGTGCGGATGGAAGACTGGCCCAAGTCGAAGGTTCCCGAGGGCTCGATCACGGACTTCAACGAGATCAACGAGCACTTCGCCCGCGTGCGCTTTTACGCCGGCGAACCGATCCTCAAGCTGAAACTGGCCGACGAACTGGAAGGGCCGGCCATCAAGATCCCGGACGGCCACCGGGTGTGCAGCTTGCGCGTCCAGATGGACACCGCCGTCTCCGGACTGATCAGTCCGGGCGACCGCGTGGACATCTTCGGGTACTTCAAGGAAGGACGCGGCATCCCGCAGACCGGCACGCGTGAGATTCTCAAGAACGTGCGCGTGTTCGCGGTCAACAGTCAGACCAGCCAGGAGACCGACCAGGAAGGGCGGGCGCTGGTCGCCAAGACCGTTTCGGTGCTGGTCAAGCAGGATCAGGTGGCCAAGCTGATGCTGGCGGCGGAGCTCGGCACGCTGCGGCTGGCGTTGCGGCGTCCCAACGAGGATTCCGAAGTGACCAGCGGCGAGAACGCCACGATCGAGACGCTGTTTGGCACGCGGTCGGAGGACGCTGACGAGAAGTCGTCACCATCCGCCGACACGCCGGCCGGCGCGCTGGCCTCCGCCGCGGGCGGGTTCGTCGGGTTCCTCAACAGCATCAAGAGCCAGAACGCGATGGCTGCCGCGGCCGGATCCAGCGGCGGTCTGCTGACCCCCGGTCCCGCCTGGCAGATGACCCTGCTCACGCCCGACGGCGGCCAGCAGTACACATGGAACAACGAAGGCGAACTGCCGGTCCTCGGCGGCGGCGCCACGGCGGCACCACCCGTGCCGCCAATTGCCGTGCCCCAGCCGGTGCCGCCCGCAGCTCCTGCCCCGGCGACGCCTGCGGCCGCCGCTCCGCCGACACCCGCGGCCACGCCGGACGATGCGACGCCACCGGATGCCGGAGAGACAGACAACGGATTCAGCGAGAACTGAGAGGTCAGAGGTCAGAGGTCAGAGGTCAGAGGACAGAGGTCAGAGGACAGAGGACAGAGGTCAGAGGACAGAGGACAGAGGACAGAGGGGCAGCGGGATCAGGTGCCCGCTTCACGGATGACCCAAGCGCGTTTTTTTCACGACGCAAGGAAGTACACGGATGTCCAAGCAAAGCTGGGCGGTAACCTCCGCCATCGTGGGCCTGGTGCTGACACAGGCTCTGCTGCACACGATTCCGCCACGAGTCATGGCGCAAGATACCGCGCCGTCCGGTGATCCCGGCGCAGTCTTCGAGTCGGCCACATTCAGCGTGGACGGACCGACGCAGCGGCTGGAAATGGTCGTGGCCACCAGCCGCATCCTGACGCTGGAACAGAAGATCCCGCGTCTGCTGGTCAATAACCCGGATATCGTGCGGGCCACGCCGATATCCCCGAACCAGGTGCAACTCTCCGCCCTGCGGCCGGGTGTCACCCAGCTCAACGTGTGGGACGAGACACAGCGGCTCTACACGGTGGACGTGGTCGTCAGCCCGGATGCGCGGCAGCTGCAGATGGTGATCCAGTCCGAATTCCCGGACGCCGCCGTGCGCGTCCGACCGCTGGCCGGCAGCGTCTACCTGTCGGGGTACGTACCCAGCCCGGGGATGGTCAACAGCATCGTGCGGATCGCGGAAGACTACTATCCGAAGGTCGTCAACAACATGACCGTGGGGGGCGTCCAGCAGATCCTGCTCAAAACCAAAGTCATGGAGGTGTCCCGCACCAAGTTGCGCCGCGTCGGCTTTGACTGGGCGTTCCTCGACAATCAGGGTTTCGTGTTTCAATCGGTGAGCGGGCTGCTGGCCGGCGCGACCAACCCGGCCACCGCCATCGCCACTGGCAACGATACGGTGCGGTTCGGCATTGTGGACGGCAACAGCGCCTTTTACGGGTTCATCGACGCCCTGCGTCAGAACGACCTCATCAAGATCCTGGCCGAACCGCAGCTGACGACAATCAGCGGTCGGCCGGCCAGCTTCAATTCGGGTGGCGAGTTCCCGATCATTGTGCCGCAGAGTCTGGGGACGGTCTCGATCGAGTACCGGCAGTACGGGACGCGTGTCGACTTCGTGCCGATCGTGCTGGGCAACGGCAACCTGCGTCTGGAAGTGCGGCCGCAGGTGAGCGAGATTGACACGTCGCGGAGCGTGGTCATCAACAGCGTGAGCGTCCCCGCGTTGCGGACGCGGTGGGTCGATACGGCGGTCGAGATGAAGGCGGGCCAGACGCTGGCGCTGGCCGGACTGCTGCAGCAGCGTGTTGAGGCGCAGAATCGTGGCCTCCCGTGGCTGGCCGACTTGCCGTGGTTCGGCGCGCCCTTCCGGCACATCGCGGAAGAGGTCAACGAAGTGGAACTGCTGATCATGGTCACGCCCGAATTCGTCGAGGGGGTGGACCCGAATGAAGTCCCACCGTGCGGTCCGGGCGAAGCGACGACCACGCCCAACGACGTGGAGCTATACTGGCGCGGGTACATGGAAGTGCCGCGCTGCTGTGAGGACGGATCCTGCCCGAGTTGCCAGCCGTCGGAAATGCACGCCGCGCCGACTCCGGCCGACGGCGTGACCCCCGACAGTGTGCTCGCGCCGACACCGGCGGACACGGTCCGCGGGGGACCGACCGCCGCGCCGCGGCCGTCCGGCGCGGCGGCACCGGCCGCCACGCCCGCCTCGCGGGATGCGTCGGCCGCGGACACGCGCGGCGCCGGCAAGAAACCGGCGCTGATCGGGCCGGTCGGCTACGACACACTCAAATAGCCCAGAGAGTCTGCCGCCCATGACCAACGTCCTGCGCCTGGCGATCGTTGACCCGCATGATGCCCACCGCGAAGCGCTCAAACGCATGCTCCTGGGCATGGACATGTGCTGGCTCGAAGCCGAGTCATCTCGGTACGAGTTCTTCTCGGACATCGTCGCGCAGACGCATCCGGAAGTCGGCGTGATCGGTCTGGATGCGGACCCGCAGAAGGCGCTGCAGCTGATGCAGAACCTCCGCGAGACGTCCCCCGAGTGTGCGATTCTGGCCGTCAGCAGCAGTACGGACGGCCAGCTGATTCTCAAGGCCATGCGCTCCGGGGCCAAGGAGTTCCTGACGCAGCCGGTCGGGATCGAGGAACTGCTGCTGGCGCTCGAGCGGATCGCCGCCCAGCGGGCCGGCGGCTCGCAGGGGCGGGGACGCGGCTGCAAGATCCTCGCCATCGCCGGCGCGACGGGAGGCGTGGGCGCGACGAGCCTGGCCGTGAACCTCGGCTGCGTGCTGGCCATGCGCGAACCCAATTCCGTCGCGCTGATCGATCTCGACCTGTCCCTGGGCGACGCCGACGTGTTCCTCGACACCATCCCGGACTACACGATCGTCGACGTCGTGCAGAACATCTCGCGACTCGACTTCCAGCTCCTCAGGCGGTCGATGACCAAACACTCGTCGGGACTCTACCTGCTGCCGCGTCCCGTCCAGCTGCAGGATATTTCGCTCATCACGCCCGACGATCTCCAGCGCGTGTTCGGGCTGCTCAAGGCGACCTTCTCGCACGTGATCATCGACGTGTCGAAGGCGTACAACCGCGTGGACATGTCGGCGCTGCAGGTCGCACACGAGGTGCTGCTGGTCACCCAGCTGGACCTGCCGTGCCTGCGGAACGTCGTGCGGCTGATGGCGTCCTTTGAGGCCGTCGACGGACTCAAGGAGAAGGTCCAGATCGTGGTCAACCGGATTGGACTGGACAACGGCCACATCAGCCTCAAGAAAGCCAAGGAAACCATCGGTCGCGACATCTACTGGCGCCTGCCCAACGACTACCGGGTGATGGTGGAAATGCGCAACAACGGCGTGCCGCTGGTCGACCAGGCGCCCCGGGCCGCCATCACGCAGGCGATCGTGGCCCTGGCGGAGCATCTGTCCGGGGTCATTCCGGAGAGCGAGCCGGTCACGCCCGACGCGAAGGGGCGTTGGCTGAGCTTCTGGGGCCGCACCAAGGCCCGCACCGGCACGTTGCCGCCGGCCTGACCCCCACGCTCGCACGGCGCACGGGCAGGCCGTAACGCCTGTGCCGATCCTCCGACCCACCGCCCCCGCGAACTCGCCCCCACCCCCACCGGACAAGCCCAAGTCCGTGGCGTTCCGTGAGCTATGTTTTCTCTGACGCGACGGAGCAACCGACCGCGGACTGCGGCCGCGATCCGTCGCACAGCCTGACGTGACCCACGGATCTCCGCTTCACGCGGCGGCGGTCCGCGACCTGTCCTGCCCTTGACACGGATCGCACGATGCCCAACCCTGCACCTGCCTTGCGTTCAGTCGATGCGGCGCGCGCCGAGGAATTCGACAAGCTCAAACGCCGCATCCACAGCAAACTCGTCGACAAGCTCGACTTGACCAAGGTCGGCGAGCTGGAAGGGGCCGTGCTGCGCCGCGAGATCCGACTCGTGGTGGAGCACCTGTGCGACACCGAAGAGACGTTTCTGAATCGCAACGAGCGCGAACGGCTCATTGAAGAAGTCCTCGACGAGACCTTCGGCCTGGGACCGCTCGAAATGCTGCTCAAGGACCATTCGATCAGCGATATCCTGATCAACGGGCCGAAGGCGATCTACGTCGAACGCCGCGGGAAGGTGGAGCGGACCAGCGTCGAGTTCCGCGACAACGCGCATCTGCTGCAGATCATCGACCGGATCGTGTCCAACGTCGGCCGGCGCGTCGACGAAGTCTGCCCGATGGTGGATGCCCGGCTCCCGGACGGGTCGCGTTTCAACGCGATCATTCCCCCCCTGGCGTTGGACGGCCCGGCGGTGTCGATTCGCCGGTTCGGCTCCAATCCCCTGAAGCTGGAAGACCTGCTGAACTACAAGGCCTTCACACCCGAAATGGTCATGCTGCTCGAAGGCGCCATCAAAGCCCGCCTGAACATGATCATCTCGGGTGGTACCGGCTCCGGCAAAACCACGCTGCTCAACACCCTCTCCAGCTTCATCTCCAATTCCGACCGCATCGTGACGATCGAAGACGCGGCGGAACTGCAACTGCAGCAGGAACACGTCGTGCGGCTCGAGACGCGTCCCCCCAACATCGAAGGCAAAGGGGCAATCACGGCCACCGACCTGGTCCGCAACGCGCTGCGCATGCGGCCGGAACGCATCATCATCGGCGAGTGCCGTGGCGGCGAGACGCTGGACATGCTGCAGGCCATGAACACCGGCCACGACGGCTCGTTGACCACCATCCATGCCAACACGCCGCGGGATGGCATCGCGCGGCTGGAGACCATGATCATGATGTCCGGCTTCGAGATGCCCATCAAAGCCATGCGGCAGCAGATTGCCAGCGCCGTGCATCTGATCATCCAGGCCAACCGGCTCCAGGGTGGTCCGCGCCGCGTCACCCGGATCACGGAGGTCGTGGGCATGGAACAGGACACCGTGGTGATGCAGGACATTTACCAGTACGTACAAGAGGGGATCGACGAGACCGGCCGCGCCCGCGGGCGGTTCGAGTCGACCGGGATCCGGCCCAGTTTCATGCCGCGGTTGGAAGCGGCGGGAGTACGGCTCCCGGCCAGCGCCTTCCGGCAGCGGGTCATGATGGTGGATTAGCCAAGGGAAACCTGTTTATGCTGACCGTCGTTGTCATCGTCGCGTCGTTCCTGGGCGTGGCCGCCCTGGTGGGCGGCGTCGCCATCCTGTTCCGCAGCGATGAGACCAGCGCCGTGGAAGAGCGGCTGGAGATCCTGGCCGGGACCAAGAGCCCCGCGCTGGCCCGCGGCGGCGATCCGGAATCGAGCCTGTTGTCGTCCCCGCTGGACGAGACGCGTGGCATGATCGAAAAACTCGTGTCGCGCGTCGGCAACCTGCGTCGCCTGCTGGAACAGGCCGACGCACCGCTGGATCCGTCGCGGTTCATTCTGATCAGCGCCGGCCTGGCCGGCGGCGGGGCCATCGCCTGCATTCTCGTGCCGTCGATTCCCGCCGTACTGGCCCCGGTCGTCGCCCCGGTCCTCGGCGCCACACCGCTGCTGTGGGTCCTCCTGCGGCGCCGCAAGCGACTGCGCAAGTTCGGGCAGCAGATGCCCGAGGCGTTGGAACTGATCAGCCGGGCCCTGCGGGCGGGACACAGCCTGGCCAGCGGCATCAACCTCGTCTCGGAAGAGATGAATGAGCCGATCGCAAACGAATTCCGCCGCTGCTACGAAGCCCAGAACCTGGGCATCCCGCTGGACGAGGCGCTCGAAGACATGTGCGAGCGCGTCCCGAATCTGGATCTGCGGTTCTTCGTGACCGCCATCGTCCTGCAGCGTCAGACCGGCGGCGACCTGGCGGAAATCCTCGACAAGATCGGCTCGCTGATCCGCGAACGATTCAAGATCTGGGGCCAGATCCAGGCGCTGACCGGCGAGGGCCGCCTGTCGGGGATCGTCCTGCTGGCCCTCCCGCCGGCGCTGTTCGTCGTGATGTATTACCTGAACCCCGATTACTGCATGGTCCTGTTCACCGACCCGTTGGGCCACAAGATGCTCGCCGCCGCCGTCGTCATGCAGATCATCGGCGCCATCGTCATCAAGAAGATCATCAGCATTAAAGTGTAGTCCGCCACGAAACCGGAGTGCCCGCCGCCCGCGCCCGAACGACCTTTTGCACGAGTCCACCAGCCATGGCCATCATTCTGCTCGCTGCCACCAATTCGTCGCTCCTCCTGCCGATCCTGGCCTTCATCCTCTTCGGCTCCGCCGCCTGGCTGCTGATGGACCTGTTCGCGTCGCGCGCGTCCACGGCCGAACAGCGGCTGGACGAATTCCGCGACCCGCATCTGCGCCGCCGCAAGGAGGCGGAGTCGAGCCGGCGCGTGATGTCCACCGAGGCCATGGCCCGCGTGTGGGAAAGAGCCTCCCCAGCCCTGGCCAAACCGCTGACTCCCACGAAGGAGAGCGATGTCGGCAAGCTGAAGACCAAGATGACACAGGCCGGCTTCCGCAGTGAAGCGGCGCCCTCGCTGTTCCTGAGCCTGAAGTTCGCCATGCTCATCGGCGGCCTGTTCCTGGGCGGCGGCTCCGTCCTGCTGACCTCCTACCTGACCGGTTCACCCGCACTCAACACCAAGAGCCTGTTTCGCGGCATGATGATCGCCGGCGGCATGTTCTACCTCCCCGAAGTCATCCTGTGGTGGCTCACCAAACGCCGCAAAGAACAGATCTTCCTCGGACTGCCCGATGCCCTCGACCTGATGGTCGTGTGCGTCGAGGCCGGACTCGGGCTGGACCAGGCCATGCGCCGCGTGTCGGAAGAAATGAACAAGTCGTACCCGATCATCGCCGAGGAATTCGGGCTTTGCAACCTGCATATGCAGATGGGCCGCAGCCGGGGCCAGGTGCTCCAGGACCTCGGCCAGCGCAGCGGCGTCGACGACCTGCGCTCCCTGGCCTCCATCCTGATTCAGGCCGACAAGTTCGGCTCCAGCATCGCCCAGGCCCTGCGCGTGCAAAGCGATTCGATGCGCACCCGCCGACGGCAGATCGCCGAAGAAAAAGCGGCCAAAACCGCCGTCAAACTGATCTTCCCGCTCGTCCTCTTCATCTTCCCCGGGATCTTCGTCGTCCTGGTCGGCCCGGCCGCCATCACGATGGTCCGTGAGATGTTCCCGGCCATGTCGGGCGGCAAGTAAATCAGGCAAGCTAGCGAAGCTGTACCGCCCTCGTCGGAGTTGGCGCAGCTACCTCGCGCCAACAGCCGATATGTGGTGGATAGACGCGTCTGCGTGTCGCCAGCTGAGCGGATGGGCGAGGGCGATGAGCAGACGCGTGACGCGGACGCGCGGCAAGTTGGGGCCGCCATTGGGCAAAGGACGCTCGTGGGCGACGCGCGCCACTGGGGCGACCGGGGAAGGGTCGTAGCTGCGGGGGACAGTATCAT
>JALOQX010000433.1 GCA_025459265.1 Pirellulaceae bacterium | reverse complement strand
ACGTGCCGCCGGTGCAGGTTGCTGCGCGGCGCGCGGGGGGCTGGTGGACGCCTGTCTCGCTGCAGGTGCCGTTGGTGCATCCCGACCGGTGGGTCGAACGGATCCTGCCGTGGCTGGGTTGGTGCTATTCGCGCTGGGGTGTGGTTCTGTGGACAGTGGCGGTCACGTGGGCGCTGCGCGAACTGGTGGTGCAGCGCACGCGACTGGCCGAGGCCTCGACGGGCGTGCTGGCGGTCCACAACTGGTTGTGGCTGGCGCTGGCCTGGGTGACGCTCAAGGTGCTGCACGAGGCGGGCCACGCCGCTCAAGGTGCTGCACGAGGCGGGCCACGCCATCGCCTGCAAGCGGCAAGGGGGCGAGGTGCGGGAGGCCGGTGTCATCTTCGTGCTGCTTGCGCCGCTGGCCTACGTCGACGTCACCACCACCTGGCGGTTGCCGAAAGGGGCGCGCATCCAGGTGACCCTGGCGGGCATGTACACCGAGTTGGCCGTTGCCGCCGCGGCAGCATTGCTCTGGGCACACACAGCCCCCGGTGTGTTCAATCACGTCTGCTTCAATGTTCTGACAACCGCCAGCGTCATGACGGTGGTGTTCAACGCGAACCCACTCATGCGCTTCGACGGCTACTACCTGCTGTCGGATGTGCTCGAACTGCCCAACCTGTACGGGCAGGGCCAGCAGTACGTGCGGGACGGATGGACACGCCTGCTGCTGGGTGTCCGGTCGAATCGCGCGCTTGATCCGGGTCTGCGGGGAGTGCTGGTGCGCTGTTACGGCGTGGCGTCGGGGTGCTGGCGGTACCTGGTCTTGCTGGGTTTGGTGCTGGCGGCCGCGACACTGCTCGAGGGAGCTGGCGTGGTTCTTTCGGTCGCGGCCGTCGCGTGGTGGTGCCGAGGCGTCGTGCGGCGCGCCGCGTGCTTCGCGCGAAGTCCGCTCTGCACCGGACGCGCGGTCGCGCGATGTGCCGCCGTCTCGGCCGCCGCGTTGGTGCTGGGAGCGGCCGTGTTGCTGCTGACCCCGTGGCCCGGCGCGGTCGTCATTCCGGCCGTGATTCACTATGCGCCGGAGACGATTGTCCGCACGGAGAGTGACGGGTTTGTCACGGAGCTGCGCGTGCACAGCGGTCAGTTGGTCGTGCCCGGCGACGTGTTGGCGGTGCTGGTCAACCAGGAACTTGCACATGAAGTGTCCGACCTGGAAGTGGCCGTGGCCATTACGCAGCTCCAGCGACGCGTGTACGTCGGGCAGGGTGCGTCGGCCAAGGCGCAGGTTGAACGCGAGAAACTGCGGGTGCTCGAGGCGCGGCTGGCCGAGAAACGAGCACAGCTGTCGCGACTGATCGTGCGCGCCCCGCGCGCGGGCCAGGTGGTTGGTCGGAATCTCTCGTCCCTCTGTGGGACCTATCTCCGCCAGGGAAGTGCACTGGTTGCCATCGTCGATGAATCGGCCAAGGAAGTCTGCCTGTCGATTGCGCAAAGCGATTTTGATGCGGTGTGTGCGCGCATCGGTCACCCGGTGCGGGTGTACGTTTCGAGCGTGGGCGTGTTGCAGGCGCCGCTGGCGAAGGTCGAGCCGCGGGCGTCGAAACGGCCTGCGGACCCCGCCCTCGGCGCCGCGTACGGCGGCCCGCTGCCGGTCCGCCGGCACGAAGCAGCGGCCCCCGAGTCCGATGCTCGGCAGTACGAGCTGCTCGCGCCCCGATTTACCGGCGTGCTCACACTCAGCGCCGGCCAGAGCCGCGCGGTGTACGCTGGCCAGCTGGCGGACGTGGCCCTGCATGCCGACCAGTCGCTCGGTGCCCACCTGATGGCTCGAGCCGCGGACTGGGTGGCGCTGCGCCTGCATCGACCGCGACGCGATTCGTAGAGTCCGTCCGACGGCCTTACCGCAGGACGGACCTCCCGGCCTGCCGCGAGGTGTTCGCATGCGCACTTCGTGTTTGCCCTGATTGAGTTCCTTCCCCAAATCGCTAGGCTGGAGGCGCAGGGAATTCCCCCAAGCAGGTGAGAACACAACATGCCACACGTGCAAGCGGCGGTGATCGGATCCGGCTTCATTGGACCGGTGCATGTGGAAGCGCTGCGGCGCGCCGGGGTCGCGGTCGTCGGGATCCTGGACGCGGACCTGCCGCGCAGCCAAGAGGCGGCCGCGCGGCTGCAACTGCCCAGAGCTTATGCGGACCTAGAGGAGTTGCTGGACGATGAAGCGGTGCATGCCGTGCACATCGCCGTGCCCAACCGCCTGCATTATGACATGGCCAAACGCGCCTTGGCGCGCGGCAAACACGTCATGTGCGAGAAGCCGCTGGCGATGAACAGTCGCGAGTCGGCGGAGCTGGTCCAGCTGGCCGCGCGATCCGGCCGAGCCGCGGGAGTGAACTACAACATCCGCTACTATCCCATCTGCCTGGAAATTGCCGCGCAGATCCGCAGCGGTCAGTGGGGACGCGTGTATCACGTGACCGGCAGCTATGTGCAGGACTGGCTGTTCCACGATACGGACTTCAACTGGCGCGTGCTGGGCGCGGAAGGCGGCGCGTTGCGGGCCGTGGCCGACATCGGAACGCATTGGCTCGACTTGATCCAGTCGATCACCGCGCTGGAAGTCGAAGCGGTGTGTGCCGATCTGCAGACGGTCTACCCGGTACGGCGGCGGCCGACCGGCATCGTGGAGACCTTCAGCGGCAAGACCGCGGCGCCGGCGGCCACGGAACCGGTGGACGTCGATACCGAAGATTATGGCTGTGTCATGCTGCAATTTGCCGGTGGGGCACGCGGCTGTCTGCACGTGTCCCAGGTCACCGCCGGACGTAAGAATTGCCTGCGCTTCGAGATTGCGGGCTCCGAGCGGTCAGTGGCCTGGAACAGCGAGGTGCCCAACGAACTGTGGATCGGCCAGCGTGACGCGCCGAACCAGCTGCTGCTCAGGGACCCGGCCCTGCTGAGCGAATCGACGCGACGCTTCGTCAGCTACCCGGGTGGCCACAATGAAGGGTTTCCCGACACCTTCAAGCAGTGCTTCCGGGATTTCTACCAGTACATCGAGGCGGGAGACTTTGCGGCCCCGCCGACGTTTCCGACGTTTGCCGATGGGCATCGGGAAATCACGCTGTGCGAAGCCATTCTGGAGAGTCACCGCCAGCAACACTGGGTAACCGTGGAAAGGAACCAGTCATGAAGCTCGGATTTGTCAGTGCGATCCTGCCGGATCTGTCGTTGGACGAGATCCTGCAATTTGCCGCCGCCGAGGACTACACCTGTGTGGAGATCATGTGCTGGCCGCCGAGCAAGGCGGAGCGGCGTTATGCGGGCGTGACGCACATCGACGTCACGGACTTCGGACCGGATGCCGCCAGACGCGTGCGGGAAACCGTCCATCGCACCGGTGTCGAGATCAGCGGCCTGGGGTACTATCCCAATCCGCTGGCTCCCGATCCTCAGGAAGCGGCGGTGTATGTCGACCACATCAAGAAGGTGATTCTGGCCGCGGAAACGCTCGGCATCGGCCAGATGAACACGTTTGTGGGACGCGACTGGACAAAGTCGGTCGACGACAACTGGCCGCGCTTCGTATCCACCTGGAAGCCGCTCGTCGAGTTCGCCCAGGACCACGGCGTGCGGATTGGCATTGAGAACTGTCCGATGCTGTTTTCCTCCGACGAGTGGCCGGGCGGCAAGAACCTGGCGACATCGCCGGTCATCTGGCGGCGGATGTTCGCCGACATCCCGCACGCGAACTTCGGCCTGAACTACGATCCATCCCACATGGTCTGGCAGCACATGGACTACCTGGCGCCGCTGCAGGAGTTCAAAGACCGGATCTTCCATGTGCACGCCAAGGACGTCCGCCTCGACGTGCAGCAACTGAACGACTACGGCATTCTGGCGCTGCCGCCGCGCTATCACACCCCCAAACTGCCCGGGATGGGTGAAGTCGACTGGGGCAAGTTCTGCTCGATCCTGAGCGACACCGGCTATCGGGGACCGGTCTGTGTCGAGGTGGAAGATCGCGCCTTCGAGGAATCACTCGAGCGGCGCAAGTTGTCGTTGCGCCAAAGCCGCGCCTATCTGCGGAATTTCATCCCCAGTTGAGCAGGGCCAGCAGCGTGCGCCCCAACCGGGCGAGCCGGTTGGGGGCGGGCG
>JALOQX010000154.1 GCA_025459265.1 Pirellulaceae bacterium | reverse complement strand
GCCGCCCGTCCACTGCGTGTCGCTCTGCAGCACCAGCGTGCGGCCATGCAACACGCGCGTGCCGCTGGTCATTTCCAGGCCGCCGGTGATGAGCGTCTGGCCGCCGGATTCCGTCCCCTGCTGCATGCCGCCGTCCCACATCACCGGTCCGGCCAGCGTCAACGTGGCGGGACCCGTGAGCGTGCCGGCCGTGTGCGTGAAGGAGCTGTTGAGCGTCACGTCGTCCAGCACCGCGACGGTACCGTCAACCAGCCGCAGCTGACCGGCACCGGCTGAGGTCGTGCCGGCGTGCAGCTGGGATACCGTCTTATCGGCCTGCCAGTCGATCATCGCCGCCTGGGCCACTTCCCAGTGGCCGGCACTGGTGAACGGCCCGGTGATGTCGATCGTTCCCAGCAGCGCTTCGATGCGCGAGCCCCGCGCGCAGGTCGAACAGGTCGAACTCCAGCGTGGCCGTGCCCGCCCCGCTGTTCTTGCGCAAGGTCCCCTCATTGATCAACGTGTCAGTCGTGTTCGCGCCGGTGTCGTCCAGCCAGGTGCTGGCAAAGGACAGCACGGCACCAGGCCGATTGATGATGGTCGCGTGACCGTTGATCTGCCAGGTGCCGCCCGTCCACTGCGTGTCGCTCGCCAATACCAGCGTGCGGCCGCTCAGCACCCGCGTGCCGCTGGTCATCTCCAGGCCGCCGGCGAGCGTTATGACGCTGGCAGGATCCGTTGACGTGATCGTGCCCCCGCGCCAGTCGAACAATCCCGTGACGGTGACCTCTCCGGTTCCCGAGAGCGTCCCACCAGACATGGTGAGGCGAGCGAGTGTGGACGGCGTGTCGAGCGAAAGGGTCGCACCTGAAAGCACCAGATGCTCGGCACTCTGTAGGGAGTTCAGTCGGAGTGTGCCACTGGTCGGAAGGTTGATGATACTCGTTGCGGCGACGTTCGGGATCAGCACATCGGTGCCAGCGGACGGCACCTGACGATCGCTCCAATTCAGTGGATCGAGCCAGGTGCGACCGTCGCCGCCGCCGTCCCAGACGCTGGTGGCCAGCAGTCGGCGGGCTTCCAATTGTTCAAATCCAACCTGGCGGCGTCGCGTGGCGACACGCCCGCCTGGCGCGCAGCGTCTTTGCCGTCGCCCGGGTCCGTAAGTCCGTCGCTTCATCAGATTTGCCTCGTGAAGAGCGTGGGCCCGCTTGGCACACGGCCGCACCTGACCGGTGTGGTCCCCGCTCCGACAGCGCGGGGCGATGGACGAGCCATACAGGTACATGCGCGGAGGATGCGCGCTTCGCGACAGCTTGCCGGGAGAATTCCCGCAAATTGGCCCACTCACGAGGCGGCCACCAGGTGCCAGATCTGAGGCAAGCATATGTCAAATAACAGCTTGCGTCACAAACCTGACGGTGCACACATTCTTCTGTCCAACAATCTTCCTGTCACCGATCTTCCTCTCGCCGTGCCTCGTTCTCGCCGACGATCTGCACCGCGTCCAGCAAGTCGCCTCGCTCGTCCAATTCGACTTTGCCGCCAGCCGGCGACTCATTGAGCTGAAGCGCGGCGAGTTCCGCTCGAAGCAGGTCGAGGTCCCAGAGGTGAATGGCACCGCCACGCATCCCTGCCGCCAGCCGGCGGCCGTCGGGCGAGAACGTCAGGGAGGCAATCAGCTCTCCGGCCGCCAACTCGATGGTCAGCCGCGGAATCCCCGCGGGAAAATCCAAGATCTGCAGCTTGCCCGGCTCGGGAACCACCGCAAGCGAGCGACCGTCGGGTGCCCATGCTAATGCCCCGAATTGCGGCGCGCGGCTCGGGAACCCGTAGACCGACTGCCACGTCTCGGTGCGGTAGAACAGATACTGATCAAGCAGACTCACGCCAAGCCACCGGTTGTCGTGGCTGAAAGCGACCCATCCGCCGCGCGGCGCGGGCAATTGCGTCACCGGTGCGGGACGCTTGGCTGCCCACACGCTAATTCCCGGAACGTTCCAGCCGGACGTGCTGATCCAGCGGCCATCGGGCGACAGCTCAGCGAACCGCAATCGCGGCTGCCTCCACCGCTGAAGCTGAGCTTCCGCGGGCTTCTCAGAGGGTGCCCCCGTCCAGTGCATCACGTCGGTGCCGCTGGTCACGAGCCAGCTGCTGCCGCTCGGATCAATCTGGATCGAGTCACACGGGAACGGAAGCAGCACCTCTGGCGGTCCGACCACGAGGCAGGAACCGTCCCGACGCTGGGGCCAGAACACCACGCCACCGGCTCCGGCCGTGCACCAGCCGGGAAGCACGGGATGATCCGACAAGTCGGCCACTCCCGCGATCAGCGCTAGATGTCGTCCGTTGCGTGCGTTCCACACGCTGATTCCCTGCTGACCGCCGGCGAACAACAGGGTGCCATCCCGATTGAACCGTGCGGTGCGGATGGTCTGATGGTCCTCCGCCAGGACGCTCGTCCACGGTACGGGACTGACGGCCCAGCGGCCCACCGATTGGGTGGCGGTGTAGCCGAGCCAGCGGCCGCAGCGGCTGAACGCGCCGAGTGCACCGGTCGTACGCAGTACTTCCTGGCCGTGGCGGAGATCCCAGAGTCGCACGGTACCGTCCCAGGACGAGCTGGCCAGCAGATCCACGTACGGGTGCCAGGAAACTTCGCGGACTTCCGACTGATGTCCGACGCACTGGCGCCGCACGTTTCCATGGCGAACGTCGACCAAGTAGATGTGACCGTCTTCGCCTCCGCCAGCCACGACCCGGCCGTCGTTGCGCCAGGCGGCGCAATCCAGCCGCGCAGGCAGCCGAAACCTGGTCAGCGTCTGCCCCGAGGACAGGGCCAGGATCTCGACGTTCTCTCCGTTCCAGACAAGGAGTCGCTGCCCGTCGGGGCTGAATCGCACGCCATCCGGAGGCGCGCTGAGCGAGAGCGTGGAGACCAGTTCGCCGCTGGGCAAGCCGCGCACCTCCAGCAGATCTTGCCGATTCAGACCGACGAAGGACGAGCTGTCCGGGGCGATATCCAGGGCTTGATCGAACCGCGTGCCTCCCAGTTCGATGCGTGCGACCAGCGTGGGCGCGACATCGCCATCCCGCTTCCAGATGCCCACGATCTGATTGCTGCCATCGATCCGCGCGCCTTTGGCCAGCAGATAGCGCTCGTCGGGACTGAAGAAGGGCCGCGGCCGGTCGTCCTCCAGGACGTCGTGCAAGGCGATCGAGTGCACGACCTGGCCATCCACGAGGCGCCGCACGACCAACTGTCGGCCGGGTTCGGCGCGGGCGAAAAGTGTGCCGTCGGGCGAGAAGGCGACGCGGTTCTGCGACGTGGGGGGCAGTTCGTCTGGCCAGGATTCCTGCGGGGTCAGATCGAACTGAGCCAGGGCTGCGGCCGCCTCATCGTTGAGCCGGTGTCGTTCCGCGCCGGCGATCTGGATTTCGTCGGCCACCGCGTCGGCCGCCCGTACGGCCTGGAGGGCTGCGGTGCGCTGGCCGGGCCGCCGCGAACCGCGCTGCGCCGCGGCCTGATCGAGATACGACGCGTACAGCTGACGATTGGCCGTCAGTCCCATGGCTCGCTGCGCTGCTTCGGCCTGATGTGCCAGGTCGGCCTGCCGCCGCGCTTCGAGTTCCGCATCCTGCGCACGCTGCAGGTTGTGCCGGATCACTTCATTCTGGCGGCTGAGCCGCCACGTGGTGTGCGTCCCCATCGCTGCCAGCACACCCAACAACAGCACGACGCAGGCCGCCAGGGCGGCCACCGTCGGATTGCGCCGGCCCCAACGCCACACCCGCTCGAGCACCGGCGTCCGCCGCGCCTCGATCGGTCGGTTTTCCAGCACGCACCGAAGGTCCGCTGCCAGGTTCTCCGCGCGGCGATACCGCTCCGCCGGATCCCGCGCTATGCACTTGAGGATGACCGTTTCCAGGTCGGCGGGCACGTGGGGGTTGATGCGGCGCGGACGTATCGGCTGCTGATGCGTGACCTGATGGATCAGCGTGCTGCGGTCCACCGAGCCGAATGCCGGCCGCATCGTCACCAGTTCGTAGAGCGTCAGACCCAGACTGTACACATCGCTGCGCGCGTCGGCGTGACCCTGCAAGCGTTCCGGCGCCATGTACCGCAACGTCCCGATAATGTCGCCGCTGCGTGTCAGATCCCCGTCCTCATCGGCCTTCGCCAGTCCGAAATCCGTGACCCAGATATTGCCGTGCACGTCCAGCAGCAGATTCGACGGCTTGATGTCGCGATGGACCAGCCCTTGATCGTGCGCGTAGGCCAGTGCGTCCGCGACCTGCAGGCCGATCCGCGCCACGCCCGCCCAGTACGTCTGCTCGGACCGCCCCGTCGAGCCGCTCGATCCGACGGTGCGGATGATCGACGAGTCGGACGACGGCACACTCCCATCATCGAGCTCGTCACGCAGCCGGCGAAGTTCCTCCAGGACCTCGTCCAAACCCCGGCCGACAATCAACTGCATCGCGTAATAACAGACCCCGCGTTCCTCACCGATGCCGTAGACCGGTACGATGTTCGTATGATGCAGGCGGGCGGCCGTCCGCGCCTCGCGCAGGAACCGTTCGCGCCGCTGACCGTCAATCAAGCTGGGCGTCCCGAGGACTTTCAACGCCACGCGGCGACCAAGCGATTGCTGTTCGGCTTCATACACGACCCCCATCCCGCCCCGACCCAGCTCGCGAATGATGCGGAAATCGCCGAGCTGTTCGCAGGCGAGCGGTGTTGTCAGCGGCGAGCGGTGGGCCGCCCCAGCCACTGCCGGATCGGTCGGAAGCGCTAGCTCGATGGCCAACAGCGTGGGAAACAGCCGCTCAATGCGCCCCGCCAGCTCCGGATGCTGAGCCGCATACTCCGCGATGGCTGGTCGCTCGCCGCGCCGATACCGCTCGACGAACTCCTCGGCCAACGCCTCAAACGCGTCGCGGTCCCTGGTGGCGTCACTCGTCGTCATGGCCAGGAGACCTCGCCGGGTCGTTCACCGAGAACCTCATGCAGGCGTTCCAGCGCGCGGACGTAGCGTTTGCTCGCCGCCGACTCGTTGATGTCCAGCACGCGCGCGACTTCCGCATTGCTCAGCTGCTCGAAATGGCGCAGCGTCAGGACTTCTCGGTCGATCGGTTCGAGCGAATCAAGGGCGTTCTGCAGGCGGAGTCTCAGTTCGGCCTGCATCAGGACCTGAGAGGGAGCGGTGAGTCTGCCCAGCAGATGGGCGGCGAGCGATTCCGAAGTGGCTTCCGGAACCCCCTGCCACAGCGGAATCTCGCGCCCCGCGTCGCGCATCTGGGCGCCGAGGTGTTTGCGGTGCAGGTCGGTCAGCTTGCGTCCGGCGATGTGCCGCAGCCACAGGTAGGCGGGGAGCGAGGGCTCCTGGAGGTAGTGGTCCAACGTGCGTGAGGCCTCGAGATAGGCCTCCTGAATGACGTCCGAAGGGTCCACGCGTCCGGCCAGACGCCGGTGCATGCGCAGCTGCACAAACCGCCGCAGGCGATCGCGGTTTTCGGCCAGCACCGCCTCCCAGTGGCGCAGGTCGCCGGCCTGCACCCGCTGTAATCGCTCGGCCATGTCGGGCGAATCGGGCATGTCATTGCTGAGCGTGCGACGTCTGTTCCTCACGAAGCTGAACCGCCGGCACGGCCCGACGCGGTCCATGTGGTTCAGGAAGTTGTAGGCGCGCGGACAGAAAAGTCCACCACGTGACTCGGGACCGCCCTGTGGGTGAAGGCTAGGCGAGTCCACCGCGAAGTGCTAAATTTAGACCCTCGTTCAGGTTGTGATGGTGGGCTGAAACCTGCGACCGTGCGTTCCGGGCGCCGGCACCGCCGGCGATGCCGGCTGGGGGAGGAGCATTTCCATGCGACATTCCGTTGAGTGCGGCGTCTTCCTGACTGGCCTGTGGTGCCTGGCGGTGGGCGCGGGCTGCGGTCGAGATGCCGCGGCAGTCGTCGCGCCGACCATTCCGAAGGTGACCGTCACGCATCCGGAGTCCCGGGACCTGGCCGAATTCGACGAATACAACGGCTGGCTGCAGGCGGTGGAGACCGTGGAGGTGCGGTCCCGCGTACGCGGCTACATCCAGGCGATTCACTTCCAGGACGGCGACCTGGTCGAACAAGGGCAGCCCCTGATCACGCTCGACCCGCGCCCCTTCCAGGTCTCCATCGACGAGACGCTGGCCGCAGCGAACGCCCTCAAAGCGCAGCAGGTCGCGGCTGAGAAGGCGGCAGAACGCAATCGGGAGCTCGTCAAGAGCGGCGCGGTTTCCAAACAGGAACTGGAGCAGTCAGAAGCCGATGCCGCGTCGTACGCGGAGCGGATCCAGGCCGCACTCCAACAAGCCGAAAAGTACAAGCTCGATCTCGAGTACTCGAAGATCACCGCGCCCATCGCGGGCCGCATCAGCCGTGCCCAACTGACCGTCGGCAACCTGGTCAACACCGGCGGGAGCGATCCACTGCTAACCACGATCGTCTCGCGGGATCCGATCTATGTCTACTTCGACGTGGATGAGCGCGCTCTGCAGCGATACCAGGCGCTGGCGCGGACCAGCGACAGCCCGGCCCCCAAGACGATCCGCGAGGCGAGGATTCCGTTCTACTTCGGCCGTGAAACGGACGACGGCTACCCGCACGAGGGCGTACTCGATTTCGCCGAGAATCGGGTCGATGCCGCCACCGGGACGATTCAGGTGCGCGGCGTGGCGAGCAATGCCGAGAACCTCTTCGTGCCCGGCTCCCGCGTGCGAGTCCGCATGGCGCTCACCAAGCCGCGGGCGACCCTCGTGATCCCGGACACGTCCGTGCTGTCCGAACAGGACCGCAAGTACGTCCTGGTGGTCAGTGACAAAGGCATCGTGCTGCGGCACGACGTGACGCTGGGACGGTTGCTGGACGACGGCCAGCGCGTGGTTACGGGCGATGTGCTCCAGCCGTCCGACTGGGTCATTGTGCTGGGACTGCAACGGGCCCGCGTCACTTACCCGGTGGAAGCCGTGGACGCCGGCGGCCAGACCGTCGTGCTGGGCAGCACCGGTACGGCGACCGCGCTTCCCGCTCAGGAATGAGGATTCCCGATGTTCTCGCACTTCTTCATCGACCGACCCATCTTCGCCACGGTCCTGTCGATTGCCATCGTCATTGTCGGCGGCGTGGCCTATACGCAACTGCCCATCGCCCAATATCCCGACGTCGCGCCGCCGACCATCCAGGTTTCAGCGTCCTATCCCGGTGCCAACGCGCCAACCGTAGCGGATACCGTTGCCACGCCGATCGAGCAGGAAGTCAACGGCGTGGAACGCATGTTGTACATGAGCTCGAAGTGCACGAATGACGGCCAGATGCTGTTGGATGTGACCTTCGAGCTGGGGACGAATCTCGACACCGCCCAGGTGCTGGTCCAGAACCGTGTTTCGGTCGCCATGGCGAAGCTACCCGAGGACGTCAAACGCATCGGCGTGACGACCAAGAAGAAATCGCCCAGCATCCTGATGTGCGTCAATCTGATCTCGCCGGAAGGCACCTATGATCAGCTGTTCCTGAGCAACTTCGCCACGCTCAAGGTCAAGGACGAACTGGCGCGCATCAACGGGGTAGGTGACGTCGCGTTTCTGGGCCCCCGCGACTACAGCATGCGCATCTGGCTCGACCCGCGCAAAATGGCCTCGCTCCAGCTGACGGCGGCCGACATTACGCGGGCAGTCAAAGAGCAGAACGTGCAGGTCGCCGCCGGCCGGTTGGGTCAGGCGCCCGTGGCGGGCGACGCGGTCATCACGTTCGAAATGCCCATCAACACGCAGGGACGCCTGGCCAGCGAGGAGCAGTTCGAGCAGATCGTCGTCAAGACCGGCAGTGCGGGGCAGGTCGTATACTTGCGCGACGTGGTGCGTGAGAAGAAGACCGATGCGTCGGGCAAGGTGATCGAGCAGGGCATTGAGCTGGGGGCGAAGAATTACGACGTGAGCACGTATCTGGACGGTCAGCCGTGCATCACGCTGGCCGTCTTTCAACTGCCCGGCTCGAACGCCCTCAGCACGGCCAAGGCGATTCGCGCCAAGATGGACGATCTGCAGACGCGATTTCCCGATGGGATCAAGTATCGCATTCACTACGATACCACCGTGTTCGTGGAAGAGTCGGTGGCCAGCGTGTTCCATACGCTCATGGAAGCGTTCGTCCTGGTGTTCCTGGTCGTCCTCATCTTCCTGCAGAACTGGCGCGCCACGCTGATCCCGATGATCGCGGTCCCCGTGTCGCTGATCGGAACGCTTGGCGTCATGGCACTGCTGGGATTCTCGCTCAATAACTTGTCGCTGTTCGGCCTGGTGCTGGCGATCGGTATCGTGGTGGATGACGCGATCGTCGTGGTCGAGAACGTCGAGCGTCTGATGAGCACGGGCCTGAGCCCGCGTGACGCCAGCCGCAAGGCGATGGAGGAAGTCAGCGGCCCGGTGGTGGCGATCGGGTTGGTCCTGAGCGCCGTGTTCATTCCTACCGCGTTCATGGCAGGCATCAGCGGCCAGTTCTATCGCCAGTTCGCGCTGACCATCGCCTCCGCCACGCTGATTTCCGTCTTCAATTCGCTGACGCTCAGCCCCGCGCTGGCCGCTCTGTTCCTCAAACCCCATGCGCACGGCGAGCACGCGTCGCGGGAAGCACTTCCTCGAGCCGGCATCGCGGTGATCATGGGACTCCTGGCGTACTTCTTCCTGGCCGAAATGGTCGGCCGCTGGCTGGGGATCGAATTCGGGGCACATGGCGCGGCGCACGCCAGCGCGACGTCGCTCTGGCTGCTGCGCATCGGGCTGTTCGCTGCGGGGGCCGTCATCGGCTGGTGGCTGTTGGCGGGCACGGTCAACCGCCTGCTGCTGGCTTTCTTCCGCGTTTTCAACCAGATGTTTGACATGACGATCGGCGGCTACGCCCGGACCGTGCGCTCGCTGGTACGCGTGAGCCTGGTGCCGCTGGCGGTCTACGGCGGTCTGATGTTTCTGACGTACCTCGGGTTCCAGGTCGTTCCGCAAGGGTTCATCCCCGAGCAGGACAAAGGATATCTGATCGTCAATGCCCAACTCCCGGACGGTGCCAGCCTGAATCGCACCGAGGAGCTGGTCAAGAAGATGTCCGAGGTAGCGCGCGACACCGCAGGAGTCGGCCACACGATCGACCTGGCGGGATTCTCGCCGATGTTGAGCACGAACATGAGCAACGTCGGCGGGCTGTTCGTACTGCTCGAGCCGTTTGAGGAACGGGCCGGCCGCAGGGAAGCCAGCGCGCCGGCGGTGATCCAGGCACTGCGGCAGAAGTTCCGTGAGTTCCCCGAGGCGCAGATTGCCGTCTTCGGCGCGCCCCCGATCGAGGGCCTGGGCAGCACTGGCGGGTTCAAGCTTCAGGTCCAGGATACCGGAGGTGCCGGTCCGCGGTCATTGGAAGGGGTGGTCAAAACGCTCGCCGAAGAAAGCCAGCAGCTCCCAGGGCTGGTCGGCGTGTTCTCGACATTCGCCGTGAATCAGCCCCAGCTGTTCGTGGACATTGATCGCGAGAAGGCCAAATCGCAGGGGGTCTCGCTGGATGACGTGCACTCGACGCTCCAGACGTTTCTCGGCTCCGCGTACGTGAACGACTTTACATTCCAGAACCGCAACTGGCAGGTCAACCTGCAGGCGGACCCGGCCTACCGCATGCGTCAGGAGGATATCGGCCGGCTGGAGGTCCGCAACAGCCAGGGGAACCGGATCCCGCTGCAGACACTGATCCACGTCCGCGATACGACTGGTCCAGCTATCATCAATCACTACAACGTGTTCCCGTCCGCCGAACTCACCGGCAACACGGCCACGGGGGTCAGCTCGGGACAAGCGATTGCGATGATGGAGAACCTGACGCGCGAGTACTTGCCGGCCACCATGGAGAAGAAATGGACGGAGTTGACGTATCAACAGATCCTTGCTTCCGAAGATGTGCTCACCAAGCTGGCGTTTCCGTTGGGTGTCGTCTTCGTCTTCCTCGTGCTGGCGGCTCAGTACGAAAGCTGGCTGCTGCCGCTGGCGATCATCCTGATTGTTCCCATGTGTATTCTGGCCGCGCTGACCGGCGTATGGCTGGCCGGGCTGGCCAATGACATCTTCGTCCAGATCGGCCTGGTCGTGCTGATCGGCCTGGCCGCCAAGAACGCCATTCTGATCGTCGAGTTTGCGAAACAGCTGCAGGACGAGGGCAAGCCGCGTCTGGAGGCCACCGTGGAAGCCTGCCGTCTGCGGCTGCGGCCGATTCTCATGACGTCGTTCGCCTTTATCCTGGGCGTTGTGCCGCTGGTGCTGGCGCAGGGCGCCGGGGCCGAAATGCGGTACACGCTCGGACTGGCCGTCTTCAGCGGCATGCTGGGCGTCACGCTCTTCGGCGTCTTCTTCACACCCGTGTTCTACTCGGTCATCATGCGGCTCGCCGGGCGGCAGTAGAGGTCCCTGGCCCGTGCGGGCACGGGACGTTGAGCTTGACTGCCATGGCCTGGTGCCCGTAGGATCTTCTCAGGCGGGAGCGGAGCGGGCCACCGGGTGAATCCAGCCGGACCGGGTAATGACAGGCTCATGAAGCGACAGGCGACGTTGGCTGCGTTCTTGTGCATATTCGGCGCGCTGATGCTCGCCGGTGGAGCCGGTTCTGCGCTCCCCCTGCACGCTGTTCGCTTTGCTGCCAGACCCGATGCAGTTGCGACAGTGGACGCGCTGCAGCCGCTGACAGGTCAGGCGTTGCTCGGCGCAGAAGGCGAATCGTCGCTGCTCGCGGTGATCCGCCCGAGTTCCCCGGGCAAGCTGGTGGGCACAGAGCGTGGCGTTCTCAGCGGCTGCCTGCACTGGCGCAGCGGCACGTGGGTAGCCGACTGGTGCTCGTGCTGGCTCCAGCAGTTTGATCATTCTCTCATCGCGCGGCATGTGCGGCTGCAGATCTAACCCGCGCACCGGGTCAAACGGCCTCTGATTGTGCCTCGTGTGCCTCTGCATTGGGACGCGTCAGCACGCGCGCACCGTGGGCGTGCGGCGAGCTCCGGCGTCCTGCCCTTCGAGAGATAAGGACCTTCGTGCGATGAGTATTCGCAAGACTGAGAATCCTGCCGGTGAGCGCGTGATGCGTGCGCAGTCCCCTGCCAGCGCAGCCACCCCGGCGAGTCCGGAATCCGCGCCGGCGATTGGCGGCAAAGCCGCCCGTTATGTGGCCTCCGGCAACTACCAGAAAGCGCTGGATCACTTGCGGTCGGCACGCCTCGATCCGGCGCTGCGCAATGTGATGGGCGTCTGCCTGCTGCGACTTGGCAAAGTCGATGAAGCCGTTCGCGTGTTTCGCGAGTTGGTACTGCATGCGGGCTGCACCTGGGTGCGCCCAGATGTCCCGACCGTATATATCACCAATTACGCGACGGCGTTGCTGCTGCAGGGACATCCCTCCGGCTGCCAGGACGTACTGGCGAGTCTCACGGACCTGTCCCACCCGACGCGGCAGAAGCTGCTCGGGGCCATTAACGCCTGGTCCGCCAGCCTTGGCTTCTGGCAACGCCTGAATTGGCGATTTGGCCGGATCGAACCGGGCGAATGTCACATCCCCATCGACTTCGTACCGGGCGACCTGGATAGCGGTGACGCGGCACCAGATACATACCACCACGACGCGTCCCGCGACGGGCCGGCAGAGACGTGAACCTTCAGACGTTGCCGACCAGCATCAGCCGGTACATCCGCGCGAAGGCACGGAAGCGCCGCGCGGCGGCACGGTCGCCGCAGAACAGCACCGGATGGGGGCCCTGGTAAACGTCGCAGACGTCTTTGACATCGTCGAACGAGACCAGGACGCGTGTGGCGCAGCCCCCCACGGGTGGCGATGTCGGCGAGTACAGCACCTTGCCCGTCCAGCAGCTGAGCGTGGTCTGGCCGCTCAGATACTTCGCGAGCATTACCGGTTCGTCGGGCGTCCATTGCACGTCCAGCGCCGGCGTCGGCGGCAGTTGGTGGAAGAACGGGCGCACGAAGTACGCCTGAGCCGCCCCGTGCGGGCCGTGAAGCTGCCAGGCACAGGTGCAGTGGGCGCCCAGGTACCGGTTTTCGCTTGTGTCGAACTCCGGGTTGTGCAGGAATCCCGGCCGTTCCAGCAGCCAGCGCCCCAGCATCAGCGTGAGGGTGCCGTCCAGGTGATTCTCGCAGCCGCAGGGGACCAGTTGTCCGTTGTTGATGGCGAAACTCACACACGGCTTGCGATGCTTCAGAAACAGACACTCGATGGTGATCGCGTCGGCTGCATGACGCTGCATGATCGCGGCAACCGCGCGATGGGCCCGCATGGCGTCGACAAAATGCTCGTCGGCCACATCCCACGCGCGAGCGGCGCGGTGCTTGAACTCCACCGCGTCCCGGACCAGCGCATCATCGGTCTCGATGGAATCGAAGAGCGCATTGAACTCGGCCGCAGGCACGGTCACGAGATCGACGTTCAGCGCCGGCTCGAGCGCCTGAGTTGTCTCCTGCTGCTGTCCTGAGATCCGCAACAAGCGGCTTTGTGCCAGCATCTTCCGGCAGCGCACGGCGCACAGCCCCCGCTCGATCTCCTCCCAGTTCTCGATGGAATGAATGTAGTAGATGCCTTCCGCTTTCCGCAGCGACTCCGGCGGCAACTGGTGATTCGATCCGACACTGTGGTAGACGATGGCGGTCGGCGCAGATTCAGCGGCCATGCGTGCCGCCCAGGGCGAGAACGTGTTCCAGAAATTCACGATCAGCACGGCATCCAACGGCTCTGACTTGGCACGCTCGATGAACGCCGCCACCTTGGCTTCCTGGTAGATGGCCACTGGCTCGAAGTCGACCGTTACGCCGAGCCGATCCGCGATCTGCCGAATCTGCTGGATGAAGACCTGTTCCTGCTCCTCCGGTCGAAACTGGTTGCCGGGCCACGTGAACCAGTGGTGGCCGCGCCAGCTGTCCTCCAGCTCGCCAGCGTTGACGACGTCCGCCGGGGGATACAGGAACACGACCCGCACGCGCGGCGGCTGCTTGGGCGCAACGTCCGGCAGCTGCGGCAGCGCGGCTCGCAGCGGATGAGCCCCCAGCGACGACAAGATGCCGGCCGCTCCCACGGCACCACCTGCCGCCAAAAACGCACGTCGATTCACGTGCACTGCCGAGCAGGAACTGCACATCAGTCTGTCCTTTCATGCCGTGTTGGATGGATTGCCCCGCGTCTTGCAGCCCGACGGCCTCACACAGCGCTGATTGTACCGCGGTCCAACTGGCAGATCACTCACACAGGTGAAAAGCCACAAGCAGGCGTGGAATGTGGCAACGTTCCCCGTCGACCCTGTGTCGGCGGTTCACAGGACTGGTCAGCTACAGGTTCGCCGTGCAGAAAAAAACCGTTCCCCGCCGACCCCGCGTCGGCGGCTCGCTGGACTGGTCAGCTACAGGCGCCGCGCCCGAGAAAATCAC
>JALOQX010000432.1 GCA_025459265.1 Pirellulaceae bacterium | reverse complement strand
ATGTCCAGCTCCATCGCCTCGGCCCGCGGGGTGTCTGCCGGCGGGGCACTGAGCGTGACGTGGACGCGTTGTCCGGGGACGAGCCGGTAGGCGGGCTTGGTGGGCTGTCCGTCCACGGCCACGTTTCCGGCGCTGATGGTTCGCCGCAACTGCACGCGACTGCGGGTGGGGAACTTCTGGGCGAGAAACGCGTCCAGACGCATTCCCGACTCGGTCGTCGCGACGATCAGTTCGGTAGTTGGTTCGGACGTCATGCGCGGTGCACGATCGCTCCTGAGGCTGCGCTGCACCGGACGACATTCCCCGCAGCCGCCCTGTCAGCTGGTGCCCCGTGCATCAGCGCCCGGGCGCTTCGATGGGTGGCGCGGCGTCGCCGGGCGCGTCGGCCGGCGGCGCGTCGGACGCGGGTGGCGCGGGGGGCGTTGCGCTCTCGGACGCGGCGGGGGCGGGCGCAGGAGGTTCCGGTGCGGGGGTTGCCGGCGCTGGCGCCTCGGCTGCCGGGCTGGCGGGCATGGGTGTGGCCGGCGCTTCGGGTGTCGCCGGCGACGTGGTCGTGGTCGCCGGACCGGACGTGCCGGCGTCCGGGCTGAGCCCCTGGAGGAAATCGGGACTGGGGCTGTCACCGACGGTCCCCAAGTCACCCTCAGGCAGGCCGGGGAACTGCGTGGACGGGCGATCGGTGCCAAGGCTACGTGGCACCGGCCGCTGGTTCGCGAACCAGTTGTACCACTTCTTGGCCTCAGTGTCCTCGAGGCGTTTGGCCCGCGCCTGGGCGACCGCGCCGAGCGTCGTCCCCGCAGCGGCAGTCGACACCAACGAATATTGTTTGACGGCCTCCTCCAATTCGCTCTGTGCTTCGCAGACCTGGGCCAACCCGAACCGAGCGCGTTGCAGCAGCATGGGATCCTCGGCGGCGCGCGGGTTGGCCAACACATCCTGGTAGCGGCTCTTGGCCTGACTCAGGCTGGTCTCGGCACCGGCCCGGTCGGAGAAGAGCGAGCTTACGCCGCGGGCACCTTCGAGATCAGCCGCGGTCAGTGCGGCCCACAAACCGGCAGGCGAGTCCTCGTACTGATCGGCGACCCGGCTCAGCTCTTCGACGAGGTTCGCCTGCGGATTGGCGCCGGCGGACATGAAGGACCGCCAGCCATCGGCCAGCGCCCGCGCTCGACCGGCCGTCACGTAATACCACCCGGCCAGGATCAGCACGACGCCCAAGACGGCCGCGAGCAGGACCGTGGTATACGGCCGCACGTGTTCGATCCAGTGGCCCAGTCGGTCCGCCAGCTCATTGGTCTGCAGTTCATGTCGTCGTTTGGATTTCATGGTTCAGTGCGCCGCAAGCGGGAGAGGAAGTCGAGTCGGCGCAAGAGTATACGGGGCCTGGCGGAAGCGGGTCAAGTGCGGGGGCCACACGCGTCGCCGCCGCACGCGCTCCCGCAAACGGGCAGGGGACAGGAAAATGGGGGACAGAAAAATCCTTCACAATCCATTTCTCTGTCCCCTATTTTTCTGTCCCCCCTCTGATCACACACACCGCGAGGTGCGCTCATCGCCGCGCCCTTCCGCTCTCGGTGGATCGTGGTACGATCACGACCCATGAGTTCCGCCCTCAATGCCGCACAACAACGCGCCGTGTCCGCGCTGGCCGGCCCGCTGCTGGTCTTGGCCGGTGCCGGGACGGGCAAGACGCGCGTCGTGACCTGTCGCATCGCCCGACTCATCGCGCACGGCACCGTCCCCGATCGGATCCTGGCGGTCACGTTCACCAACAAGGCCGCCGCCGAGATGCAGGAGCGCGTCGCCGCGCTGCTGGGCAAACGCCCTCCGACACGTCCGCAGGTGTCCACTTTCCACTCGCACTGCGTCCGGCTGCTGCGGCGCCACATCCGGTGTTTGGGGTACCCGGCGAGCTTCACGATTTTCGATCGTGGCGACCAGGAGAGCACGGCCCGCAGTGTGTTGCGCGAGTTGCGGCTGGGAGAAACCACGCTGCGGCCAGGGGACCTGCTGCACCTGATCAGCCGCTGGAAGTCGCACGGACTGCGTCCGCCTCAGGCGGCCGCTGCCGCGGAGACCGACAAAGAACATCTGGCAGCTGCGGGGTACCGCCGCTACCAACTGGCGTTGAAGAACGCCGGAGCCGTCGATTTCGATGACCTGCTGCTCTGTACGCAGGAGCTCTTCGCCCGGCATCCGGGAGTGCTCGACGAGGAAGCCGGGCGATTTGACCACGTGCTGGTCGATGAGTATCAGGACACCAACGACAGCCAGTACCAGATCGTCCGCTCTCTGGCCGCCCGGCACCGCAACTTGTGCGTGGTCGGCGATGACGATCAGTCGATCTATGGCTGGCGCGGCGCGAATGTGGAGCATATTCTGCGATTCACCCGCGACTGGCCGGACGCCACCGTCGTGCGGTTGGAGAAGAACTACCGCAGCACTGCGGTCATTCTGGAGCATGCCAACCGGCTCATCGGGTTCAATGCGTCGCGGCACGAGAAGACCCTTCGCGCAGATCGTCCGGGGGGCGAGAAGCCACGCATTTTGCAGTGCAAGACGGAAACCGAGGAAGCGCAGGTGGTGGTCGATGATATCTGCTGCCGTTGTCGCCAGCCGGGTGTGGAGCCTGGAGATGTCGCCATCCTGTTTCGCACCAACGAGCAGCCGCGCGTGTTCGAAGCCGAGCTGCGGCGCCAGAAGCTCCCGTACGTGCTGGTGGGGGGCACGTCGTTCTTCGATCGCAAGGAAGTCCGCGACGTCCTGGCCTATTTGCGCGTGCTGGTCCGCCCCCAGGACGACCCGTCGCTCCTGCGCGTGCTCAACAACCCTCCGCGCGGGATCGGCACGAAGACCGTGCAGAGTTTCCTGCAGCTGTCCGTCCAACAGCGCCGCCACGTGTGGGACCTGTTGAGCCACACGCCCCTGCCGCTCGAGTTGTCCGAGCGGGCGGCCACCGCCGTCGGGAGTTTTGTCACGCTCGTGAGGAGCTTCCAGCGTCAGGTGACGACGCGGTCCGTGCCGCTGCCCGAGCTGGTCCGGCAGCTGGTGCACGCCATCGGCTATGAAGCCGAGATCCGGCGGCTGTATGACGACCCGCAACAGCAGCTGGCGCGGTGGAATTCCGTACAGGATGTGGTCAATGCGCTGGCCGATTACGAAACCCAGACGGCACATCCGGACCTCCGCGAATTCCTGGACGACGTGACGCTGGCCGGTCGGGAGTTCGAAACGAGCAAAGAGGAACAGCTGCGTCGGCACGCGGTGTCGCTCATGACGCTGCACAGCGCCAAGGGACTCGAGTTCCCCTACGTCTACATGGTGGGCATGGAAGAGGGTCTGTTGCCGCACCATCGTCAAACCCAGCAAGACGATCGCGCGCTGGATGAGGAACGACGGCTCTGCTACGTGGGAATCACGCGCGCCCAGGAAGCCATCACGTTCTCCCTGGCGCTGACGCGCCGGAAATGGGGCAAACCGCGCAACACCATTCCCAGCCGGTTCCTCTACGAACTGACTGGCCAGGCCGACCGCTTCCCCCGCTCCAGGGGAAAAATCTAGGCTGCTCAGGCAGGCGCCGGATGTTGCGACAGGCTGGACAGAATGTGCAGGATGGTCGAGCTGGCGCATGAGCGACGGACGCGCTTGGCGTCGTCGCCCCGCGACGGCGCCCCTGCCCGCCCCTACTCCCCTAGCCTCCTGGGTACTCGTGGGGACGCGACACCGGCGGCGCACTTCGGAGCGGCACGGCCACGCCTCGTTTAACCCGCAGCCGCAGGCGAGGACGGACCTGGCTGGCCCCTGCAGGCGAGGACGGCCCTGGCTCACAGCATTCACGGGGCCGCGCCG
>JALOQX010000153.1 GCA_025459265.1 Pirellulaceae bacterium | reverse complement strand
CGGGGCTCCTCCCCGCATACCAGCACCTCAGCCGCCAGTGGCTTGGCGTTGTAGTTGGACGACATCACGAAACCGTAAGCCCCCGCGCATTCGATCACCAGATAGTCTCCGACCGACGCCGCCGGCAACGGCCGCTCGGCCACCATTCCCCCTTCCTCCTGCGTGAAGATGTCGCCCGACTCGCACAACGGCCCCCCCACCACAACACTCGCCAGCGGACGGCGCACGTCTCCGTCGCGGGGTGCAATCGTCATCGGGTGATAGGCGCCATAGAGGATGGGTCGGGCCAGGTTGTTGAATCCGGCGTCCAGCAGATAGAACAGTCGACTGCCGGTGCGTTTGACGGCGCGGATTTCCGCCACCAGGTAACCGCTCTCCGCCACAAGATATCGTCCCGGCTCGATTTCCAGGGACACGCGGTGGCCGAACGCCTCCTCCAGTCGCCGGCGGGTGGCATCCCACAGCGTGAAGTATCCGTCCAGATTCACGTGCGTCTCCTGCGGCCGGTACGGAATCGGCAACCCGCCACCGGCGCTGATCGACACCACCGATCGCCCGACGTGCATGGCCACGGTTTCCATGGCCGTACAGACCTGTGCCAGGTGCTCCAGATCCGTCCCGGAGCCGATATGCATGTGCAGCCCGGTGATCCCCAAGCCCCAGTAGTCGGCTTGTCGCAGGCAGTCGTCGATGTGCTCATGCCAGATGCCGTGTTTCGAATGCTCCCCGCCCGTGTTCGTCTTCTGGCTGTGCCCGTGCCCGAACCCCGGATTGACGCGCAACGTGATGTTGCGGCCCGGCGCCGCCTGCCCCAGCTGATCGATCATGTCAGGTGAACCGACATTCACGTGCAGATCGTGCTGCAGCACCAGCTGCAGCGCATCGCGGTCGAAAATGTCCGCTGTGTACACGATGGCGGGTGGACTTCCGCCGGCGGCGTAGCCCGCCGCCACAGCCCGGTGAATCTCGCCGGCACTCACCGCATCGACCAGGACGCCCTGGCGGCGCAGCAAGTCGAGGATCGCGATGTTGGAGCAGGCTTTCTGCGCGTAGCGAATCACGTCGAACTGCCGCAGATCGTCGACGCGCTCGCGGATCCGCGACGCGTCATAGACATAGGTGGGCGTCCCGAAACGCTCCACCAGCGCCCCGATCGGGACACCGGCGATCTCGGTGCGAAACGAGGACTCCGTCGATGCATCCGTGGGCATGAACACGTACCACCAGCAAGGAAATGTCACCGCCCGCGGCCACTGCCAAGCAATGCCCGTCGCGAGTCCGCAGCGTACTCGGCCACGGCAGGCGCGTCAAAGCCAAAAGCAGGCGGGGAGCTTAAGGCAACAGCGAGGTCTGCTCACGCGGCGGATGGCGGCCCGAGCTGCGGTCCTCGCGCAGCCTGGGGACCGCGCCCGCCGACGGCTGGCCGACGTGGCGCGCGCCCGACACCTCCTCAGGCGACCAGACCAATCCGTAACGCGACAGGGCCGCGGGGAGCACCGCCATGAGCGGCTGCAGGCTGCCGATCCGTGGCACGGCACCACTCGGCAAGGGGGCCGAAGTAATCATGTCCCAGATCTCCAGGAATCGCGGATCGCCTGGATTCTAGGGGACAGGTGTACAAATGTCAACTATCGCTTGGTCAGTCTGTGCCGTCCTGTTCCGGGGTGGCCGACTTCGCCAGCATCTCCAGCACGCCTTCGTCCACCTCGAACCGGCAGCGGAGCCCCTGGGGGATCGCTTCAACCGTCAATGCCACACGATCGCCGCCGCGTGCCGCGGCCACCACCTCGGCCATGCGGCGCGGTTTCTCCTGATCCGGTTCGAGGGCCGCCAGAAACGCCATCAGCGGGCGTGCCGCCAGACGGACCGCCAGCAACTGGTTGTCGTCCTCCGGCGCACCGGCACTGGCGTCGGGCGGGTCGACTGTCCTCTGGAGTAATTCCTCACTCTGCTGACCGAGGGCCAGATACAGATGATCAGAGCTCGTGCCCAGGACGATGTCCAGTGCGGGGCCGAACACTTTGCGGGCGTCCTCGTCGTGTTGGCCGACGGCGATGTTCAGCCGATGCAGGTCGATGTTGCCCGCTCGGGCGGCGAAGAACTCCGCAGCGGGGACATCCGGTTGGTGGCGGGCCACTTTGTAGAGTTGCTGGAGAGCGGTGGCCACGGCCCGACCGTCTGCGACGCGAATCGCGGCGACGACGCGTGACGCGTGGGGAGCCACCACGACGCTCGCTGCCGCTTCGATTACGGCATCCGTGGCGGTGCGATCGGCCACATCGAAGACCGTACTGGCGATTTCCGTGAGCACGGCTGGCGCCGCCGGGTCCTGAGCCAGACGACGCAGGGCCTTGGCGCGGAGGTAGGCCACCATCGCCTGGAAGGCCTGGCTGGCCTGGCTCGGCAGTTGCAGCCCGGCGTGGATCGTCATCGCCGCGTCGGGCACCACCGCGCCGCGGAGCGTGCGCGGCGCGCGGGGCAATTCGGCCAGCGCCGTCGCCAGCGCCGCATCGGGCACGGCCGTGGCCCACAGGTCCAGGTAGACGCGCTGCTGGTCCGAATCCGCCGCCCATCCGAGAGTGAGCTGATCGCACTGCTGGAAAAATCCGTTGACAGATTGCTTGAGTCCGCGGCCGACGGAGTCCAGGAAAGGTCGGTCCAAGTCGGGGTCTTCCAGCTTTGCGGCCTGGATGTCCTGGTCGATTTTCGCGTGCAGCTGAAACGCCGCCAGATCGCGCAGACCCGGCGGGATGTGCTGCACAAACACGCGCAGCGCGACACTGTATTGCTGATCCAGGCCCCCACACATGGCGACGGGGTCTTCCGGCAGGCGGGCGAGGTGGCGCGGATGGTCGGAAACATAGAGCCACCCACCGTGCTGCTTCAGATACACACCCTGCCCGACCTCCGCTTTGCGAATGCCGTTGTCCAGGCTGTCGACTTCGATGGCCAGCTTGTCGTGTGCCATCTGCAGCAACTTGTCGAGATCGCGGACCGCCAGAAAACCGATACCCTCCGGCTCGTCGTCACCGACGGTAATCAACACGCCCAGAGGCTTGGTGCGGTCGATTTCCTGCAGGAACCCGGACGTGGCCAGTTCCACGAATCCACTGACCTCGCTCCGCCCGGCCACGCGCGCGAGGTACGCGAAATCGTCCAGCAGCGCGTCCACGCTCGCCACCGAGAGCACGGCCACCGGTCGCGGTGCCGGCTGCGCGGTGCTGGTCCCAACCAGGAGCACCCACGCGGTCCACACTCCCAGCACGAGGCGGAGCGGACGGAGCTGCCAGAACGTGTTGCTCACCGTAAGTTTCTCCTGAAGACGCGCCGCCCCCTGTGACACGCACTTATACCCGGCTGATCGGGGACGAGTTTTGCGGAGTGGCTGAGTGCCTTGTCGAGGCTCGCCTTGGCGAGGCTGGGACTGCGGGTGGCTGGGGTCGATCTGCCGGCGATTCCACGCCGCGGTTCGTTCACGTTGACAGGGCAGATCGCCCCCCGGTGAAGTGGCAAGGGGAATGCCCGCCATGCAGTCTGGGCGGGGCGTGGGGGACGGCCCGCGGCCCTAACGCTCGCGGTACGTGATACGACCTTTGGTCAGATCGTAGGGGGAGAGTTCCACGCGGACTTTGTCGCCGGGCACGATGCGGATGAAGTGTTTGCGCATCTTCCCGGCCACGTGGGCGAGGACTTCGTTGCCGGTGTTCAGCTGCACGCGAAACCGCGTGTTGGCCAGCGCTTGTGTCACGGTACCCTCCACTTCGAGGGCTTCCTCCTTTTTCGTCATAGGCTTCTCGACCTCCCGGGAAGGTGTGCCAGTGCTGCTCCAGTATACCCGCTGGACCGCCCGCATCCAGGCCGGATGCCCCGGCTGGACCGCCGTCGCCGGTCGCCTACGATGAAGAGCGGCAATCAGGACCGACTCCCCTCCATGGCAGTGAGGCATGTCCGCGCCGGCATCTTCCGACATCGAAACCGCCCTGGCCGCGGCCCTGGCCGTCGACCGCGCTCGTCTGCGGCGTCGCTGGCAGGCCCTGGTCGCGGCGTTTGCGCGCGGCCAGTCGCGGACCGCGCAGTGGGAACAACTGCGGGCCGATCTCGCCGCATCGGTGCAGCGGCGCGAGGAGCGCCGCCGGCGGCTGCCGAAGATCTCCTACGACGAGTCGCTGCCGATCCACGGCCGGCGCGGCGAGATCGCGGCCGCCATCGCCCAGCACGCGGTGGTGATCGTCTGCGGCGAGACGGGATCGGGCAAGTCGACGCAGCTCCCCAAGATCTGTCTCGAACTCGGGCGCGGTGTCGACGGCATGATCGGGCACACGCAGCCACGCCGGCTCGCCGCCCGCACGATCGCGGCCCGCCTGGCCCAGGAGCTCGGTACGGTGCTGGGAACCGACGTCGGGTTCAAGATCCGCTTCACCGATCGGACACGACCCGGCACGTACGTGAAGTTGATGACCGACGGCATGTTGTTGGCCGAGACCGCCGCGGATCGGTTCCTCCACCAGTACGACACGATCATTCTGGATGAGGCGCACGAACGATCGCTGAACATCGATTTCCTGCTGGGGTATGTGACGCGGCTGTTGCCGCGGCGCCCCGAGCTGCGGTGTATCATCACGTCGGCCACCATCGATGCCCCGCGGTTCCGCGATCACTTTGCCGCGGTGGCGGGCCACACGCCCATCATCGAGGTGTCCGGCCGCGCCTATCCGGTGGAGGTGCGGTATCGCGCAGCGGAACCGACCGCGGAGGACGCGGAGGCGGAACCGACCGATCCGATCGTGGCCGCGGTGGACGAACTGCGGCGCGCGCAGGTGGGAGACATGCTGGTGTTTCTTCCCACCGAGCGGGACATTCGGGAGACCGCTGTCGCGCTGGCCCGGCGTTTTCGCCGCGCCGCGCCGCCCCTGGAGATCCTGCCGCTTTACGCGCGGCTGCCCGAGAAGGAGCAGCAGCGCGTGTTCGCGCCGCACACGCAGCTCCGCGTAGTGCTGGCGACCAACGTCGCCGAATCCGCCCTCACCGTCCCCGGCATCCGCGCCGTGGTGGATACCGGAACGGCGCGGATCAGCCGCTACGCGCCGCGGTCGAAGGTCCAGCGTCTTCCCATCGAACCGATTGCGCAGGCGGCGGCGGATCAGCGGATGGGCCGGTGCGGGCGGATCGGGCCCGGCGTCTGTATTCGGCTCTACAGCCAGGAGGATTACCTGGCGCGCGATCGGTATCCGGTGCCCGAGATCCGCCGCACGAATCTGGCGGCGGTGATCCTGCAGACGCTGGCGCTCAAGCTGGGCGCCATCGAGGACTTTCCGTTTCTCGACCCGCCGCGTCCGGATGCCATTCGCGAGGGCCACCAGACGTTGTTCGAGCTGGGGGCGATCGACGGCCACCGCCACCTGACCGCCATCGGCCGCCAGTTGGCCCGCCTGCCCGTGGACCCGCGGGTGGGACGCATGATCCTCGCCGCACGGGACCGGCAGTGCCTGGAGGAAGTGCTGATCGTGGCCGCGTTCCTGGAGATCGCCGACCCGCGCGAGCGGCCGCCCGAGCAGGCGGCTGCGGCGGACGCCTGCCACGGCCAGTGGGTCGACGCGCAGTCGGACTTCGTCACGATCCTGAAACTGTGGGATTTCTACCATCATCTCAAACGCTCGCTCTCGCGCAGCCAGCTGCGCAAGGCCTGCCGCCAGAACTTCCTCTCGTTCCCGCGGTTGTGCGAGTGGTCGGATGTGTATCGGCAGTTGCGGCTGCTGGTCGAGCAGCAGGGCGAGCGTATTCCCGCGCGCCGCGATGATGTCGATCAGCTGCATCAGGCCCTCTTGAGCGGATTGCTGTCCGGTATCGCCATGCGCGGTGACACGCACGAATACACCGGGCCCGGTGGCCTCAAACTCCAGGTCTGGCCCGGCTCGGCATTGTTTGCGCAGCGCGCGGCGTGGATCGTGGCGGCCGAGCTGGTCGAGACCAATCGGCGCTACGCCCGTGTGGTGGCCCGCATCAACCCGCGCTGGATCGAACCGCTGGCGGAGCACCTTGTCCAGCGGCACTACGACGAGCCGCAGTGGGACGCGGCGGCAGGGGCCGCGATGGTCGGCGAGCGCGTCACGCTCTACACGCTTCCGATCGTGCCGCGGCGCCGCGTGCCGCTGCGCCGCGTGGACCCCGCCACCGCCCGCCAGCTGCTGATCCAGCACGGATTGGTCGAAGGCGACCTGCGCCAACTTCCCCCGTTCTGGCAGCACAATCAGCAGGTGCTGCAGGATCTCGAACAGCGGGCGGCCCGCCAACGGCGCACGGACCGGCTGGTGAGCCCCCAGATGGTGTTCCGGTTTTACGATGAGCGGCTCCCCGCGCAGGTGGCCGACCGTGCCAGTCTGATCGCCTGGCTGCGTCAACATCGCGATCACGCCACGCGTCTCCAGATGTGCCGCGCGGATCTGATCGGAGCCGAGGCGGACACCGACGTTTCCGCGCACTACCCGGACGCGCGGGTCATCGGCGACACGCCGTTTCCGCTGGAGTACCGCTTCGCGCCCGGCGACGACGAGGATGGCGTGACGATCACGGTGTCGCGACCGACGCTCAATCAGCTCTCGTCCGGCGAACTGGACTGGCTGGTGCCCGGCCGCGTCGAGGAGAAGGTGGCGGCCCTGATTCGCACGTTGCCCAAGTCGATTCGCCGCGGGCTGGTGCCGGTCCCCGAGACGGCGCGGCGCGTGGCCGCCGAGCTGTCGTTTGGCGTCGGCCCCTTCCTGCCCACTTTGGCGCGGGCGCTGGAGCGGGTCGCCGGCGAACCGATTCCCGTCGACGCCTTCCAGCTCGACCGACTCTCGTCCCACCTCGTGATGAAGATCCGGGTGCTGGACGAGCACGGTCAGACGCTCGCGATCGGCGCCCATCTGCCCGACCTGCGGCAGCGGTGCGCGGCGTCGGGCACCGCTGCCGAGGGTGGCGTGGTCGACGACGCCTGGAACGCTCCGGCCACGCGGTGCTGGGACTTCGGGGAGTTGCCCGGCGAGGTGACGCTGCAGCGCGGCGGGGTGCCGGTCCGGGCGTTTCCTGCCGTCCTGGACCGCCAGGACGGCGTCGAGGTGCGGTTGCTCGACACGCTGGACCGCGCCCGCGACGAGACGCACCGCGGCCTGCGCCGGCTGTATTTCCTGGCCGAGCGCAAGGCACTGCAGACGCAGGTGGCCTGGCTGCCGCGTCTGCGCGAGATCCAGCTGCTGGCGGCACCGGTCCTCAGCGCCGCCGCGCTGGCTGATCAGCTCGCCTTGCTGCTGGCCGATCGCGCGTTTCTGGGCGACGACGAACTGCCGCGCACGCCGGCCGATTTCCACGCGCGACGGGCCGCCGCGGACCAGCGCACGACGCGGGCCGTCCAGGATGTCACCGCCATCGCGTACCGGCTGTTCGAGGCCCTGCACCGCGCCCGCCTGGCGTGGGAAGAGAGTGCGGCCCGACGCTGGCCCGAGGCCGCCGCCGACGTGCAGCGGCAGCTGGCCGCGCTGACCCCGCCGGATTTCCTGACGACGGTGCCCTGGACCTGGCTCCAGCATTACCCGCGGTATGGCCAGGCCATCGTGCACCGGCTCGACAAGCTGCGCCAGGGTGGCCACGTGCGAGATGCCCAGGCGCGCGGCCAACTCGCACCCTGGCTGGCCGCGTATGCGCAGCGCGCCGCCGAACACCGCCAGCGCGGCGCGATCGATCCCGAACTGGTCCTGTTTCGCTGGATGCTCGAAGAGTTCCGCGTATCCCTCTTCGCGCAGCAGCTGGGGACCGCACTCCCCGTGTCCGCCCAGCGACTCACCCGACAGTGGGCGCGCGTGGCGCCGTGAACGACCTGGCAACCCCTGAGATGCGACCCATGACCCGACAACCCGACGCGTGCGGCGGCGACCCGTGCAAGCCACCGCAGCGCCGATCCTGGCGAGCTGTGATCTTCGACCTGGACGGGACCTTGCTCGATTCGCTGGCCGATATCGCCAACGCCGGGAACACAGTGCTCCAGGCCCATGGCTACCCGACGCACACGACGGACGCCTATCGCTGGTTCGTCGGCGATGGGGTACGTCGCCTGCTGGACCGCATCCTCCCCGCGTCTTGCCGCGAAGCCCCGGCGCGTCTGGAGGCGTTCATTCGCGAGTTTGTCGCGGAGTATGAGCAGTCGTGGAACGTCGCCTCGCGTCTGTACGAGGGAGTTCCCGAGTTGCTCGACGCGCTCCTGGCGCGCCACGTGCGGCTGGCCGTCCTCTCCAACAAACCGCAAGCCGCCACGGACCGCTGCGTGACGCACTATCTCGGCCGCTACCCCTTCGCGGCCGTGTTGGGCCAGCAACCGGACCGCCCGCCGAAACCGGACCTCGGCGGTGTGCGGGAGATCCTGGCGCAGCTGGCCGTGCCACCCGCCGCGTGCTGCTACGTCGGCGACACGGGTGTGGACATGCAGACGGCGCGCGGGGCCGGGCTGTACGCGGTCGGCGCGACCTGGGGGTTCCGCGACGCGGCCGAGCTGCGTGCGGCTGGCGCCGACGTGCTGATCGCTCATCCCCGTCAACTGCTCGAGCTGTTTGCACCGGGATGAGCGTGGCACCCTGTGCGCTTCTGGGGCCGTCAGTGGAGGAAGCGATGGTGCAGGGACGCCAGCGCCGCCAGGGCCGGCGAGCCGCCGGCGCGGGCCGCGTGCGCGAGCTCGGTGAAGACCTCGTCATAGGCGCTCACGGGCAACATGCCGAGGTCCCAACCGGCGCGGTAGTAGAGCTGGTACGCGTCGTGATGCGCGCCGCGCCGGCTCGCTTCGCGCGCGCGCGAGAGCCAGTGCTGCTGGACGCGGCCGCGCAGCGTCGCGGCATCGCAGTCCAGGAAGATCCGCAGGTACGGATCCTCGCGCTGCTGGCGGCGGAGGCGCGTGGCGAGCGCCGCGAGGCGCGCGGCGGCGAACTTGCCGTAGCCTTCGGCGTGCCAGTGGGAGCGGAACCGGAGGGTGTCGTCGGAGAACCAGGAGGTCGCCACGCCGGCCAGGTAGCGGGCCACGGCCAGGTCGACCGCGCCACGCCGCTCAGCGGCCCACCCCGCGATGTCGAACGCCCAGCCGAGATCCGCGCGTCGCGCCAGCACGGCCAGCGCCTCGGACTCGGCAGCCGACCAGTCCTGGCCGAAGGGATCCCCCGCGTCCTCGCCCAGACGCTGACGCAACGCGTCCCGAAACACCGGCGGGATGCGCGCGGTGTCGAACAACCAGCTCACATACTCCGGCTCCCAGGCCACGCCCAGGTCCCGCGCCCACGCCGGCCCGCTGGCGCGCTTCAGCGGGCTGTCGAGCCATCTGAGCAGGCGGTCACGCCGCACCGCGAACTCCGCCATGCCGGCCTGCAGCAACTGCGCGAGGACCGCGCCCGCGCGGCAAACTCGATCGGCGCCGCCGGCATCGCGCCAGAAACAGGGAACGTCGCCGCCGCCCCGCGCCAGGACGTCGCGCGCCCAGCCGGCCAGTCGGAAGACCGTAGCCATGTCCCGTGGCGGCGCATCGACGTCCCAGGGCACGTCGTCCCGCGGCGGATGACAGATCCACGCGGCCGCATCATACAGCAGCGCTTCCGCCAGGCTCCGTCCGCACGGGATCCAGTCGCCACCGCCATGCGACCACTGCACGAGCTCGCTGACCAGGCCGTCGGCGGCGATCCGCAGGCACAGCCAGTCGCCGTAGTCGTTGCTGATGATCGGCAGCGTGTCCGGCAGCATGAACCCGGCCCAGATGGATCCGGGGGCGGGATCGAGCCACTGGTCGGGTGCCTGCGCATGACGGAACTCGGCGCCGCCCGCCTCCCGCCACAGTTCATCGTCCAGCCAGGCGCGCACGTCGTCCGGCAGCTGCAGCGCGTAGCGTTCTTCAATCCGACTTGACCAGGAAATGAGTCCTGACCCCCTTACTCTTCAACACCACGTGGCCAGGTCCGGCAACTGCCCGTCCGGGCCCAGCGGCAACGGCCGGGGCGGTGTCCGGATCTCCAGATCGGTACGTTGACGCGCCTCGTCCCAGTACGCTTCCGCACACTCCACTTCGCCGACCCGCAGCGTATTCTGGATCCACATCAGTCGCGCCGCGTCGGCCGCGCGCAGCCCGATGACCGACAGCACCACGTCCAGAATCTCGCGGTCCGTTTCGTAGTCGAGCGGGATCGTGGCGGCCGTGGCGTGACTGCCGGTGAGGCAGTTCGTGCGGGTGACGTGCACATCCATCTCGCGCAGCACCTGGCTGCGGCAGAACTCGGCCAGGCCGATCCCGGTGGCATTGCCGTGCGACACCCGGGTCAGCCCGCGGACGACGAGGTACTTGATCTTGGGGAATTCGTCCTCGCGCGGCGCGTGATCCAGATACTTGCGTCCCACGACATTGGTGTCGAGTCCCGCCCCGCTGACATCCTTGCCGATTTCATCCAGCAGCAGCACGTCCGCCTGATCGAACGGGAGGCGCGGCATCCAGACGCGCGCCTGACGCAGCAGCTCCCGTTCGCGCTCCTCGAACTCCTCGGGCACCACGCCGACAATCCGCGCCGTCTCGTCGTAGGCGTTCTCCAGGATGGCCAGTCCGGCCACGATGTGGCACCGCTGCAGCACCTCCCGGGCCACGCTGCGGACGATCTGGCCGAAACTGCAGTCCTGGATGGCCTGATGATAGACCAATGCGCCGGCATGCTTGCCCAGCCCGATCAGCATCATCTTCATCAATCCACTCTCGATGTCCCCCACGAACCGCGTGTGCGGCTTGATGCGGCCGCACACCAGCACGTGGTCGGCCTCGTAGGCCTGTCGATCGAAGTGGACGGGGAATCCTTCCGCTGCCTGGCAGACGACGACGGTCTCCATGCTTGCACGAATCGGACAGCCGCAGTGAGCTTCCGTGATGCCATAGCTCTCGAGAATGCGCCGCTGGCCCGCGGCGGTCGCCCCGCCGTGGCTGCCCATGGCCGGCACGAGAAAGGGGTGTGCGCCGAGCCGTTTCAGGTACGTGACGGCCGCGGTGAGGATCTCGGCCATGTTGGCGATCCCGCGGCTGCCGGCCGTCACCGCCACCTCCTGGCCGGGGCGCACGTGCGCGGTGAGCCCTGCCGCGTCGAGCGCCGCGTCGACCGCCGCTGGAATGCCCGCGACCTGCGGTCGCGGCAGATGCTGGCGGAGACGGAACACGCGCGGATAGGCGGCCATGGCGACACCGGGGAGCTGGTCGAGAAGTTCGCTGTCCGATCACGCAGGGAGGATGACGTCGTCAAGCCAGAAACGCTTGAGTGTCCGCACAAGTTCCAGAAATTTGTCCAGGTTGACCGGCTTGATGATGTAGCCCTCCACCTTCAGCGCGTCACACTGCAGCCGGTCTTCCTCTGCCGCCGACGCGGTGAGAATGACGACCGGAATGGCCCGCAGCTCCTCGTCCGCCTTCACGTCCTGCAGGACTTCGAGGCCGGTGAGCTTGGGGAGCATCAAATCGAGCAGGATCAGATCGGGACGGGGGGCCTGCGAGAACTGGCCGCGCCGGTGCAGGAACTCGAGCGCCTCGTGGCCGTCACGCAGCCACGTGAGCCGATGCCGGAAACCGCCGTGCTCCAGCGCCCCGATCGTCAAGCGCGCATCGATCAGACCATCCTCGATCAACAGGATTTCCATCGGGCGTCCGACCGGTGCTGGGCTGTTGGTCATCGTCGTCGATCCACTCCCGTACCCTAAGGCATGGGGTGCGCCGCGTCAAGCAAAGAGAGCATACCGCGCCACGCACCAGAGTGCGGCGACGCCATCCCGCCAGCCGATCTTCTTCCCCTGGGCGTAGGAACGCCGCGCATAGTGGATCGGACGCTCGTAAAACCGCACGCCGGGCTGCCGCAGCAGCTTGAACGTCAGCTCGATCTCGATGCCAAACCGCTGCTCGCGCAGCGTCGGCACCAGCGGTTCGATCAGTGCGCGCCGGAACATCTTGTAGCAGGTCTCCACATCGGTGAACCGGTGACCCGACGCGAGCGACGCACAGAACGTGATCAGCTTGTTCGCGCCCTGGTGCCACAGCGGCGAGACGGGGCGATCGTTGTGGATGAACCGGCTTCCATACACGACATCCGCTGCGTCCTCCACGATCGGCTGCAGCAAGAGGCGGAGATCACGCGGGTCGTATTCGAGATCCGCGTCCTGAATGACCACGACCTGCCCGCGCGCCGCCGCCAGCCCCGTGCGAATCGCGGCGCCCTTGCCCCGGTTGCGGTCGTGCAGCAGCACGCGGCAATCGGGCGCCTCGCCCAGTCGCGCAAGCACGTCTCGCGTGCCGTCCGTGCTGCCGTCATCGACCAGAATCAGTTCGACCGGCAACTCGCTCGCGCGCACGCGCGCGACCACCTGTTCGATCGTCTGCGCCTCGTTGAAGATCGGAATGACGACCGACAGCACAAAATCCGCCGGCAGACGATAGATGCCGAGGCGCCGGCACACATCGGCGCCCAGCAGACCATGCAGCAGCTCCACGTCGCGGTCGTCACGGGCCATGATGCTCAAACCGGCAGCAGCGACAGTTGCCAACATGCGATCAGGCGGCGCAACGCAGCGCCGCCCGTGTGCTCCATGCTACCGACTTGCCGTGACTGCACCTAGCCCCTGCCGTGCAGGCCGCAGAGAAACCTGCGTGCGAAAAAAAGTCGGTGAAAAAAAGTCGGTGCAAGGTTGCTTGACAATCTGATTTCACTCGGCACAATGTGTCGGTTGTCTGAAAATGATCAACGATCGCCCGAGTTTGTCACGGCTGCTTCCACCTCACCTTTCGCGTGATGGGATGAGCGGCGTGCACGTGACGGCACGTCGCGATCGTTGTAGAGCCCAGTGAAGTAATGATGGTCTGCTCTGTCACCATCTGTCTCGCAGTCGATGCGGGGATCCGGGCCAGTGGCTTCTCCGTGTCCAGGTCGGACCGCCAGTAGCAATAGGCGATTTTGTGCATCGGTATTCTTGCAGCTTCGAGGAGATTGACCTGGGGGGCGGCGACTGATCGGAGCGACTGTCGGCGGCCTTGGTCGTGGTTCGGAG
>JALOQX010000152.1 GCA_025459265.1 Pirellulaceae bacterium | reverse complement strand
CCGACCGGGCCGGGCGGTCCGTCGAACCAGTCCCAGCGGCATTCCGGTCGCACGACCAGGTTCGCGATGGGTCGCCAGTTCAGGCCGCCGGTGATGCCGTAGAAGTTGCCCGCATAGCCGCGGCCTGACCAGGCGTAGACGCCGGGGATATTCCCCGGGCCGGCAATCCGCACGCCGTCGTCATCGCGCATCCACTCGACGCGCAGATTCGCGACCCAGGCGGGATTGATCGTGTAGAGGAGATACTGATTGAGTCCATACCACTCGGCCTGCACGCCCGGGGCGGGCGCGTTCTGCTCGGTGCCCAGATTGTGGACGGCCACGTACTGCAGCTTCTGGCTCAGTTTCTGCTGGATCACCAGGCTGTACACGAAGCGGTTCTGATCGCCCGGGATCTGATTGAAATCAGCGGGCGGATCCTGCGGTCCCACCGAGATCGCATAAGCGACCTTGGTGCCCCCGGACGCGCTGGCCCACTTCACGCCACCCATGAAATCCAGATGGTCGTTCGTGTCCTCGAACATGAGCCAGCCGCGATGAAAACCGGCCAGCAGCGCGAGCTGGTCGGTCAGTTTGTATTCGCCGAGCAGGCCTGTGACGAGCTGCGGCACCGTGTAACCGTACGAATACGAGTGCGAGTAGAACGGGTTGAGCACCGCCGGTACGGCCTCGTAGTCGAGAATGGCCGCGAAGTGCCCGAGTTTGACTGACAGGTTGTTGACCGCGAACTCAGCATACATCTGCGGGATGACCAGGCCATAGCGCTGGAAATCGAAACCGTTCATCTGGGTTTCGAGGCCGTTGTTGATGCCGAAACGCCAGTCGGTCCCGAAGATGATATCGAAGTGCCCTCCCCAGGCGACGCCGCAGCCATCGGTCTTCGCAGGCCGGTCGAGATAGAACCACAGCTGATTGAGCTGGTACCGATCATCCCAGTCATTGGTGGCCACGGGCCCGTTGAACCCGTCGTCCGAATGGTACTCATTGAACGTAATTCCCTGCTCCAGCCAGCCGCCCATCTTGATGCCGAGGTGTTGCAGCAGACAAGGCTGCGGCAGCGTCCACGGACCAGCGGCCTTCTGAGCGCAAGCCGGGCAGCGACAGGCCTGTGTGGGGCAGTTGCGTGCGGGACTGGGATCGACCGCCTCGTCCAGAGTGAACGAACTGAGCGAACCGGTTACGGCGGTGCGAGAGACGGGCGATGGTTCCTTCCCGTTCGACTGCGCTGGCGCCAGCGGACTGATCAGGACCAGGACGCACAACGCACAGCAGACGTGTCGGGAGATCTCCATATCTCGTTGCTCCGTTATGGCTGGAAGATGGGATATCTCCAGGTTCGGAGCGCAGTCCCGCCGGACTTGACCCGGTCAGCGGCTCCGGATCGCGCTGTCACAACGACTGGACGGGTCGTGCGGATCGGGAAAACTGTACCGCCGCGTCACACGTCCAGGTTGCGGACATCCAGGGCGTGCTTTTCGATGAACTCGCGCCGCGGCTCCACCTTGTCCCCCATCAGCACGCGGAACATGTCATCCGCGGCTCCCACGTCGCGCATCGTCACCTGGACGAGCGTGCGGTTGGCGGGGTCGAGTGTCGTTTCGCGCAGCTCTTCCGGGTTCATTTCCCCCAGGCCTTTGAACCGCGTCACGTGCAGGCCCTTTTCGCCGGCGGAGCGGATGGCCGGCAGCAGACCGCGGAGATCGTGCAGCGCCGTCTCGGACTCGCCGCGCCGCAGGACGTAGCGGGGTTCTTCGATCCCGGTCCGGTCCTGCGGGATGAGCGCCTGGATATCGAATCCGAACCGGGCCAATTCGCTCATGCGGGCATTGATCGTGCGTACTTCATGCAGTTCGGTGATCCGCAGGTGTGACTCGGCCGCGGGACTTTCCGCGACATCGGCCGCGGGTCCGGGTTCATCCACCGTCAGCTCACCGCCGCTCTCGACTTCCTGTTCCTTGAGGAATTCGTCCAGGGTGACGCGTCCGCGGAGCCAGTATTCGCGGCCGTGGAGCAGGACGTGGATGACGGGGAGTTTGCCCGTTTCGGGATCCGACCGCTGGGCATGCGCCCGCAGACTGATCCCGCGCCGCTCGAGGGCCAGCAGGGATTCCTCCATCTCCGCCAGGATGTAGGCGAGCTCCCGCATTTCGTTGCCGCGGATGAGTCGGCCGTCGCGCGGATCGAACACCGCATCGGTGAGTCCTTTTTCGAGCAGCTGCGTCTTCATCTGCTCCTCGGTCTGCACGTAGTACGTGTCCTTCTTCGATCGCACGCGAAACAGCGGCGGCTGGGCGACGTAGACGTGGCCGTTGGCCACCAGCTGGTACATCTGGCGGTAGAAGAACGTGAGGAGGAGGGTGCGGATGTGGGAGCCGTCCACGTCGGCGTCGGTCATGACGATGATCTTGTCGTAGCGCCGCTTGTTGAGATCCTGTTCGTCCCCGATGCCGCTCCCGATGGCATGGATCATGCTCTGGACTTCTTCATTGGCGAGCACTTTGTCTTCGCGCGACTTGTAGGCGTTAATGATCTTGCCGCGCAGAGGCAGGATCGCCTGGAACTCGCGCAGCCGTCCACCCTCGGCGCTTCCGCCGGCCGAATCGCCCTCGACCAGGTAGAGTTCGCATTTGGCGACTTCCCGGCTGATGCAGTCGCGCAGTTTGCCCGGGAGGCCGCCCCCGCTCAGGGCATCCTTGCGTTTGCGCAGAATGTCCTTGGCTTTGCGTGCCGCTTCCCGTGCTTCGGCGGCCAGCACCCCCTTGCGCACGATGGTCCGGGCGACCTTCGGATTCTCTTCCAGGTAGTTGGCCAGGAAGTCGCCGAGCACTGAGTTCACGATGCCTTCGATCTCGCCGTTGCCGAGCTTCGTCTTCGTCTGGCCTTCAAACTGCGGATGGGGCACGCGGAGGGAGATCACGGCCGTCAGGCCCTCCCGGAAATCGTCGCCGCTGGGGACGAGATCCTTGAAGATGTTCTCCTTGCGGCCGTAGTTGTTGAGCGTGCGGGTGAGCGCCGCACGGAAGCCGGAGACGTGCGTGCCCCCTTCGATCGTGTGAATGTTGTTCACGTACGAATGGAGGTTCTCGGTATACTCCGCCGAGTACTGGAGGGCGATCTCGTACCCCACGCCCTCCTCTTCGCCGGTCACGTAAATCACCTCCCGGTGCAGCGGTTCGCTGGCGCGATTCAGGTATTCTACAAACTGCACGATGCCCCGCTCGTAGAAGAACTTCTCCCCCTGATTGACCCGCTCGTCGAAGAGCTCGATGTGCACGCCGCTGTTGAGGAACGCCAGTTCCTGGAGTCGTTTATAGAGCAGGTCGTAGCTGAACTTGGTGGTCTGAAAAATGGTGGCATCCGGCTTGAAGGTCGTTTTCGTGCCGACCTTCTTGGTCGCGCCGACGCGTTGGACCGGCCCGGCAGGAATGCCGCGTTCGTACTCCTGCTGGTAGACGTGCCCGCCGCGGGACACCTCGACCTCGCACCACTGCGACAGGAAGTTGACGACCGTGACGCCGACGCCATGCAGACCGCCGGAAGTCTGATACGCCCCCTTCTCGAACTTGCCGCCGAACTTGAGGACCGTCATGACCCCTTCGAGTGTCGAGACTTCGCGTCCGAGTTCCTTGGAGAGCTGCTCGTGGGGTTCCACGGGGATCCCGCGCCCGTCATCCTCGACCGTGACCGACCCCTCCGCGTTGACGGTCACGCGGATGTTCCGCGCGAAACCGGCCATGGCCTCGTCAATCGAATTGTCGACGACCTCATAGACCAGGTGGTGCAACCCCCGGGTGGTGACGTCGCCAATGTACATGGCCGGCCGCTTGCGGACATGTTCCATATCGGAGAGGTGCTGCAGGTCCTCCGGACGATAGTCCGCTTTCGCGGCGGGGGAGGCAGCCTCGGATCGTTGGTCGATGGGCTCTTCAGCCGGACTGTCGTTGCTCATGGCTCCTCAATCTGCACTGCGCAGACCTCACCTTCCATCCCCCGGCGGCCAGGCGCTGCCGCGTCGCCTCGGGCACGCTGTTCCTCAGTTCACGGCACCGATCCGGAACCGCAGATCGCGAATCGGCTGATCCGGCAGAGCCTGGCCCACACCCAGCAGCAACTGTCGCTTCTGCAGCGTCAACTCCTGCAACACGGCGGAATTCCCGACGACGATTTCCAGCACGCCGCGGCGCACCGTCCCGACCCGGGTGTAGGCAGCCAGTTCGCGTCCCACGACCTGGAGCCAGGCCTGCTCGCGCTCCGCCGTGCCGGCCACGTCGGCATACCCGCGACGCGCCAGCAAGGTGCTGAGCGTCTCGCGGATGGCCGACGGTCCGCGCGGCACGTATTGGCGCCGCGCGACCTCGTCCTGCAGGCGTCGAAGCTCCTCACTGGTCTGGCGCGGCATGGCGGCAACCGTTTCTTCCATCTTGATTATCGATCTCGTGCCATCGGCATCACCACGTACCCGTAGCCGTCGTCCGTCGTCATCAGCGCCGCCGACTCGTTGTTCTGCACATCGAACACAAAGGTCTTCTCCGGGTCGAGCACCTTGAGAAAGTCGGCTACGTAGCGGTGATCCAGACTCACCGTCAACGCGGGTCCGTCGTACGCCACCGGCAACTCCACTCGCGACTGCCCAACCTCGGCGGTCATACCGCTGAGAATCAACGACCCCGGCTCAAAGGCGAAATCGATGCCGCGACTTTCCTCGTTCGCAACAATGGACGCCTGCCGCAAGGCGGCATAGACCGGTCCGACAGCCAGCGTGATCTGCAGCGACTCGCGCCGTTTGGGAAACACATCCCGCCACTTGGGGAAGCGTCCCTCGACCAGACGCGAGTAGATTGTGAAACGTGCACTGTGGACCAGGATGTCATTGGTGTGGACCGCCACCCGCACATCCGCCTCCAAGTCGGTCATCGCGCGCTCGATCAGCTGCATGGAGCGCGCGGGGACGATCGTCATTGCGTCCTCGTGTCCCGGCACACCGACTACCCGGCAGGGTCCCTCCATTTTCGCCAACCGCCGCCCATCGGTCCCGACCGCCGTCACCTTCTCAGCTTCAAACTCCAGCAGGACGCCCCCCAGCGCGTAGCGACTGCTTTCCGCCACCGTTGCGAAGAGCGTGCGGTGGATCAATTCCTTGAGCAACCGCCCCGTCAGCTCGTAGTAGCTGTCCTCCACAAACGCCGCCACCTCGGGAAACTCGTCCGGGTTCTCGCCGGGCAGCCGGAATTCCGAGCGGTCACCGCGGACCAGGGTTCCCCGCGCTTCTGCTTCCACCACGAGTTTTTCGTCGAGACTCTCGCGCAAAATGGCTCCGAAGCGCCCGACCGGCAGCACGATATTGCCCGGCAACTCGACCTGGATCCCGGGAACATTGATGCGGATGGCAGTCTCCATGTCCGTGGCCAGCAACGTCGTCTGCTCGGGCGTTGCCATCAGCTTGATGTTCTGCAGGATGGTCTTCGGACTCCGACTGGGCACTACCGTCGACGCGGTAAGGAAGGCGGAGAGCAACTTATCTCGCTCGCAGATCAACTTCATGGACACCCCCCTGCTGCCGCAGTTCCGTTTGTCCGCAATGACGCCGGTGTTTGCGGCGGATCGTGAATCCCTGGAAGGCAGCGTGTTCGACTATCAGCCTGCTTCTAGTGGTTTTGTAATAAGTTGAGCAGTAGTAGGAATGTGTGGCGCGCTCCAGCGCTGGCCGCGACGCTAAGACCCGCAACATGCCCGGTGACTGTGCGTTACGTGCATCGTGCGGATCTCCAACCGGCGTGGATAAGCTGTCCACTGCTCGTCGATACCCTGTCGCATTCTGGTCCAGTCATGTCTGCCGGCTGAGCTGGCGTGCCCGCCCTCAAGGAAACCGTCTCCTGGCTCAACAGCTTTCAACATGTTCCCGACACGTTTTCCACCATCGAAGTTATCTGTTCGCTCAGCTCTTCGAGGGCTAGCGCCACGACCGGGTCCGTCTGCTGCAACGCTTCGGTCTTGCGGCAGGCGTGCAGGACGGTCGTATGATCGCGATCACCGAAATACTTGCCGATGGTGTGCAGGCTCTCGCCGGTCAGCCTGCGCGCCAACAGCATGGCCACTCCGCGCGCCCGCACGATCTGGCTGCGCCGTGACGGTCCGCGCAACTGCTGCGTGGTGACGGCGAAATATCTGGCCACCTTGCTGGCCATCACGCGAAACGTCGGCTGCCGATCGCGCGCCAGCCGGTTCCAGAGCAGCTCGACATCCTTCCGCTCGATCCGTGCAGGGTGGGGGCGAGGGTCGCGGCCCAATTGTTCGACGGCATGCTGCAACCAGGGCACCGTGATGCTGCGCTCCCGACTGCCATCCGGGCCGGCCGCCAGCAGGTCCACCGCTTCGCTGGTCAGTTCATACCCGGCCTGGGCCGCGAGGCGCTGGACCAGCAGCTGACGAGCCGCGAGGCCGGGTGCCACGAGTGGTACGAGCAGACCGCCGGCCAGGCGGCTGCACAGCGCCGGAAGCAGACGCGTGCCGTTGCCTGGCGGTTCGCTCGCCGTCGCCAGCACCACGGCACCCCGGTCGGCCAGCGCATCGAGCAAGGCGGCGAGTTCCTGCTGTGCGCCGGGTTTGTGCTGCAGATCCTGCAGATCATCGATCACATAGCATGTGGGGACCGTGGACCTGTGGCGAAAAACGGCCAGGCTGTCGGTGTCCACCGCGTAGGCAAAGCTGCGTGCGAAATCGCCGCCACAGGTGAGCAGCGCCGCCCGCGCGGGCCACCGCGCGCGCCAGCGTCGCACCAGTCCTTCCGCCAGCAACGTCTTCCCGCTGCCCGGCGGACCGTACAACACATACGGGCTCAGGCTGGCGTCCCCTGCCAGCAGCGCGGCGACCGCCATTTCGACGAGCCGATTCTCGCTGCAGCCGATGTACTCGCGCACGCCGAGCGGGCACGCGGCGCTGCGGGAGCCGGCCGCCACCGACGGCGATAACGACGCCTCCAGAGGGATCACAAATACGCCGCTTACCACCCAGACTCCGCTGGCCGTTTCGCCAACTCGCGCCAACCCCGCACAGGCCCCAGAACAAGCCGGGATTATAGCGTTTTCGAGCGTTCGGGGCGAGACGGGCAGTACGAAAATCCGTGGCCTGCCAGCAGGCGCAAACGCTTCTGAGCCAAAGAAATAGGGGCGAGCGTCCACGCCGCGCAGGACCGCGGCCGGCGCGCGGCGGCCAACCCGGCACCGTTGCGGTCAGACCTGTTGCCGATCCGCCTCGCGACGCCGCGTCCGCTGCAGTCGCCGCACTACCTCCACCATGCGGTCCACGGCGTGGTCAATATCCTGCCGCGTTGTGAACGCGCCCAGACTGAAACGTAGCGAACTCTCCACGATCGTGGCCGGCAACCGCATCGCGACCAGGACCGCTGACGGCGCCGCCGACCCGCTGGCACAGGCCGACCCCACTGAGCAGGCAACACCCGCCAGATCCAGCGCCATGTGCAGCGCCTGACAGTCAACACCGGGAACGGCCACATTGGAAGTGTGCGGCAACCGCGGGGCGCCGAGGGCGTTGACGACAACCCCGATGTCCGCGTCCCGCAACAGCTGCTCGAACCGGTCCCGCAACGCCGCCATGCGGACACCACGCGTCGGCGCGTCCCGGTGGTAAATCTGCAAAGCGCGATGCAGACCGACCGCCAACTCGATCGGCTCTGTGCCCGGACGCAGACCCATCTGCTGGTACCCCCCGAAGAGGATCGGGTGGACTGCCGCTGCGTGCCGCAAAACGAGCGCGCCAATGCCGCGCGGGCCGTGGAACTTGTGTCCCGTGAGCGTCAGTGCAGTCACCGCCAGTTGGCCGAACCGGACCGGAATCTTGCCCACTGCCTGCACCGCGTCCGTGTGAAAGGCGATGCGCCTCTCCTGGCAGAGCCGTGCGAGCGTCTCGACCGGCTGCAGCACCCCCGTCTCGTTGTTGGCGAGCATGATGCTCACCAACCGCGTGTTCGGCGAGAGCAACTGCACGAAATGGCCCTCATCCAGCATGCCGTTGGCATCCACTCGCACGCGCTGCACGTCGAATCCCCGCCCCTCCAGCTGCTCCGCCGGACCCGCCACACTCGGGTGCTCCACGTCGGAAATAATCACTCGGCCCGGCGGACTCCCGCTCATCCCCAAGAGCGCCAAGTTGTTCGCCTCGGTGCCGCCACTGGTCAGGATCACGCGGTCTGGCTGCAGGCCCGTCATATCAGCACCGACCAGCTGCCCGATTCCCTCGCGCGCCTCCTCCAGCATGCGACGCGCCTGACGCCCCTGCCCGTGGGCACTGGAGGCATTGCCATACCCGGCCAGCGCACACTCGTGAACGGCCTGAGCGACCTCCGGGTGCATCGGCGTCGTCGCGTTGTGGTCCAAGTTGATCATGGTCTCAGCCGCTCCTGCACGGTCCGGTCGATGTCCTGGCGAAATTGTTCAGGATCGGTGGCGGTCTGGGCGAGGACAAAGAGTTCAGGCATGTACAAGTACAGTTCGCGACGTGCCAGGCTGGCAATCTGCGGCCAGAAAAGGCGGGCCAAGGCCGGGTTCGCGCGAGTCCAATCGAGCCAGTAAAGACTATCATACGGATCGCGGGCATCGAGGTAGATGCACAAGATCCGCGCGTCACCCTCTCGCCACATCGTCCCGCCCCGCTGGGCAAGGACCAAATCCCATCTATAAGGGGGGCCGCTGACAGCCACGTATTGCTGGTCGACCAAGAGCTGTTCGAGCTCGGAGCGATGTTCGCGCCGCCGGACAGGACTGAGCGGAATTCTCAGCCAGGGCAATTCGACGTAGTGATACGAGCGGCGCGAGAACGTATCCGGAGTGAATTCCTCACCGGACACGACGCCGAAGAGCAGTACAGCCAGGGCGGTCGTGACGACCGTAGCCAGCAGGGGCAAGAGCACGACGCACAGACGCAGAAATCGTCGTCGCATGCCGCCGATTGTAGCATCTTCGCCTTTCGCTCCCCCACTCCCGACGGTATGATTCGCGCGCCCACGGCCGGTCGCGGCGAGTCTCATGGTTCGCGCGCCGGCTCGCAACCGAGGTGCACGGATGCACACGTTGAAAGCGTCGGCGATTATCGCAGCGCGCCTGGTCCTGGTGACGTCCTTTGTCGTCGCCATGCCCTGCTGGGCTCTGCTCCGGGCATACGAACAGGCGGCCGAGTGCGGTCGCCACGCATCGGCCAAGGCGCCTTTGCCGGCGGTCGTGCCGCCGCCAGCCTGGGACCCGCCGTTTGAGCGGTCTTTTGTGGGTCCGGCCGAGAACAAGCCACCCCCTGTCGCCGCCGCGGCGACACGACCGATTGCCTGGGACGAGCGTCCCGTGCGCGAGCGCATCCTCGCGATCGAAGCGCGCCTGCAGGGGCTAGGTGCGAGCTACATGCGGTTGACCTATCGGCCCGACCCGGCGCCTGGCGATCGTCTGCCCTCCCGGCTGGACCGCTATCATTTTCTCTGTCAGATGCCGCTGCCTGACCACACACCCTACTGCAAACCCTTTGAAGCCGTAGCACATGATCCCGACGCGGCCATGCGGCTCGTGCTGGAGCAGGTGGAACGCTGGCTGCAGGCCGGCGTGCGGGAATAATGCGCAGCTCCACCGGCTCGTAGCAGGCGACCTCTGCCGATCAGCAGGGGTTGCGGCTCGAGGCTTGTTCCCTTCCAATTGGGGGACTGCCTAGCGGTCGGTGGCAGCCGCAGGAAAGCGTCGCCGGGGTGGGGGCGACATTGAGGCCGTCAATGCGGGCAACAGCTACGACATCTGCGATTCCGGCGCAGCGATTGGGCAGCGTCGCGATGCGCTACTGTGGCGCACTTGTGCAGAGCCAACTGCGACGCAGCCCGCCGCCACACTGGCGGTTTCGCGTGGGGGCCGTGCGCAGCGGACTTTCGCCGACCCGCGAGCTGCCGTTGGTCCGCCGGCAACGACTGGAGGCCATCCTGCTGATGGCGCGCGAGCCGCTGGGAAGTCGCAAGCTTGCTCAGCACGCGCAGTTGGCCGACGGAACCGAAGCGCGCACGCTGATCCGCCAGCTCAATCGCCTGTACGACGAAACGGGGCGCGCGTTTCGGATCGAGCACGTCGGGGGGGGGTACCAGATGCTCACTCGAGCGCCCTTTGCACCCTGGATCCGGCGGCTCAGCCACGTACCCCCGCTAGAGCGGCTTTCGGCACCCACTATGGAAACTTTGGCGGTGGTCGCCTATCGTCAACCGGTGCTGCGCGCCGACATTGAAGCTATCCGAGGCGTCAACTGCGGCGAGATCCTTCGGCAGCTGATGGACCGAGATCTGGTTCGCATCGGCGGACGCAGTGCGGAATTAGGACGTCCCTATCTTTACACAACCACTAAACGTTTCCTACAACTGTTTGGTCTCCAGAGCCTGGACGAGTTGCCGCGTGTGTTTGCGTTGCGCCCCGACAGCCGCTCGACGGAGCAATCCAACGGAGTAGTCGTCGCACCAATGTTGACCGACGTTCAACCACGGGAGCAGGAGAAGTCGGAAGTGAGTGTCACATTGCCTACCCACGTGCCTGTCGAGGAGATGTTCGAGGAAGTCACGGTTGCCAGGGACCAGGCGGTGCGTTGCAGTTACGACGACGAATTCGATGACTTCGACGAGGAAGAGGAAGGCGAGGAGGAGGACGTCGAGGAAGAGGAGGAGGAGGAGGAGGAAGAGGAAGACGAGTTCGACGAGGACGAGGAATTTGAGGACGAGGAGGACGTTGAGGAGGAGGAGGAGGAGGACGAGTTCGAGGAGGAGGAGTGGGAGGAGGTCGAGGACGACGACGAGGAACTGGACGAAGGGTGGGACGACGAAGAGGACTGGGACGAAGAGGACGACGAATTTGACGACGAGGAGTCCGAGGACGAGGACTACGAAGAGGGGGACGAGGACCAGGAAGACGATGAAGACTGGGAGTGAACTCCGCGGCACGGCTTGCTGGCCGGCCGTGCGGCCTGACGCGAGGGCGGGATCAGTCGTCGATCTGGAACAGGTGGCGCAGGGCGTCGAGCAGCCGCTGGGGGGAACCGCGACTGGCTTCATCGCGCAGGGATTCGAGAGGCGGATGCAGCAGCTTATTGACCAGCCGCTCGAACGCGCGTTCAATTTCTTCCCGCGTGCGGGCATCCACGGGCCCCAGCTTGTTCCATAGCCGGCGCAACTCCTCACGCTGCAGCGCATCGGCCTGATCCTTCAGCCGCTCAATGGTCCGGCCCGTCACGCGATGCTGGATGTCAGCGGCAAAGCGTGCCGTTTCTTCTTCGACAATCTGTTCCGCCTTCGGCCACTCCTGCTCGCGCGCACGCCGATTGCGTTCGCAAGCGATCTGCAGATCGTCGAGCGAGTACAGATAGACGTTGCCGAACTGGGCGATCGCCGGGTCGAAGTCGCGGGGGACGGCCAGGTCGAGTACGAACAGGACGCGGTCGGCCCGCTGGTGATGAATGGGCTGGAACCGTGCGGCCGTCACGATCGGCTCCCGCGCGCTGGTGACGCTGACCACGAGATCCGCCCAGGCGAGTCGCGCATCGAGGTGATCCCAGGAATCGGCGACTGCACAGAGCCGCTCGGCCAGCAGCGCGGCCCGCTCGTTCTGCCGCGTCAGCACGACGATCTGCCGGGCGCCCTCGTCGCGCAGATAGCGCAGGGTTTCTTCCCCCATCTCCCCCGCACCCAACAGCAGCGCGCGCTTGTCGTGGAAGGTCTCAAACAGCTGCTTCGCGAAGTCGCCGACGGCGATGCTGGGGATGCTCACGCGCCGCCGGCTGATCTCCGTCTCCGTGGCCACGCGTTTGGCCACGCGATTGGCCGCCTCGAACGCGAGGTGGGTGACGGGTCCCGTCACCTGCTGCGCCAGCGCCAGAGCAAACGCCTGCTTGACCTGCGCGAGGATCTGCGGCTCGCCCATCACCATGCTGTCCAGACTGGCGGCGACCAGAAACAGATGCCGCACTGCGTCGATGTCGGACAGCTGGAACATGTGCCCGGACACATCCCGGTCGTCCAGTCCGTGGAAGGCGGCCAGGAAGCGGATCAGCTCGGCGTGCGTCGGGCAGTCGGCCGCGTCCGGCGTGGCGACGTAAAGTTCGATCCGGTTGCAGGTGGACAGCAGCACCGCTTCGGCGGCGGGATAGGTGGCGTGGAGCGCCGCGAGCGCCGCGATCGTCTGGTCGGGCGTGAACGCCAGACGTTCGCGAATGTCGAGCGACGAGCTGCGATGGCTGCAGCCGACCAGTTGCAGCGTCATCCAGGACCTCCCGCCGCCTCGCGCGCCGGAAGCGCTTCGACCGGCCCGGACGGCTCCGCGCCCGCCCGAATCCCGTGCTGCCCGGCCAGCACGAGCCACAGGACAAGGGCCAACAGCAGACAGCTGGCGACGGTCGCATAGGCGACACTGCGCCCTTCGCGCGCCGGCCGATAGCGCCGTTCCAGGACCGTCTCTCCGGTCAGCCACAGCAGCAGCACGAACGACCACAGCACGACGGGATCGGTCCACGATACCGTGCCGTGGTGTCCGGCGTGGCGGATGAAATTCAGCACGATGCCGGCCAGCAGCCCCAGCGCGATGAGGAACGTAGCGGTCAGCATCGCCCGGCGATTGCATGTGTGCAACCACTCCAACGTCGGCAGCCGGAATCCCGGTCGCGGGAGCAGCTTGCGTTTGAGCCGATCCGACTGGAGCAGGTACATGATGCCGACGGCCAGCGCCAGGGCTGCCGCCACGGTACCCGCCAGCAGCAGCACGCCGTGGAGGACGCTCCAGTAACTCAGCGCTTGCGCCCGTGCGAACGGGGGATGTTCCCGCACGGAGTAGCCTGCCCCGATCAAGGCCAGCACGAGCGGCAGGAGGAAGATGCCCACGGCGTTCTCGCGCCGCCGCACGGCCAGACGCAGATACACGAGAGCCAGCACCCAGGCCGCCAGCAGGCACCAGTCGTACCAGTGCGACAGCGGCGTCCCGCTGCCGCGCTGCGCGTCGGCTCGCGCCAGCATCGCCAGATAGATGGTGTGCGCGACGAGTCCGGCCGCGGCGAAGCCGATCATGAGGAGCCACCGCACCGGCACGCGCAGCCACAGGCG
>JALOQX010000012.1 GCA_025459265.1 Pirellulaceae bacterium | reverse complement strand
TCTTGAGGTGCAGCGCGCTTGTAGCTGACCAGTCCAGCGAGCCGCCGACACGGGGTCGGCGGGGTAAAGAGTCTTGAGGTGCAGCGCGCTTGTAGCTGACCAGTCCAGCGAGCCGCCGACACAGGGTCGGCGGGGGGAGGGTACCAAAGAACCGGAAGTACCGCTCGGCAAGCCCTGGGGGATCGCGGGAGGGAACGGTCAGTGTACGGTCCCATATGACCTGTGGTTGTCACTGCACGTGTGTCATCCCACGCTGACTGCCGGTTACCGACGACGTGACAGGGGAAAGGGCACCGGGGGTGAGCGAGCCGACTCCCGCAGCCCGTCTGTCTTGTCCTCCGCCCTCCGTCCTCCGCCCTCCGTCCTCTGCCCTCCGTCCTCCGTCCTCTGTCCTCCGCCCTCTGTCCTCCGTCCTCTGTCCTCCGTCCTCTGTCCTCCGTCCTCTGTCCTCCGTCCTCTGTCCTCCGCCCTCCGTCCTCCGCCCTCCGCCGGCTCAGAAGGCCGACAGCGGTGCGGGAGACCGAGCGCGTTCGAAGTCGGCGGTCATCTCGCCGAGTTCATCAATCAGTCGGTCGGTGATGCACGCAAACGGGAAGCGCCAGCGCCAGTTGCCGGTGGTGGTGGCGGGCGTGTTCATGCGTGCCTCGCTTCCCAGCCGCAGAATGTCCTGCATCGGAACGATCGCCGCCCGAGCGCTGGACTGCATGCACAGCTGCATCAGATCCCACGGAGGATCCGACAGGGGCTCGCCCAGGTACTGCGTGATGGCATCCTTCTTGGCGGCGCTGAGCGCGGAATACCAGCCAAGTGCCGTGTTGTTGTCGTGTGTGCCCGGGTACACGACACTGTTGAAGACGTGGTGCTCAGGCAGATGGATGTTATCCGGCTGAATGTCCTCCAGACCCACCTGCAGCAGCCGCATGCCGGGGAAACCGAAGTGGTCGCGCAACGCCTCCACGTCCGGCGTGATCAGGCCCAGGTCTTCCGCCAGGAACGGCAGGTCGCCGATCTCCCGCCGGAGCGTCCGGAAAAGGGCTTCGCCCGGCACCGGCACCCACTGGCCGTGGACCGCCGTCGGCTCGTCCGCCGGGATCGCCCAGCACGCCGCGAATCCGCGGAAGTGATCGATCCGGACGATGTCGACGAGTTCCAGGAGCGCGAGGAAACGGCGCATCCACCAGCCAAACCCGTCCGCCCGCATCGCGTCCCAGTTGTAGAGCGGATTGCCCCAGCGCTGACCGGTGGGGCTGAAGTAATCGGGCGGTACGCCGGCCACGAGTTGTTCGCGGCCGTGAGCGTCGAGCGCAAACAAGCCCGGATTGACCCACACGTCGGCGCTGTCCAGCGCGACGAAAATCGGCATGTCCCCGATGATCAACACGCCGCGCTCGTTGGCGTACTGTCGCAGCGCCGTCCACTGTTCGAAGAAGTAGTACTGCCAGACGCAGTGCAATCGCGGCCGGTCACCTACGAGGTCGGTCCAGCGGCGCAGGGCGGCCGGTTCGCGGAGGGCAATGTCGCGATCCCAGTACGTGTTCCAGCTGGCGCCCCAGTAGTGCTCGGCCGCCGCGCGCCGATCGAACTCTTCCTTGATGGACATGAAGAGCGCGTAGTCGTCAAGCCAGCTGGCGTGGTAGTGACAGAACTCCTCGAAGGCGCGTTTGCGCGGTCCGGTTGCCGACTGCAGAAACTGCCTCGCGGCATGTTCCAGCAACGGCATTTTCCAGCTTTCCAGGGCCTCGAAATCGACGCGCCACGGGTCACTGGCCGCGGCCTCGCCAAGCGCGGCTGGCTCCAAGTCGCCTGCCTCGACCAGCTGATTGAGGCTGATCAGCCGCGGGTTGCCGGCCACCGAGCAGAACGCGGAGTACGGCGAATCCCCGAATCCTGGGGGTGAGAGCGGGAGGATCTGCCAGAGCGTCTGTTGGGATGCGACCAGGAAATCCACGAACCGATACGCAGCGCGGCCCAGCGAGCCGATCCCGTTCGGTCCCGGCAGGGAAGTGGGATGGAGCAGGATTCCGCTCGTTCGGTCGGGAAGTGCCAGCCTCTGCATGAGCGCCACGTCCAGGGTGCCTGTCGCCACAGCGTGCTCGAGTAATTGTCGCGACCGGAAAAAATGTTGCTAGTGGTACGGTGGGCGAACGGGCGGGGCTGGTCGTGCTGCTATCGTAATGGCGGCGGGCGTCTGGGCCCGCGACAGGCGACGGGTGCACAGCCCAAGGCGTCGGACCCGTCGCGTCGCGCGGTAGGTGGTTCGAGCAAGGCAACTTCTGCCCCAAGTCCGTTTCGCTCTCCCCAAAATATGGCTTTCAATTTCGGCCCAGGAAAGGTGGAGTAATGCTTTTTCGAGCTCGATTGGCGGTGGTCCGCATGGCAGCCGGTGTTTGTCTGGGAATCGTGGTGGTGGGGATCATCGTCCCGCAGCGCGTGACTGGGCACGATATCCCGGCCGAAATGGTGCGGGCGGCCCAGCGGTTTACCAGGTCGCTGACGGATCAACAGCGGGCCGACGCGACGATCGCGTTCGATGCGGACCGGCGGATGGCGTGGCACTACATCCCGAGTTCGATGATGGAGCCGCACGGTGGCCGACGCGGGGTGGCCGTGAAGGAGTTGACGGCGGACCAGCGGGCCCTGGCGCTCGGGCTCCTCAACACCGCCCTGAGTCATCCCGGTTACCTGCAAGCCATGACGATCATGGCGCTGGAATCCATCCTGCGCGACCTGGAAAACGGCAATCCGGCTCGCGATCCCGAGATGTACCATGTGGCCATTCACGGAACCCCATCGACCGAGGCGAGCTGGGGGTGGAGTTTTGAAGGACATCACCTGTCGGTAAACGTGACGCTGATCGATGGCCGGCGGTTTGCCGTGACGCCGTCGTTCTTTGGCAGCAATCCGGCGGTCGTGCCGGGCGGTCCGCAAGAAGGACTGGAGGTGCTGGCGGCAGAACAGCAACTGGCGCGGGAACTGGTGCGGTCCCTCTCGCCGGCGCAGCGGGGGCAGGCGGTGATCGCGGAGGTCGCGCCGAGCGACATTCTTACGGGGGCGGAGCCGTTGTTGAAGCCGGACCGATTCGCGACACCGCAAGGGATCCCGTTTGCTCAGCTGGAACCTGCGCAGCAGGTGCTGCTGCTGCGGCTTGTCCACGAATTCGCCGCCAAGTACCGCGAGGGGATCGTCGAGGAGATTGCACGGCGGGCGCCGTTGAGTGACGGCGCGGGCATGTACTTTGCCTGGGCCGGTGGGACGGAGCCGGGCGAGGGTCACTACTACCGGATTCAGACGCCGCACTTCGTGTTCGAGTACGACAACACCCAGAACGGTGCCAATCACGTGCACGCGGTGTGGCGCAATTTGCAGGGTGATTTCGGGGTCGATCTGCTCCGACAGCATTACGAGACGTCGCCGCACCATCAACCGCGGTAGTGGCCGCTGCCAGGCTGAGCGAACACGCGTGCCACGACTACGGTCACATTGTCCGGTGCACCGCGGTCCAGGGCCTGCCGCAGCAGTTCGTCGCACAGGACCTGCGGGTCGCCGTGCACCTGCGCCCACTGGGCCAGTTCGACGTCGGACAGCAGGTTGGAGAGTCCATCGCTGCAGAGCAGCACGGCATCGCCGTCGGCCAACTGCAGCTCATAGATGTCCGGCACGACTTCCTCCGCCTCACCTCCGAAGGCGCGGGTCAGCACGCTGCGGAACTTGCGCGATTGGTCGGGAGGCAGGCCCGACTGCCGCATTTCTTCCGCCAGCGTGTGATCGCGCGTGATCTGCAGCGCGCGACCGTCGTGACAGTGATAGGCGCGGGAATCGCCCACATGCGCGACGATCGCGTCGTACCCGATGATGTAAGCGCACGTCCACGTCGTGGCCATGCCGGCCAGGCGAGGATTATCCCGCGAATGCGTCAGGAAGGCCTGTTGGATCGCGCGGGCCACGGTGGCCACCTGGCGCTCGATCTCGCCCTCCCGCAAGTCATCCCGGCGCATGAGCCAGCTGGCCGCTCGACTGGCCGATTCCCACCCGGCCCGAATCGCGAGCTGACTGGCCAGATCGCCAAACCCCTCGCCCCCGACGCCATCCGCCACGATCAGCACGTAGGCCTCGTCGTCCGCCATCTCGACGTCCTGCAACGGCACGTTCGTGGCCAGGATCTCCCGCGACCGCTTGCGCCGCACCACCGCAAAGTGATCTTCGTTGCGCGTCCGCACCTGGCCCACGTGCGTGGCGGCGCCGTAGCGGACCACGACCGGCTCGGGCTCCGGGATCAGGAAGCGTGACGCGCGGGGTACGGTGGACTGCTCTTGGGCGGCTCGGGCGTGCTCATCGGTGTCCCGCAAGCGCTCGTCGGACGAATTCATGGTGAGTCCTCGTGTACGGGTCTGTCTGTTTGTAGGCCGGTCCTGGCCGCACGGCCAGTGCGGATGTGGCCCGCGGCACCGCACTGGGAGGGCGAGGCGACCCCGGGAGGGCGCGGCCTCCCGCCGAGCCGCCGGCGGGAGGAGAGGGACGACTGCCGAGCAAGGATCGCCGAGTGACGAAGGGTTTCCGTTCCGTGGTCGTCCCTCGTTGCGCATCAACCGCTCATTCCGGCTCGGCAGGAGCCTCGCCCTCCCGGCAGGAGCCTCGCCCTCCCGGCAGGAGCCTCGCCCTCCCGGCTCGGCAGGAGCCTCGCCCTCCCACGCGCCTCGCCCTCCATCCTCCCTTCGACGTTCAATGTTCAATGTTCAATGTTCAATGTTCAATGTTCGACGTTCGGCCGCCCTCGTCTCCCCCGCTCGAGAACCGTTTTCGGCAATTCCCAGCCCGTGCGCCCGATGGACACCTGGGTAAATGTAAAAACGCCGGCTGCTTAAGAAGTAGGCAGTCGCGGGGTGCTGTCGATTGTGGCAGGGGTGCTTGCAAAGAAGGCAGCTGGCATCGTGCGTTCTAAGTGCATGCACAGCAATGATATCAGACAGCATCTTGACTTGGTGAGCACGATTGGCAAACGGCGCGGCCCCTTGAGGGTCGTGGGAAATCCTGAGTGTGGTGTCACGTGACGAATTAAGTTGAGTGAAGCGGGAAGGAGCCGAATCGATGTCGCAGCAACTGCACGAGACGACGTTCGAGGATCGCAAGCTGGAGGCGCACCGTGTCGCGTCAGCGCTCTACGAGCAGGCGCCCGACTGGGTGACGTTCTTTCGCGAGATCCTGGGGGTCGGAGGCGTAGTGCGACGGTTGTTCCGCGAGCGGACGGAGATGCTGGAGTTTGAACGGTCGCCGGAGCACTCGGAGATTCAATTCATGTTGGCGCGTCTGCGGCACCGCAGCGACAGCAGCAAGGGCAACGGGGATCCCAAGTCGGAGCCGATGCGGGTCATCACGGTGCGGCTGCCGCAGAGTCTGCATGCGACGCTGCAGGCGGAGGCCGCTGACTATGCCACGAGCATCAACAAGCTGTGCATCACCAAGCTGATGCAGTTGGTCGACGGCGAGCTGGCCGGCAGCAGTCCGCCGGCGGCTGCGGACGCGCGGGCGGGCGGCCCCTGAAAGGCGGGCGCAGAAAGGGGGGCGAGGGAACCGGTAAGCCGGGTTCTGTCACGGCCGGCGCGCCCGGCGGGCGCCCGTGCCGCGGACGGTCATTTCTCTAGGACGCGGATTGCTCCGCGCCTCGAGCAGCCTACCCGGGAGTCGTGCGCGGGCCGGACCGACCCGCGGCCGCTCGGCGGCGAGCTGCCTGCTCCCTGTTTGGCCTTGCTCCGAGTGGGGTTTACCGAGCCAGCCGGGTCACCCCGGCTGCTGGTGAGCTCTTACCTCACCGTTTCACCCTTACCGGGTGCGCGCCGATGGGCGAGCGCCCGGCGGTTTGTTTTCTGTGGCACTTTCCCTGGCCTCGCGGCCGGTCGGCGTTACCGACCACTCTGTCCTGTGGAGCCCGGACTTTCCTCTCGTCCGCCGCGGGGGCGAACCAGCGACCGTCAAGTTCCCTCGTCCCCTGGTACTTTGTACCATACGGGTCGCGTCTGGGCCAATCGCCACGGCAACCTGTGGGGAGGAGTGAAGCATGCGTGGGCCACTGAGTTGGAATCGGCGTCGGTTTCTGGCGGGCACGGCGGCGGCGAGCTTGTGGACGATCGTGCCGCGCTCCGTGCTGGGCGGCGCGGGCTATGTGTCCCCCAGCGAGAAGTTGACCATCGCGTGCGTGGGGGTAGGGGGCATGGGTGCGGTGGACATGAATCAGGTCTTGTCCGAGCAGATCGTGGCGGTCTGTGATGTGGATGATGAGTGCGCGGCGCGCGCGGCAGTCGCGGCGCCTGAGGCGACGCGCTATCGGGACTTCCGCGAGATGCTGGCCGTGCAGAAGGACCTCGATGCGGTGATGATCGCCACGCCCGACCATGCACACGCCGTGATCACGCTGGCGGCGCTGCGCCACGGCAAGCATGTCTACTGTCAGAAGCCGCTGACGCACAGCGTGCACGAGGCGCTGGAGGTGGCACGCGTCGCGCGCGAGACCGGACGGGCCACGCAGATGGGCAATCAGGGACAGGCCACCGAAGCCGCGCGGCTGGTGAGCGAGTACATCTGGGCGGGCGCGCTGGGCACGGTGCGTGAGATTCACGCCTGGTCCAATCGCCGTCCCGACATTTCCCCCCGCGGGATCCCGCGGCCGGCCGACACACCCCCGGTGCCGTCCCATCTGGATTGGGATCGCTGGATTGGCCCGGCACCGCTGCGTCCGTACCATCCCTGTTACCATCCCTTCCACTGGCGCGGCTGGTGGGATTTCGGCACGGGAGTGCTGGGCGACATCGGCTGTCACAACCTGTCGGCGGCGTTCAAGGCGCTCAAGCTCGGTTGGCCCACCAGCGTGGAAGCCTGTTCCACACACTGGAGCGCCCCCGAGGAGGTCCGCCGGGAGACGGCGCCGTTGGCCTCGATCGTGACGTTCCACTTCCCCGCGACGCCCGATCGTCCCGAGGTCGTGGTCCGGTGGTACGATGGCGGCATGATGCCGCCGCTGCCGCGCGACGTGGAGGTGTCGCACCTGTTCGACGCCGATGGCACGCTGATTGTCGGCGACGAGGGCATGCTGTTGGGCGCGAAGCTCTTGCCCCAGGCGAAAGCCGCGGCCTTCGGCAAACCGCCGCAACAGCTCGAACGCTCGCCCGGTCACTACCAGGAATGGCTCAACGCGTGCAAGGGGGGCCCGCCGGCCGGCAGCAACTTCGTCGACCATGCCGGGCCGCTGGCTGCCACCGTGCTGCTGGGCAACATCGCCATCCGCGCGGAAGATAAGTTGTACTGGGATGCCGACGCGCTGCGGTTCCGCAATTCGGATGCGGCCGACGCGTTGCTCCAGCCTCCCTATCGCGACGGCTGGACGCTGTAACGGAAGCGGCGTATGGCAGACACAGAACCGGTGGGCGCAGAAGGGTCGGAGACGCGGCGACCGGACCGGCCGTGGGAGGCGCTGCGGGCGTGTCTGCACGCGGGGTCTTCCGCCGAGTTGGTGGCGTTTCTGGACCACTTGCCCGCGGGCGAGATGGCGCGGGCCGTCAGCCGTCTGGACGCCGACGACCAGGTGCGGCTGCTGACCAGCCTGCCGCCGGATCAGGCCGCCGCGTTGATCGACACCATCTCCGACGCCCAGGCCACGGAGCTGATGGATTTGTTGCCGGCCAGCGAGGCGGCGGCGATCGTCAACGAGTTGGGCAGCGACGAGCAGGCTGACCTGCTGGGCACGCTGGACCAGCGCGATGCGGAAGCCATCCTCGCCGCGATGGACCCGGCCGAGGCGGCCAACGCGCGACGCCTGGCCCAGTACGATGCCGGGACCGCGGGCGGCTTGATGATCACCGAGTTCCTCTGGTTTCGGGATGACCAGACCGTCCGCGACGTGCTGGAGGACCTCCGCGCCCACGCCGACAAGTACTCGAAATACGACGTGCAGTACGCGTACGTCGTGCGGCCGGCCGCGGCGCGGGACGAGAGCGCCGCGGGGCAGCTGGTGGGTGTCTTGCGCTTGCGCGATCTGCTCCTCTCCGCGCCCCAGCGACGCGTCGCTGAAATGGTGGTGCGGCAGACACTCTCGGTCGATGTGGATACCAAGCTGGACGCGTTGGCCGAGTTCTTCGACCGGCACCAGTTCTTCGGCGTTCCCGTGGTCGATGCGCGCGGGCAGCTGGTCGGCGTCGTCCGCCGGCAGGACGTGGAGGAAGCGCTGGCCGACCGGGCGGATACGTATTACCTCAAGCTGCAAGGCATCGTGGCGGGGGAGGAACTGCGTACGATGCCGTTGGTGACGCGCGCCGGGCGGCGTCTGGCCTGGCTGGTGGCCAACGTGGCGCTGAACCTGGTGGCCATCAGCGTGATTGCCTACTACGAAGAGACGATCGCGCAGGTCATCGCGCTGGCCGTGTTCCTCCCGCTGATCTCCGACATGGGAGGCAACGCGGGGGTCCAGGCCATCGCGGTGAGCATCCGCGAGCTGAGCCTGGGATTGCTCAAGCCGCACGAACTGATGTGGGTCGCGCTGAAGGAAAGCTCGGTCGGCATCTGCAACGGGCTGATCCTGGGCGTGCTGGTGGGCGTGGCCGGCTGGCTCTGGCAGCGGAATGCGTACCTGGGCGCCGTGGTCGGCGTCGCCATGGTGCTCAACACCATCGTGGCGACTGTGGTCGGCGGTGCCATGCCGCTGGTGCTCAAACGCCTGCGCCTGGACCCGGCGCTTGCCGCCGGGCCGCTGCTGACCACGATCACCGACATGAGCGGGTTCTTCTTCGTGCTGAGCATCGCCACGGCGCTGCTGACACGCCTGGCGGGCTGAATCTGGGAAGATGCTCGGTCTCCGCACCGCGCGGCGGCTGTACTCCGCAGTCCAGACACTGCACATGTCTGGGCTGGGACGTCGGACCGCACTCAGGAGCCGTGACCGCGGTGCACTGCGCCGCCAAGCGGCCATCGCAACGCTGCAGGCGTTGTACGTCAGCGCCCGGGGTCAGCGGAGCGGCGCGGCCGCGCACCGCCACCGCGGGGTGCCGGTGAAGCACTTTCGCGCGAGAACACGGGGGTTTCCCTCGCCGAGCCGAGGTGAACAAGGCGGTCAAGACACTCTTCAGGGCCGAAGGCCCGGTACAACCTCTGCCGGTGGCGCAAGCCACCGGTGAGCTGGCGAATCAACAACGATCAGGCCCGAAGGGCCGACACAATCGGGCCTGTGTCGGCCCTTCGGGCCTGGAGGAGTCCTGACAGAGCAATCGACCGGGGCCTGTCGGCCGCGGCAGAGGCTGCGCCGGCCCTTCGGGCCTGGTTGTGAACTGGGCGGGATGGCACGCGACCAACTGAACCGAAGAGAACACGAACGGATGAGAAGAAGACGGGGACGCGTCGCTGCAGAAATGCTTCCCCGCGTTGCCCGAAAGGGTGTTACCGTTGACAGGGTCCTTCGAGCATAGACAATGAACGGACGCAGTCCAAGCGTTCGCCGAATCTGCGGTCGGTGCCCGCCCAGGAGGACGACGTGTACGCCCGGACCTTGACCATCACACTCGTCACGTGTGCCGTCGCGTGGGCGGAGGACGTGCCCGATCGGCCCGACACCTGGGCCAGGCCCGTCGAGCTGGCCGGCGTGCCGAACCTGTTCCGAGTGAGCGAGCAGCTCTATCGCAGCGCACAGCCGACGGCCCAAGGCATGCAGAACCTGCAGCGGATGGGCGTCAAGACCATTGTCAGTCTCCGTTCATTCCACTCGGATCGCGACGAGATCGGCACGACGCCGCTGGAGTACGAACACATTTTCATGAAAGCCTGGCACCCCGAGCGCAAGGAAGTCGTACGGTTCCTCCAACTCGCCACTGATCCGCAACGCACGCCGGTGCTGGTGCACTGCCAGCACGGCGCAGACCGCACCGGCACGATGTGCGCCTTGTACCGCATCGTCGTGCAGGGCTGGACGAAAGACGAGGCCATTCGCGAGATGACCGCAGGCGGGTTTGGCTTTCACGCCGTGTGGGTCAATCTCCCGCCGTGGATTCGCGACATCGATGTGGACGCGATCCGACGGTCGGCGGGCCTGGAAGAAAACACCCAAAGCACCAAGGATCAAGCACCGGGGAAGCCCCCATGACCAAGCCCCCATCACCTGGACTCCGCGGCGGGGCCCTGGTCATTCGAGTTGGGGTATGCTTGTGTCAGGGCATGTACAGGAGAGGTACGGAATGAAGGTCCAGCACTGTGAGGGGGTGGCGCAGCAGCCGGTCGACCTGCCGGGGGCCACGGGCTGCCGAGTGCGATGGCTGGTGGGCCAGGAGGACGGCGCGCCGAATTTCGCCATGCGCCAGTTCGAGGTGGCGGTCGGTGGCCACACGCCCAAACACAGCCACCCGTACGAGCATGAGGTGTTTGTACTGGAAGGTTCGGGCGTCGTGCTGGAAGGAGACTGCGAGCATCCGCTGCGCCGTGGCGACGTCGTGTTCGTCCGGCCGGATGAGATCCACCAGTTCCGCAATACGGGCCAGGTCCCGTTCAAGTTTCTCTGCCTCGTCCCCCACTCCGCGCAGGGGCAGCCGGTGACGCAGGCGCCCGAGTGTGGTGGCGGACCATGACCGATGATACGGCCCGGCGGATCGAGCAACTGCGGCAGCAGATCCGGTATCACGACCGCAAGTACTACGTCGAGGCGCAGCCGGAGATCACCGATCGTGAGTATGACCGGCTGTTCGACGAACTCCGGCGGCTCGAGGCGGCGCATCCCCATCTGACGACGCCGGACAGCCCCACGCAGCGGATCGGCGACGCGCCGATCCCGGCCCTGGTGAGCGTCCCGCACCGTGTGCCGATGCTCTCGATCGACAACACCTACAGCCTGGACGACCTGCGTCAGTACGGGCAGCGCGTGCGCAAGGCGCTGCCGGACGAGCCGGTCGAGTGGGTGGTCGAGCTGAAGGTCGACGGAGTCGCGGTGTCGCTGGTCTACGAGCGCGGCCTGCTGGTCCGCGGCGTAACCCGCGGCAACGGCCAGGTTGGGGACGACATCACGCACAACGTGCGGACGATGGCCGACGTGCCCCTTCGGTTGGTCGGCGACGAACTGCCGGCCGTGCTGGAGGTGCGCGGCGAAGTGTACATGACGAACTCGGATCTGGTGGCGCTCAACCAGCGACAGCAGGCGCTCGGGGAATCGCTCTTCGCCAACACGCGCAACGTCACCGCGGGCAGTATCCGTATGCTCGACCCGCGGGTCTGCGCCGCACGTCGGCTGCGACTCTTCTGCCACGGGATCGGCTACTGCGAAGGGCTCCAGGCGCGCCAGCACATGGAATTTCTGGAAGCGCTGCGCCGCTACGGCTTGCCCACCACGCCCCTGGTGACCTGTTGTCCCGACTTCGCGGCGGCGATGGCGCACTGTGAACAGCTGGCCGAGCGCCTGCACGAACTCGATTTCGAAGTCGACGGCCTGGTGCTGAAAGTCAACCGGTTCGATCAGCGTCAGCGCCTCGGCGCGACGTCCAAGTGCCCGCGCTGGGTGATCGCCTACAAGTTCGAGAAGTACGAAGCAGTGACGCGCCTCACGCACATCGCCGTCCAGGTGGGCAAGACAGGCACTGTCACACCCGTGGCCGAATTGGAACCGGTGGAGCTGGCCGGCACGACGGTCAGCCGTGCCAGTCTCCACAACGCCGAGGAAATTGCGCGCAAAGATGTCCGCGTCGGAGACATGGTGGTGGTCGAAAAGGCGGGCAAGATCATCCCGCACATCGTCCGCGTGGAGAAACACCGCCGCCAGGGCGAGCTGCCGCCCTTCGAGTTTCCGACCGCTTGCCCGCAATGCGCCGCCACGCTGGTCAAAGACGCCGGAGGCGTCTACATTCGCTGCCCCAATCTCCAGTGCCCGGCACAGCTCAAGGAACGCCTCCGTTACTTCGCCAGCCGCGATGCGATGGACATCGAAGGCCTGGGAGAAAAACTCGTCGAGCAGCTCGTCGCGCAGGGACTCGTCTCCGGCTACGGAGACCTGTATCGCCTGCAGGCGGAGGAACTGACAGCGCTGGAGCGGATGGGCCAGAAGTCCGCTGACAACCTGTTGCAGGCGATCGAAGCGAGCAAACAGCGCGGGCTGGCACGCCTGCTCACCGGACTGGCCATCCGGCATGTCGGAGCCCGCGCGGCTGCCATCCTGGCCACTCACTTCCGCACGATCAGCACGCTGCAGCAGGCCACGGTAGAGGAGTTGAGTGCCATCCGCGAAATCGGACCGGCGATTGCCGCCAGTGTCCATCAGTGGCTGCACAGCGAGGCTGGACGGGCGGCCGTCCGCGAGTTGCGCGAAGCGGGAGTGCTGCTGGAAACCACGGATGCGGTGGATCACTCCGCGCCGCAGCCGCTGGCCGGCCAGACCCTCGTCGTGACGGGGACATTGGCGCACTTTTCGCGCGAGGAGATCGAATCGCTGATCCAGCGCCTCGGCGGCCGTGCGGCCGCCAGCGTCTCGGCCAAGACCAACTACGTTGTCGCCGGCGAAAAAGCCGGCAGCAAACTCGCCAAAGCCCGGCAGCTCGGCATTCCCGTCCTGACTGAAGCCGAGTTCCGCAAGCTCATCGAACATCCCGTGCAGCACGGCCGCAGTGCGTGACGGGCGGGCGCGCCCGTCCCACGGGGACGCCCGTCCCACGGGGACGCCCGTCCCACGGGCGCGTCACGCGACCGTGCGCCCGGCGCGCAGCAGGATCACCGTGATCAACAACATGACCAGTACGGCCAGCACCATCAGTTCGTGCTGCGTCAAGTGGCTGCAGGTTTCCGGCAGCGCATACACGAGATGGATGATGCGACGCATCGGTCCGCCTCCCCGACAGGTCCACGCCCCGACCAAGTGATAACCCAGTGGAAGCATAGCATTTATTTGCCGGGCGTGACGGGGGCGCTGCCGCCGAGGGAGGTCGGCATCGGCGCAACGGCGGCGGACCCGCGGTTTCCAGGGGCGGTTTGGTGGCGGCCGACCCGGCGTCTGTTATGATCGTGGGTGCAAGCGGAGTCGGCTTCTTTCCTCCTGAAGGTGCGTGCATGTCAGGCTATGCCGTGTGGATTCTGGCGCTGGCCGCCGCGCTGGTCGGGCGGCCGATGGCCGTGTGGGGTGCGGAGCAGGCGGCTCCGGTCGACTTCAATCGCGACATTCGCCCGTTGTTGAGCCGCCACTGTCTGGGCTGTCACGGGCTGGATGAGGAGAGCCGGCAGGGTGGGTTGCGACTGGACGAGCGGGACGCGGCGACGGGCTTGGCCGACAGCGGGGAGGCGGCGATCGTGCCGGGGGACCCGGCGGCCAGCCAGCTGATGGTGCGAGTGGCCAGCGCCGAGGACGAGGAGCGCATGCCGCCGGCAGAGTCGGGCCCGCCCCTGAGCGCGGACGAACAGGAACTGCTGCGCCGTTGGATTGCCCAGGGCGCACCGTACGCCGTGCACTGGTCGTTTGTCGCGCCGCAGCGTCCGCGTGTGCCGGAGGTGCAGCAGACCGCTTGGCCGACCAATCCGATCGACCACTTTGTCCTCGCCGTGTTGGAGTCGCAAGGGTTGCCTCCCAATCCGGCGGCAGACCGCTACGAACTGTTGCGGCGTGTGAGTCTGGATCTCCGCGGCCTGCCGCCGACGCGGGACGAAATCGAGGAGTTTGTCCACGATGCGCGGCCGGATGCGTACGAGCGAGCGGTGGACCGCTGGCTGGCCGATCCCGCGTACGGCGAGCGCTGGGCCCGCGTCTGGCTGGACCTGGCCCGCTATGCCGATTCGCGCGGGTTGGGGAGTGACCCGCTGCGCGACAACATGTGGCGCTACCGCGACTGGGTCATCGACGCGTTGAATCGCAACGTGCCGTACGACGTGTTCACGATCGAGCAGTTGGCGGGCGATCTGCTTCCCGACGCCTCGCTGGAACAGCGGATCGCGACGGCCTTCCATCGCAACACGATGACCAACACGGAAGGGGGAACGGACGACGAGGAGTTTCGTGTGGAAGCCGTCAAGGACCGGGTGGATACGACGCTGCAGGTCTGGATGGGGCTGACCGTGGGCTGCGCGAAGTGCCACGACCACAAGTACGATCCGCTCTCGCAGCGCGAGTACTATCAGCTCTTTGCCGTCTTCAATCAGACGGCCGATCGGGACTTGCCGGATGAATCGCCCACGCTCGAGGTGCCGCGTCCCGAGGATCTCGCGGCGCTCGAAGCGCACGCGCGCCGGGTGGCGGAGCTCGAACGGCAGCTGGCCGAGCTTGACCAGCAGCTGGCCGTGCAGGATCCCTCGCCCGCGACTGCTGCCCCCCAGGCCTTGGCGGAGCCGGCGGCGGAGGCACCGGCCGCGGAGGCAGCGGCCGCGGAGGCAGCGTCACCCCCCTCGCCCGAGCCTGCTGCGCCGCAGCCGACCGCGCGAGACACGCTGGCCAAACAACTCGAGGAACTGCGCCAGTCGCGTCCGGCGGTGCCCACGCTGCCGGTGATGCAGGAGCTGAGCCCCGAGCAGCGTCGCGCGACGCACGTGCTGGTGAAAGGCAACTTCCTGACCAAGGGAGAACGGGTCGAGCCGGGCGTGCCCGGCAGTTTCCATCCGCTCGATCCCAGTGCGGTCGTCGACCGGCTGGCGGTGGCGCGGTGGCTGATCGACCCGCAGAATCCGCTCACCGCGCGGGTCGCGGTCAATCGCGTCTGGGCGCAATTGTTTGGCACGGGACTGGTCGAGTCCGAGGAGGACTGGGGCACGCAGGGGGATCCGCCGAGTCATCCCGCGCTGCTGGACTATCTGGCCACGGAGCTGATCCAGTTGCGATGGGACATGAAACAGCTCACGCGGCTGATCGTGCTCTCGTCGACCTATCGGCAGTCCTCTGCGGTGCGGGCCGACCATCTCGCCCGCGATCCGCGCAACCGGTTTCTGGCGCGCGGACCCCGCGTGCGTTTGGAAGCGGAGATGGTGCGCGATCAGGCCCTCGCGCTCAGCGGCCTCCTGACGCGTCAGCTTGGCGGTCCGTCGGTCTATCCCCATCAACCGCCGGGGTTGTGGCGGGCGGCGTTCAACGGCGAACGGACGTGGCCCACCAGCAGCGGGCCCGATCGGTATCGCCGCGGGCTCTATACCTTCTGGCGGCGGACCGTTCCCTATCCGTCGCTGGCGACGTTTGATGCGCCGAGCCGCGAGGTATGCACGCTGCGTCGGCCGCGCACCAATACGCCGCTGCAGGCGCTCGTGACGCTCAACGACCCCGTCTACGTGGAAGCCGCTCAGGCGCTGGCGCGGCGGATCGTGCGTGAAGGAGGTGGCGACGCGGCGGCGCGCGCGCGGTACGGATTGTACCTGTGCTTGTGTCGGCCGCCGGAGGCTCCGCAGGTTGCGGTCCTGCAGGAGCTGGTCAGCGCGGCCCGCGCGGAGTTGGCTGCGGACGAGGCGGCCGCCGTGCAGTTGGCGACCGACCCGCTCGGCCCGCTCCCGGAAGGCAGCGATGCGATCGAGCTGGCGGCGTGGACTGTGGCGGCCAATGTCCTCTTGAATCTGGACGCGGTGTTGAACAAATGAACTCTCGGACTCAGCGCCTGCAGGCGATCACGCGACGGTATTTTCTGGAGCGCGCGCCGCTGGCATTCGGCGCGCTGGCGCTGGCCCAGTGGGCGCGTCCGGGTGCGGCGCAGGCGGCGGCGCCTGCGCCGCCCCAGTCGCCGCTGGCCCCGCGCACCCCGCCGCTCCCGGCGCGCGCCAAGCACGTGATTTACCTGCACATGGAAGGCTCCCCGCCCCAGCAGGATCTGTTCGACTGCAAACCGGCGCTGGTCAAGCACAACATGGAGCCGTGTCCGGACGAGCTCCTGGAGGTGCTCAAACAGGAACGCCTCGCCTTCATTGATCTGAACCAGCGCCGCCCGCAGTTGCTGGGAAGCCCGCATCAGTTTGCACCCTGCGGCCAGTCGGGGATGCTCATCAGCGAGCTGCTGCCCGAGTTCGGGCAGTGCGCGGACGACATCTGCCTGATCCGGTCGTTTCACACCGATCAGTTCAATCACGCGCCGGCGGAACTGCTCCTGCACACCGGCGCGCCGCGGTTCGGCAACGCCTCGATCGGGTCCTGGGTGACGTACGGCTTGGGGTCCGAGAGCGAGGATCTGCCGGGTTTTGTCGTGTTGGTCAGCGGCGGGACCGATCCGACGGGCGGCAAGAGTCTCTGGGGCAGCGGGTTTCTCCCGTCGGTGTATCAGGGTGTCCAGTGTCGGACGCAGGGCGAGCCGATCCTGTTCGTGGACGATCCGCCCGGCATGAGTCGTGCGCTGCGGCGGCGCAGTCTCGATGCGCTCCGCGCGCTCAACGACATCGAGTTCGCCGCCACGGGCGATCCCGAGACGCAGACGCGGATCAGCCAGTACGAACTGGCCTACCGCATGCAGACGGCGGTGCCGGAGTTGCTGGACATTGCGCGCGAGCCGCCCGAGGTGCTGGCGGCGTACGGCTGCGCGCCGGGCCAGGAACTGTTTGCCAACAACTGCCTGCTGGCCCGGCGGCTGGTCGAGCACGGGGTGCGGTACGTGCAGCTGTTCGACTACGGCTGGGACATGCACGGGACGGGGCAGGATAATGACCTGGTCACCGGGCTGCCGAAGAAATGCCGCGAGATGGACCGACCCCTGGCGGCGCTGATCCGCGACCTCAAAGAGCGCGGCCTGTTTGACGAGACGCTGCTGATCTGGAGCGGCGAGTTCGGCCGCACGTCGCTCAACGAGGCCCGCCACAACTCGCCCTATCTCGGTCGCGATCACCATCCGCACTGCGCCAGCATCTGGCTGGCCGGGGCCGGCATCCGGCGCGGCGTCACGCTGGGCGAGACGGACGAGCTCGGTTACTTCATCACCGAGAACAAGATCGGCGTCCGTGATCTGCAGGCGACCATCCTGCATCTCTTGGGGCTCGATCCGCTGCGGTTCACGTTCCCGTACCAAGGGCTGCAGCAGCGTCTGATCGGGCCGACCGACGAAGCACGGATTCTGCACGAGGTATTGAGTTGAGATGACGCACGAGCGTGGAGTTGGTCGGCGTGGCGCGAGGAAGGAGGCGGCGCGGCGCGCCGACGCGCTGCGGCCGATCACGATTCGTCGCCGGTTCACGCGCGCCGCGCCCGGCAGCGTGCTCTATCGCGCCGGCCGCACGCTGGTGCTCTGCACCGCCAGCGTGACGCACCAGGTGCCGGCGTGGCGCGTGGGGACGGGACGGGGGTGGATCACGGCCGAGTACAGCATGCTGCCGGGGAGCACCGCGCCGCGCAAGAATCGCGAGCGCGAGGGACACGTCGAGGGACGGACGGCGGAGATCCAGCGGCTGATCGGGCGCGCCCTGCGCGCCGTCGCGGACCTGGAGGCGCTGGGTGAGCGGCAAGTCACGATCGACTGCGACGTGCTCGAGGCGGACGGCGGCACCCGCACGGCCAGCATCACCGGCGGCTTTTTGGCCCTGGTCGATGCGCTGCAGACCATCCGCGCCGAGCTGCCCGATCCGGCGCGGTTCCCGCTGCGCGACAGCGTGGCGGCGGTGAGTGTCGGGATCGTGGACGGCCGGCCGCACCTGGATCTCGACTACCAGCAGGATGCGGCCGCGACGGTCGACATGAACGTCGTGATGACGGGACGTGGTGAGTTTGTGGAGATCCAGGGTACCGGCGAGGAGGGGACGTTCACGGACGATCAGCTGCAGCAGCTCCTGACGCTCGCCCGGCGCGGACTGGCCCGGCTGGCGGATCACCAGCGTGCGGCGCTGGGCAGCCGCTGGCCGAGCGTCGGACCGTAGGACGGGCCTCCCGGCCCGTCACCAAGCCCATCGGCGCTGCTCCGCTCGCGTTAACGCGCCAGCAGCCAGGCCAGCAGTCCCTTCTGGACGTGCATCCGGTTGGCGGCCTGCGCCACGACAACGCTCTGCGGGCCGTCGATCACCTCGTCGGTCACTTCCTGGCCGCGGCAGGCGGGCAGGCAGTGCAGGAAGCGTGCCCGCTGCGGCGCACAGGCCAGCAGCTCGCGATTCACCTGATACGCGCTGAGGCTCTGCACGCGCGCCGCGCGCTCGCTCTCCTGTCCCATGCTCACCCACACGTCGGTGTACACGCCATCGGCTTCGCGCACGGCCTCGCGCGGATCGGTCGTCACCTGCAGGTCGAACTGCGGATGGTGCTCGTCCAGCAGCTTGAGAAAGCCCGTGTCGAACTGATAGCGTGCCGGCGCGGCAATGGCGAACTGCAGGCCCAACCGCGCGCAGGCGACGGCCAGGCTGCGCGCCACGTTGTTGGCATCTCCGACGTAGGCCAGCTTGAGCCCTGCCAGGCGGCCGTGCACTTCCAGCAGTGTGAACAGGTCGGCCAGCGCCTGACACGGATGGTAGCGATCGGTCAGGCCATTGATGACGGGGCAGGTGGCGTGCCGCGCCAGTTCCTCCACGCGCTGGTGACAGTTCGCGCGGCAGACCACCACGTCGACATACTGCGTCAGCACGCGAGCGAAATCGGCCGCCGACTCGCGATGGCCCCAGCCGACGTCGCTTCCCAGGAACATGGTGGTGCCCCCCAGGTGCGCGAAGGCGGTCTCGAAACTGACCCGGGTGCGCAGCGAGGGTTTCTCGAACAGCAGCGCCTGCACGTGGCCGGCCAGTCGTGGCTGGCGGATGCCGCGCGCCAGGTCGCGTTTGAGCGAAGCGGAGAGCGCGAAGACCGCCTCGATCTCGTCAGGGGAAAGATCCAGGAGCGTCAGTACGTGTCGCATAACAGGCCGTTCCTTCCGGGAGTCGTGGCGGAAACCGATGCCGCGCATGGACGGCGCGGGCGGGGTCCGCCGTCAGGCGCTGAGACTCTGGAGCGCCTCGGCCAGGATGTCACATCCTTCGTCTACCTGCTCCGCGGTCAGCGTCATGGCGGGGAGCAGGCGCAGCACCGTCGTGTGGGTGCAGTTGATCAGCAGCCGGCGGCGGAGGCAGGCTTCGACCACCGGCGCGCCGTCGACGGCCAGTTCCAGCCCGATCATCAATCCCACGCTGCGCACTTCGGTGATCAAGGGGCACTGGGCCTGCAGGGCTTGGAGCCGTCGGCGAAAGTGCGCGCCCCGCTCGGCCGCCTGTGCCAGCAATCCTTCCTCCTCGATCGTCTCGAGGGTGGCGATCCCTGCCCGCGCGGCGATCGGGTTGCCGCCGAACGTTGCGGCGTGCATCCCCGGCCGGAGACTCGGCGCGATCTCGCGGGTGGTCAGCAGGGCGCCGCCCGGCAACCCGCCGCACAACGCCTTGGCCAGCGTCATGATGTCCGGCGTGACGTCGAAGTGCTGGTAGGCGAACCAGTGGGCGGTCCGCCCACAACCGGTCTGGACTTCGTCGAAGATCAGCAGCAGTTCGTGCTCGTCGGCCAGCCGCCGCAAGCCGGCCAGAAACTCACGGGTCGGGATCCGCACGCCGCCTTCGCCCTGGATCGGCTCGATCATGATCGCGCAGGTTTCGTCATCGATCCGCGCGGCGACCGCGTCCAGATCCCCGAACGGGGCGTAGACGAATCCGGCCACCAACGGTCCCAGCCCTTCGTGATACTTCGGCTGGGCCGTGGCGGTGGTCGATCCGAGGGTGCGTCCGTGAAACCCTCCCTCGAAGGTAATGATCTTGTACTTTTCCTTGGGCGTGTGGAGGCGGGCGAGTTTGATGGCGGCCTCGTTGGCTTCCGTGCCGGAATTGCAGAAGAAGGCCTGGCCGCCGAAACTGCGTTCGGCCAGCATCTGGGCCCAGCGTCCCTGCACATCGGTGTGCCAGGTGTTGGGCACATGGATCAGCGTGGCCACCTGCTCCTGCACCGCCTGCACGACGCGGGGCGGGCAGTGCCCCAGCAGGTTGCAGCCCCACCCGGGGAAGAAGTCGAGGTAGCGGTGTCCTTCGCTGTCCCACACGTAACACCCTTCGCCCCGGACCAGGTTGACCGGGAACCGCCGGTAGTTCGGAATCACAAATCGGCCGAACAGGGCCACGGTGTCGGCCGAGTTCAATGCCTGCAGAGTCGCCATTGCGCCCTCCTCTTGGGCCCGCGTCCGCTACTCGTCACGTACGATCTGCGTGCCCACACCGGTCGTGGTGTAGATTTCGAGCAGCAGCGAGTGCCGCAACCGTCCATCAATGATGTGCACCTTGTGCACGCCGCGCTCCAGGGTTTCCAGACATGCTTCCACTTTGGGGATCATCCCGGCGTCGATCGACCGATTGCGAATCAGCTCGCGGGCCTCGCGGGCACTGAGCGAGTGGATCAGCGAGTCGGGGTCGTGTTTATCGCGCCGCACGCCGTTGACGTCACTCAGGTAGACGAGCTTTTCGGCGCCGAGCGCCTGGGCCACGGCCGTGGCCGCCGTGTCGGCGTTGACATTCAGTTTCTGGCCGTGTGGGTCGATGCACATGGAAGGGATGACGGGGACCTGGCCGGCATAGCACAAGTTCTCGATCACGCTCCGCTCCACGCGCGTGACCGCGCCGACGAAGCCCAGGTCGAGCGGGGCGCCGTCGTCGCCGGTCAGCTGCAACTGCTGGCCGAAGAGCACGTTGGTGGTGCGGAAGTTGAGGTTCATGGCGCGGCCGCCCAGTTCCTCGATCTGCCGCGCGAGCCATTGGTTGGTCTCCACCGCCAGGACTTGCTCCACGACCTCCAGCGTCGCGGCATCCGTGTAGCGGCGTCCCTGCACGAAGCGGGCCTGCAGTCCGGCCGCTTCCATCGCGCGGCTGATGGCGGCACCGGCCCCGTGTACGACGACCGGGCGCATCCCCACCGTCTCCATGAAGACGATGTCCAACAACACGTGGCGCAGTGCGGCGTCGTCTTCCATCACGCTGCCGCCCAGCTTGATGACCGTGATCTTGTCGCGGAACTGGCGGATCCAGCCCAGCGCTTCGATTAACGTGTCGGCTTTCGCAATCGCGGCTTCCAAGGATCGTGGCCTCGGGGGCAAGGGAGGGGCTGGGGTCGACCCCGTCGCGGGGCAGGAAAACCGCTGATTGTAGCGCCCGCTTTGCCGACGTGTCAACGTGCAGCTCCCCCTCTGGTGTCCCGCGCCGGTTCGTGCCAAGATAAGCAGCCGCCGGGTGCCGGCGACGCGGGTCGTGCCGACTGGCATGCCCGCCAGGTGCGGCCCAGCCGCATGGGGTCGTGTCGGACGGAGTCGCGCCCAGGTCCGCGGTCGGCCAGGCGGGACTCGCCAAGGTCGTCCTGTTGTTTCTCACGGTTGTTTCTCACGCGTCCGGTGATGCAGCTGATGAGCCAGACTCTGGCGATTGTGTTGGCGGCCGGTAAAGGGACTCGCATGAAGTCCGACCTGCCGAAAGTCCTGTGCCCGGTCCGCGGGCGGCCGATGGTCGAGTTCGTACTCGACACGCTCCGCGCGGCGGGCGTCGACCGCCAGCTGGTGGTCGTGGGATATCGCGCCGAGTTGGTCCGCCAGGTGCTGGGGCGCTACGCGGACGTCGAGTTCGTGGAACAGACGGAGCAGCTGGGCACGGGGCACGCGGTCAAGATGTGCCGGCCGCACCTGCTGGCGCACGACGGCCCGGTGCTGGTCGTCACCGGCGACTCGCCGCTGACGCAGGAGTCGTCGATCCGAGCGCTGCTGGACGAGTTCCGCGCGCGGCGCCCGGCGTGCCTGCTGGGGACCCTGCACAAGGCGGATCCGGGCAGCCTGGGGCGGATCGTCCGCGGGGCCGACGGCGAGTTTGTGGCGATCGTGGAGGAAAAGGACGCGACGCCCGAGCAGCGCGCGATCACCGAAGTGAATATGAGCACGTACGTGTTCGACGCCGCGCGGCTGGTGGCGGCGCTCGATCAGCTGCAGAACGCCAACCGCCAGCGGGAATACTACCTGACCGACTGCCCCGGCATCCTCCGGGCGCGGGGCGACGTCGTGCGGGCGCTCCCGGTGCTGCAGCCGTGTGAGGCGCTGAGCATCAACACGTGGGCCGACCTGGCGGTGGTCGAGGCGGCCCTGGAAGAACTGGGACGGTAAATGCAGATCCGCGAACTGAAGATCTTCAGCGGTCAGGCGAACCAGCCGCTGGCACGCGCCATCTGCGGCTTCCTGGACCTGCCGTTGGGCTCCATCTCGCTGGGCAAATTCCCCGACGGGGAGAACTTCTGCAAGATCGAGGAGGATGTCCGCGGGCGCGACGTGTTTCTCATCCAGCCGACCTGTCCGCCGGTCAATGACAACTTGATGGAACTGTTGATCATGATCGACAGTTGCAAGCGGGCCAGCGCCGCGCGGATCACCGCCGTGATTCCTTATTACGGGTACGCCCGTCAGGACCGGAAGGATGAAGGCCGCACGCCCATCACCGCCAAGCTGACCGCCAACCTGATCACCCGCGCCGGGGCCGATCGCGTGCTCACCATGGACCTGCATGCCGCCCAGATCCAGGGGTTCTTTGACGTGCCGGTCGATCACCTCTACGCCGCGCCGGTGTTGAACGAACACTTCGTGCGGCGGCAGTACGACCCGCAGGACATCGTGGTGGTGAGTGCCGATGTGGGGAGCATCAAGCGGGCTGCGGGGCATGCCAAGCGGCTGGGGGGCAAACTGGCGATCGTCGACAAGCGGCGCGCCTCCGCGCTCAAGACGCATCAGGAAAACATCATCGGCGGGCCGGTCGACGGCCGCGTGGCGCTGATGTTCGACGACATGATCAGCACCGCCGGGTCGATCTGCGGGGCGGCGCACCTGGTCCATGCGGCCGGGGCCCGCGAGATCCACGTGGCCGCCACCCACGCCGTGCTCTGCGGACCCGCGATCCGGAACATCCAGGCGTCGCCCATCACCAGCGTCGTGGTCACCGACAGCATTCCGCTCCGCGCCGACCAGGCGATCCCGCGCATCTCCGTCCTGACCGTCGCGCCGCTGCTGGCCGAGGCCATGAAGCGGATCCATCACGATCAGTCCGTCAGCGCGCTGTTCCAGCCATTGTGAGGCGCTCCCGCCCCGGGCAGGACGCGTTCAGCGCTCTTCGGCCGAGCGGCGAAACACCGCCACGACATCCTCGACCGGCACGACAAACAGCTGGTTGTCCGGTTCAAAATCCACCGGAATGGCGTTCTTGGGGTGAAACAGGATCTTGTCGTACTGCCGCAGCGGTACGTCCTCGTCGTGCTCAATCTGCGCCGAAATGCTCACGATCCGCCCCGTGATGGTCGGGATCTCGGCCGCGTCCGGCAACGCGATCCCGCCGCGCGTCTCGCGCTTCGGCTCGTCCTTCCGCACCAGCACGCGGGCCCCGATCGGTTCGACGTATTCCAGCACTTCTTTGCGTGTCTTGCTCATGCCAGACTCCTGCTGCGCGTCACACTACCCACTGCCCCCCTTTTTCGCAAGATCGCCCACCGGAGCCTCCTGTCGGCGTTGATCGGACCCCTCGGGGCTTGGGTCGTGGTGCTTGGGGCCTGAAGCTTCCCCGCAGGGGCCACGGGGACTTGCCATCGGCGGATAAAACGGCAAAATGTCAGGTTTGCCAACGGATCCAGCGGAAGGCCGGCGTCGGGCGACGGACGATGGGCCACGAGGTGATCGCCGAAAGGGTCGATGATGACGGACGTGTTGCATGTAGCCATCCGGAAGGAACTTGGGACGGGGCGGGTCCGCCGCTTGCGGCGTGCCGGGCAGACCCCGGCGATCCTGTATGGACATGGGGAGCAGAATGTCAATCTGGCGATCCCGACCGCGGAAGTCAGCGCGGCTCTGCGGCATGGCGGCAAGCTGGTGGATCTGCAGGGGGAGGTCCGCGAAAAGGCGCTGATTCGGGCCGTGCAGTGGGACTGCTATGGCAGTGAAGTCCTGCACCTCGACCTGACGCGCGTCAGCGAACAGGAGCGGGTGCAGGTGACGGTGTCCCTGGAGCTCAAGGGAGAGGCGCCGGGGGCGAAGGAAGGTGGCATTGTGGACCACCACCTGTTTGATGTCGAGATCGAGTGTCCGGCGGGTGAGATTCCGGACAAGCTGGTGGCCAGCATCAAGAACCTGCATCTCGGCCAGTCCATCACGCTGGCCGAGCTGTCGCTGCCTCCCCATGTGACGCTCATCACGGCGACCGACAGTCTGGTGGTCAGTTGCTACGCCCAGGGCCCGGCGCAGGAGCTGGAAGAGGCTGCGGCCGCCGGCCCGGTGGAGCCCGAAGTGATTGGGCGCCGCGCGGAAGAGGAAGCCGAGGAGGAGGGCGAGTAGCAGGCAGGCACGCCGACCGGCCGTGGCCACCTCCCCGCCGGGAGCCCCGCCGCCATGAAGCTGATCGTAGGTCTGGGCAACCCGGGACGGCCGTATGTGGGCACGCGGCACAACGTCGGGTTCGTGGTGGTGGAGCAGTTGGCACGCCGCGGCGGGGCGGCGTCGTGGCGAGCGCGATTTCAGGGAGAATTAGCGGAAGTGCAACTGGGCGCGCAGCGGCTCCTGCTCCTGCGCCCGCTGACGTACATGAACCGCAGCGGGCTGAGCGTGGTCGCGGCCCACGACTTTTACAAACTGGATGTCGCCGATATGCTGATCATCTGCGACGACCTGAATCTCCCCCTGGGCCGATTGCGCTGCCGCGCCCGCGGCTCGTCCGGGGGACAGAAAGGACTCCAAGATATCCTCCAGCGGCTGGGAACCGACGACGTTCCGCGGCTGAGAATCGGGATCGGGACGCCGCCCGCCGGATGGGACTCGGTGGACTTCGTCCTGAGCCGGTTTCGTCCGGAGGATGGTGAGGTGATCGACGCCGCCGTCCACCGGGCGGCCGATGCGGCGATCGATTGGGTACAGCATGGCATCGCGTTCTGCATGAACCGTTACAACGGGGAAGAAGTGCAAGAACGCTCGTAAACAAGGCAGCACAAACATGTCGCTCGCGACCACTCGACTGGGAGATGATTGATTTGACAAGCAACGTCTACGAATGCATGTTCATCCTCGACGCCAACCGCTACGCGCGGGATCCGAGCGGCGTGGCGGCACAGATTCCGCGGATGGTCGAGTCCTGTGGCGGGGAAGTGCTCGCCAGCCGGCTCTGGAACGAACAGCGACTGGCCTACCCGATTGAAGGGCACCGGAAAGGTGCCTATTGGCTCACCTACTTCCGCATGGAGACGGATCGGGTCGTCGAGTTCAATCGGGCGTGCCAGCTGAACGATAATGTCCTGCGCAACCTGACGCTCAAGGTCGAGCCGCGGCTGGTCGACACGCTGGTGGCTCACGCCCGCGGAGAGGCCCCGCCGCGCCCGCGGACGACCGCCGAACCGGGGTTCGGGGACGCCGAAGAGGAAATCGGGGAGGAATAGAATCACCAGGGCCACTCGCGGACCCGCCGCGGCGCCCCCAGGGGTTGCCTGTCGAGGCGGGGAGTGGTATACTTGTGTTCACTATGAGTCGTGGGTTCACGTAGACTTGGGCGGGCATGAAAGGACGAGGCCATGGCCAGCTTCAATCGCGTGATTCTCGTGGGTAACTTGACGCGAGACGTCGAGGTGAAGTACACGGCGAACCAGACCGCCGTGACCGAAATTGGCTTGGCGATCAATGATCGCCGCAGGCTCCCCAGCGGTGAATGGGTGGACGAACCGACATTCCTGGAGGTAACGCTCTGGGGTCGCACGGCGGAAATCGCCGGACAGTACCTGGGCAAAGGGGCGCCTGTGCTGATCGAAGGACGACTGAAACTGGACACGTGGGAAAGTGATGGTCAGAAACGGTCGAAGTTGCGGGTAGTCGGCGATCGGATGCAGATGCTCAGCGGTCGGGCGACCGCGACGAGCCCGGCGCCGGAATTTGCCGGCGTCGGTCAGTCGACCTCCTCCAACGGTCGCGAATCCGCCTCGGCCCGACCGCCCGACGAGGAACTTCCTTTTTGAGTGCGTTGCAAGGCGCGCACAGAGTCAGGTGTGAAACGATGGTACGTGCAAATTCCAAGGCGACTTCGGCTCGTCCCCGCTTCAAACGACTCCCGCGCGGTCCGCACGGCGGTGTCGAGCTCCTGCTCGTCCAGTCGGTTGATCATCTGGGAAAACAGGGGGACGTGGTGGAAGTCAAACCTGGCTACGCCCACAACTACCTGATCCCGCAAGGGTTGGCCACGTTGGCCACCAAGCACCACAAACGGATGGTCGAGAAGCATCGGGCGCGTCTGCTGGAGATCGAGCGCAAGCGGCTGGCCAATCTCGAGTCGCTGGCCGCGGAGATCGGCAAACAAAGTGTCACGATCGAAGCCAATGCGAACGACGAGGGACACCTCTACGGCAGTGTCAACGCCAACGACATCGCGGCGGCCCTGAAGCAGAACGGGATCACGATCGCGCCCGATCAGGTGCGACTCGAGGGTCTGCTGAAAGAGCTCGGCTTGTACACCGTCAAGGTGCATTTGCACCAGACGATCACGGCGGAGCTGAAGGTGTGGGTTGTGCCCACGGCCACCGACGACGACGCGAAGTAAGGCGGCGCGGATGGAATTTCACGTGGCCCGCTGGCCTTTCGCCGCGGGCCACGCCGCTCGTGCCTCCTCCCGGCTTAGTTTTGGGGTGGGGTGGCTGGGGCCGCGCTTGAGCTCGCCCCCGGCGATTCGCAGCGGCGGGCATACTTCGTTCGTCCCCAGCCACCCGCACAGTCAGCCTTGCCAAGGCACTCGAACGCGCACAGGATTTCGTCGCCGAATTAGGTGTTGTCGCACGGCTCTCCGAGCCGTGATGGCTCGACTCTCCGAGTCGAGCGACGGACTTGACTTCGGTGCTCGGTTGTTGACTTCGACCGACGTAGCAGGCCGCTCGTGCGCGGCGGCGCGCGACTTGTCTGCCGACCCGGTTCGGGTATGATGGGCAGCATCAGGCCACTGAGGGTCGGCCCGCGCCGGGCACTTGTCTCGGCTAGCATTCCCGGAGGGAAGAGTCATGGCCAGCACGCGGCGGGGAGACGCACGAGGACGCGGCAGCGGGTCGCCGGCGGAACTGTTCGACCGGCAGCCGCCGCACAATCTCGATGCCGAACTCGGTGTGCTCGGCAGCATCCTGCTGCGGCCCGACGTGTGTGACGACATCGCCTCGCTGGTGCGTCCGGACGATTTCTACGACGAAGCGCACCGCGTGCTCTTCACCCACATGCAGGAGATGCACACGGCCGGCAAGCGGATCGACATCACACTCCTGGTGGATCGACTCAAAAAGGCCGACGACTTCGAGCGTGTGGGGGGCACGCCGTTCCTGGCCCGCGTGAGCCAGGCCGTTCCCAACGCGGCCCACGCGACGTACTACGCAAACATCGTGCATGAAAAGGCCGTGTACCGCGCCGTCATCGAAGCCAGCACGGCGATCCTGGCCAAAGCGTACGAAGAATCGCAGGAGCCGCAGGAGTTCCTGAATTTCGCCGAGCAGCAGCTGTTCGCCGTAATGAACGACCGCGCGGTGGCCAATGTGGCCACGATCAGCGACGTCCTGCACCTGGCCATGGAGCGGATTGACCAGCGGGTGCGGGGCGACGTCGGCACCGACACAGTGGAAACCGGCTTCGCCGAACTGGACGGCCTCACCGGAGGCCTGCACAACTCGGAGTTGGTCATTCTCGCCGCGCGGCCGAGCATGGGCAAAACCGCCTTCGCGCTCAATATCGCCGAACACGTCTCGATCCACCAGAGCGTCCCCACGCTGTTTGTCAGTCTGGAAATGTCCTCCATGGAGCTCGCGGACCGCTTGCTCTGTTCGATCGGCCGCATCAACGGACATCGGCTCCGCAATGGCACGCTTCCCGCCAGCGAGCGGCGGCACCTGGTGGCGACGGCCTCCAAGGTGAGTCGCGGAAAACTCTACGTCGACGATTCCCCCAGTCGGACGGTGACGGAAATCGCCGCCACGGCGCGCCGGGTCAGCCGTCTGGAAGGACGGCTCGGCCTGCTGGTGATCGACTACCTGCAGTTGATCGAGCCGGATAATGCATCGGATCCGCGGCAGGAACAGGTGGCTAAGATTGCCCGTCGGCTCAAAGGGTTGGCCCGCGAACTCAAGACGCCTGTGCTCTGCCTGGCGCAGGTGAATCGCCAGATGGAGGAAGCCCGCGAACACCGTCCGCGGCTGAGTCACCTGCGCGAATCGGGGGCCATCGAACAGGATGCGGACGTCGTCATGTTCGTACATCGGGAGGAGTACTATCGGCGGGGCGACGATCGCGAACAGGTCGCCGGGCAGGCCGAGATCATTGTGGCCAAGCAGCGCAACGGTCCCACGGGCGACGTGCCCCTCATCTGGCGCAAAGAGTATGCGCGGTTTGAGGACAAGGCGCCGGAGCGGATGGCCGAGTTTGACGACTACGCCGAGCCGGTGCGGTTTCCGGATGCCTGATCCCCCGAGCGCGTCCCCCCCGCCGCGGAAGACCCGGCACGCTCCGCGGGGCGTATTTCTGCGCTGAAATCTCCCTTGTCATGCAACGCGAGTTGCGGTATCTCTACGCGGCCCAGCCACGGTCCCTGCTAGCGATGGTCCGTCAACCGGACCGCATCGGACCCGTGCGCGGAGCAGGAGCGTCCCTTCAGCGTGACTTGTCTGAATCGACCACTCGGCCAGCAACGCGGGCGAGTGCGGAGGCACACGGCCGGCGTCGCACAGGTAGTGCGGTCGGGATCGGAGAGGTGCCCGTGGGCAATTCGTCCCCACGGCACGGAGCATGACATGGTCGAGAGAACGGATTACGCACTGCTGTCTGCCGCGGCGCGGTGGCGCATGGCGTCGTTGGGACTGGCCATGTGGTGTCTGGCAGGCTGGGTCGGCGCGGGGCGTGGCGACCAGCCACTGGACGTCCCTGTCCCGCTGTCCGCGCCGGTGCCGCTTGCTGGCCGCGCGGCAGCGTTTCCGCCCGGAAGTCCACCTCCCGTGCAGCCGGAGATTCCGCCGGAACCGGCGGCCAGCGAGCTGGTACCGGCAGCGCCCGGTGTCGTATTGAGCGTCTCGATTACCGGCAACAAACAGGTGTCCCGCACGGAGATCCAGCGGCACATCAAGACCCGCAAGGACCGCAATTATGACGAACAGCTGGTGCAGGAGGATCTCCGCCGGCTGTTTGCCACGCGGAAATTCCACAACGTGCGCGTGCACCGGCGCGCCGAAGGGCAAGGGGTGCACGTCACGTTCGAAGTGCTCGAGCGACCGATGATGGACGAAGTGCTGTTCATCGGCAACCAGTATGTGACGGACAAGCGGCTGCTGAAGGAATCGGGTCTGAAGGTCGGCGATGCGCTGAACATCTACACGGTGCAGGAAGCACGGCGGAAGGTGGAGGAGTACTACCGGTCCAAGGGCTACACGAAGACGACGGTGTCGATTGAAGAGGGCGACCAGCCTTCCGATCGACGCGTGGTGCTGCGGGTCGACGAAGGACGTGTGGAACGCATCTGGGCGGTGCGCTTCGTGGGGAACGACCCCAGTTTCGTCACCGACGCACGGCTCACGACGCTGATCAAGTCGAAGCCAGGTTTTGCCAAGTATCTGTTCCGCGGCAAGATCGACTACAACGTGCTGGAGGAAGACCGCGAAACGCTGATCGCCTACTACCGCGGGCTGGGGTACTTCAAGGCCCGCATTGACCGCGAGATCGAGTACGATGCGTCGGGCCAATGGGCCACGGTGACGTTCGTCATCGACGAAGGGCCGCGCTATCGCGTGCGGGACCTGTCGGTCGTGGGCAACAAGAAGTACAGCAGCGACCAGCTGGTGGCGCAGCTCAAGCTGCAGGCCGGCGACTTTTTCAACCTGGACAAGATGCAACTGGACGAAAACACGCTGCGCGACGTCTATGGCAGCCAGGGACACATTTTCGCCGACATCAAGGCTTCGCCACGTTTTCTGGAGGAGCCCGGTCAACTCGACCTGGTCTACCAGATCGAGGAGGGTGACGTCTTCCGCGTGGGCAAGATCAACATCCATGTCGCCGGCGACAGCCCGCACACGCGGCGCGACGTGGTCCTGAACCGCGTGTCACTGCGGCCGGGCGACATTGTGGACATCCGCGAGGTCCGGGCCAGCGAGCGGCGGCTGAAGGCCAGCGAGCTGTTCATCGTCAACCCATCCGAAGGCGCGCCGCCGCGCATCGTGATTCGACCCCCGGACCTCGCCGAAGCCGCCGCGCTGGCCGAACGCCAGCCGGCGGTCCGCGGGCAGAGCCCGGACGGCGCCGCGCCAGCGCCCGCGCCGCGCTGGATGGTGCTCGACGTGTTCGTACCGACGGCGACGGACGCACAACGTGGATCGGAATCCGCATGGTGAAGACACAACCGACCGCTGTCCACCGTCGCGCTGGCCTGGCCCGCCTGCTGGTGGCGCTCTGCCTGGCTGCGGCACCCGGCTGTCGGGGCGTGTCCAGCGCACAGCCGCGCGCGACCTGGGTTGAGCCCACTCACGCTGCCAGTCCTGCTGGGACGCGCGGCATGGTCGCGGCGCCGCCGCCGTCGGTCCCGCCGTCGGCCACGCTCCGCGGACAAGGGGGCCTGGATTTCGACGGCACGACCCCCGGTTCCGACGCCTACACGCGCGCCCCCATGCCCGTCTCGGGACTGACCGGCGCCCCCGCAGCCTCCGTCACGACGACCTACGCCAACCCGCCCGCGCCGTCCGGCGCCCTGCCCCCCGCGGGCGCGCCGATCCTGCCGCCCTCCCCGGGGGTGGCTCCGGTGGCCAGTCCGTCGGCCCCGCAGCCGGTCGCGGCATCTGTGACAGATAATGGTCAGTGGCTGACGTCGCCCTACCTGCGCGGTGGACCGGCGGGGGACCTGCCCCCCATGGAGCAGCTGCCGGGCACGCCAGTCCCGATTGACATCCTGGTCGAGGAAGCCCGCACCGGCCGCTTCATGTTCGGTGCCGGCATCAACTCCGACGCCGGTGTCACCGGGCAGATCACGGTGGATGAACGCAACTTCGATCTGTTCGGCTTCCCGCGACGACTCTCCGACATCTGGAGCGGCCAGGCGTTTCGCGGAGCCGGGCAGGCGTTTCGGCTGGAAGCCATGCCGGGTACCGAAGTCCAGCGCTACCTGGTCAGCTTCACCGAGCCGTACCTGTTCTCGACTCCCATCAGCCTGAACGTCAGCGGCTTTCTTTACGATCGCGGATTCTATGACTGGACCGAGAATCGACTCGGAGGCCGGCTCGGACTGGGATATCGCCTGACGCCCGATCTGTCGGTCAACGCCTCCCTGCGGATGGAAGACGTCGACATCTCGCGTCCGCGCATTCTGGGTGTCCCGCAGCTGGACGCGGTGCTGGGGAGCAACGATCTCTACACGGCCCGTTTCACCCTGCGGCATGACACGCGCGATATGCCCTTCCTGCCGACCGAAGGACATCTGATTGAACTGTCGTACGAGCAGGCGTTCGGGCAGTTCGATTTCCCGCGCGGGGATGTTGACTACCGGCGTTACTTCCTGGTGCGGGAGCGGCCGGATGGATCGGGTCGCCACGTGCTGGCGGCCAGTCTGGGTGCCGGCTTCACCGGTCCGGACACGCCGCTGTTCGAGAACTACTTTGCCGGCGGTTTCAGCACGCTCCGCGGTTTCCACTTCCGCGGTGCGTCGCCGGTGGTCAGCTCCGTGACGGTCGGCGGACGGTTTCGACTCCTGGGTTCCTTCGAATACATGCTGCCGCTGACAGCCGACGACATGATCCGGGCCGTCGCTTTCGTGGACTACGGTACCGTCGAGCAGGACATCGAAATCGACGACTCGAACTTCCGCATCGCGCCCGGCTTTGGGTTCCGCATCTCCGTGCCCGCGCTCGGCCCGGCGCCGCTGGCCTTCGACTTCGCGTTCCCGGTGGCCAAGGCCGATACCGACGATACGCAGATGTTCAGTTTCTTCTTCGGTTTCAATCGATGAGCACCAGGGGCGGTCGGCCCCAGCGAGCGCGCAGGCGGTTGATGGCCGCACCCACGCGCGGCTGCGAGACAATGCGGCGCTCCCAACGCCGCTTGCCGGGAAAATCCAGCAGCATGAGTCCGACGAGGGCCGTCAGGAACCCTTGCCCGGGTACGCCGGGCACGGAGAGCAGGCCCCCGAGCACGACCAGCAGAAATCCCAGCGCGTTCTTAAGAATGCGAAACGTCCAGCGAATGACGGGGTGCTGTTGCGCCAACGCCTGCCGCTCGGGTCCGGCCAGAAAATACCCCGGCGGGAGATTCACGAGGAAAACCGTTATGGCGGCCAGACTAACGACGAATGACGCGACCCAGACCAGGGCCGCGACCCCCACGTATTGCCAACTCACACCGTTGCCTCACTCAGGTGATCGGTTAAAATTAAACCCGAACACGCCTCCGCCTCCAGCGCGTCCGCCAGGACGCGATGTCCGTTGTAACCCTGGGCGGAATCACGCGCCGCTTGGCGACAAGCGTCGAATCCCACCTGGACTTGAACGTCAGCTCCACAGGCTGGTCCCCCTCCCGGGCGGAATCGCTGCGGGGGGGTGTCTGCCGCAGAAGTTGAATCCCGCTGCCCGTGGTGAAACTTTGGTCGCTGGGGCGGGTTAACCTTTGTGTCGTACATCATCACGCCGCCGCCGCTCCACGACAACACCCCGTGGACCGCGCAGGTGTGGGGAGGAATTGCAGATGCATATTCGTTTTGCCTGCCGCAACGGCCACGTGCTCAAAGCCCATATTCGCAATGCCGGCCGCAAGACCCACTGTCCCCGCTGCCAGGTCGCCGTGTGGGTCCCGCAGCCCAAACCCGTCCTGCAGATGGACGAGGGTCTAACGGATACGCAAGCTGTGCGGCTGCTCGGATCGTATCACCCCAGCCAGCGCAACCTGCTGGCGGCACCCGCGCCGACGCCGTCCAATGAGGACCGCGAGTGTCCCAAGTGTCGCCAGCTCGTGCCCGCGCTCTGCCGGATTTGTCCGAGCTGCAACACGTATCTCGGTTCACTGACCGAGGGCGAGCGGTAGACGACTTCACGGAAGCCTGAACGTGCCAACGTCCGGACGCGGCAAGCGACTGGTAGACTACGCCAGCTGTGCAGGGTGAGCGGGGAAGCTCCCCCAGTGGGAAACCGCGCAGGTCGTGCGCGGACTGCCAACCTTTGCCGACCCCAACCTGATCGTCGGCGCTGACTCGTTCAGCGATGCCGGCGTGTATCGCCTGCGCGACGATCTCTACATCGCGCAGACCGTGGACTTCTTTCCGCCGCTGGTGGACGATCCGTACCAGTTTGGCCAGATTGCCGCGGCCAATTCGTTGAGCGACGTGTACGCGATGGGGGGGCGACCGGTCACGGCGCTCAATCTGGTCTGCTTCCCGGACAAGGACGCCGAGCTCTCCGTATTGCACGCGATCCTGGCGGGCGGGGCGGAGCGCGTCCTGGCGGCCGGCGCCGTGGTGGTCGGGGGGCACTCCTTGCGCGATGCGGAGATCAAGTTCGGACTGGCCGTCACCGGCGTCGTCGATCCCAGCCAACTGATCACGAATGCGGCGGCCCGGCCGGGCGATCTGCTGGTGTTGACCAAGCCCCTGGGTACGGGCTTCATCACCACGGCGGCCAAAGCGGGGGGCGCGTCGCCCGAGTCCGTGGCGGCGGCGGTGACGAGCATGATCCAGCTCAACCGCACCGCCAGTGAGGCGGCCCGGGCGTGCGGTGTGCGCGCCGCGACCGACATCACCGGATTCGGGCTGGCCGGTCATGCCGCGGAACTGGCTGCAGCCAGTCAGGTCTCGGTGGCGCTGCACGTCAGTGCGCTGCCGGAGTTGCCGCAGGCGCTCGACATGTGGCGGCAAGGGTTCCGGACACGCGCGAGCAAGTCGAACCGAGAATTTCTCGAACCGGTGATGCAGATCGCCGACGGCGTCGACCGCGAACATCTGGAACTGGCGTTTGACCCGCAGACGTCGGGAGGCCTGCTGCTGGCCGTCGCGCCGGCTCAGCGCGATGCGCTGCAGCGCCACATCCGCCAGGTCGACGGCACGGCCAGCTGGGTCATTGGCCACGTACAGCCGCGCCAGGCGGCGTCGCTCCTCGTTCTCCCATGAGCACGACGATCGACCGCCCGCGCACCTGATACGTGGACTCGCGGACCGGGATCTCGTCGCCCGGTGCGCAGATGTCAAATGGGCTCCGGGCCGCCGTATCGACTACGCGCTTCCACATCCCCGGACGGAACTCCTGGATCGCGAAGCGGGCGTCCTCCCAGTGGGCGTTGATCATGACGTAGAAGTCCACGTCCCGCTGGGATGTGCCGTGGAGACAGTACGCCAGCCGCCGTGACTCGTACGCCAGATCCACCGCTGGCCCGGTGCCGTACCAGCGCACGTCGTCACGCCAGAAGCGGCTGCGGGCAATGCTCGGATGGGACTTCCGCAGCGCGATCATCAGGCGAAAGAACCGGAAAATATCCCGGTTGTCGTCCAGTCTTGACCAGTCGAGCCACGTCGTGGCGTTGTCCTGATTATAGGGATTGTTGTTGCCGCGCTGTGTGTGCAGGAATTCGTCTCCCGCGGCAAACATCGGCGTGCCGTTGGCCATCATCAGCAGGCAGCAGAGGTTCTTCGCCTGCTGTCTGCGCAACGCCACCACGCTGGCCGGCACGTTGACATCCCCCTCCCAACCGCAGTTCCAGCTGTAGTTCTCCAGGTGCCCGTCCGTGTTGCCGTGCCCGTTGGCCCAGTTGTGCCGCTCGTTGTAGCTCACCTGATCGTAGAGCGTGAAGCCGTCGTGGCTGTTCACGTAGTTGACGCTCTGGTAGGGATGGCAGGCGTGCAGCACGTCATCCGGGAACAGCTCGTCGCTCCCATAAATCCGCCGCATGATGCTCCCCACCAGGCCCGCGTCTCCTTTGACGAACCGACGCACGTCGTCCCGGAAGCGGCCGTTCCACTGGAACCAGCGTTTGCCAGGGAATTCCGTCCCGAGCTGATTGAGTCCCGCCGCGTCCCAGGGTTCGGCGATCAGCCGCACGCGGCCCAGGATCGGGTCGGATCGAATCGCCGAGACGATCCAGGCATCGCCCGGAATCACGCTGCCGTCCGTCTGCCGGGCAAACACCGACGCCAGATCGAAGCGGAATCCGTCCACGTGTCCCTGGACGACCCAGTGCCGCAGGCTGTCGAGAATCATCCGGGCCACGTAGCGGTTGGCGCAGTGCAGGGTGTTGCCGGTGCCGGAGTAGTTCCGGTAGGGATGCTGCGGCGATGCGCCCAGCATGTAGTAGGTGCTGTTGTCGATGCCTTTGTAGCTGTAGCACGGACCGCGGTGGTCACCCTCGGCCGTGTGGTTGAACACCACGTCCAGCAGGACTTCGATTCCGGCGTCGTGCAGCGCCCGCACCATCTCGCGGAACTCGTCGTGGGCCGTGTGATAGGCCGACGCGTAGGCGTGGTGGGGCGCGAAGAAGTTCAACGTCATGTAGCCCCAGTAGTTGCCTTCCTGGGGATCGAACTGGTGCACCGGCAGGAGCTCGACCGCCGTGATCCCCAGTTCCTGCAGATACGGGATCTTTTCAATCACGCCGCGAAACGTGCCCCGGTGCTCGGGCGGCACGCCGCTGTTGGCGCGGCGCGTGAACCCGCGCACGTGCATTTCGTAAATCACCAGGTCGTGCTGGTGAAACGGCGCGGAGTCGTCGCCCCAATCGAACGGCGGCTCGTCTTCGTACAGGACCCCCAGCGGCGCACGACCGAGATTGGAGCCGGACCCGATGGCGGCCCGCCGCTCGAACGTGACCGGGAAATGGACCGACTTGGCGTAGGGGTCCAGCAGCACTTTGTCCGGATCGAACGCGTGCCACGCCAAGGGCCCGCCGGCCTGTGGTCCGTCGATCTGATACGCGTAGTACCGCGCGCCGCGCATATCCTCTTTTGCCATCCGGCAGTGCCACACACGCCCGGATTTGTGCAGCAGATGGTTGAGCGGTTTGGTCACCACGGGACGCGACACGTCTCGCGGGTGGAACAACAGCAGCGTGACCGCCGTGGCGTGCTTGGAATACAGCGCAAAATTGAAGGCGTGCTCCGCCGCAATCCACGTGGCCCCCAGCGGAAACGCCTCGCCCTCGACGCTGAACCAGTTGTTCGTGTAGCGGACGCCCATGGAGGGTGGCTTCGTGGCGATGGTGCGAATCGTAACGACCGTGCGGGTCGCGCCGTGGGCCGGCCGCGGGGACGGTACGGGCAGCCGGCCGGGCTGCCATCCCCGGGGCGCCGCCGGTGGGTAATCTATTGTACACCACGCTCGGCGCCGTGCGCCGCGCTGCACGTGTGCGGCCTGCGGGAGGAGCGCTTTGTCAGCGCTGCATCGTGGGATTGGGTGGCTGGGGTCGAGCTTCAGCTCGCCCCCCGGCTTTGTCGCGGCAGGGGCTCACTTCGTTCGACCCCGGCCACCCCAATTCTCAGCGTGGACAAAGCACCGGCCCGGCCAGCTCCCCGCTTGGCACGCGCGGGCAGGAACCGGACAATGGACAGCCGGCGGCGAAACCGGGTGTGGTGGCAGGCCGGCCCGGCGCTGCGCCTCGGGGCCGCGCCGGCGGCAGATCCGGACGCGATACACAGGAGGTCGAGGAGATCCATGGCACAGGCAGGTACTCCCGGCGTGGTCGCGCCACGCGACACGCTGACGGACATCACCCGGTTGATCGACCAGTACTACACGCGGCGGCCGGAACCGGAGGATCCGCGGCAGCGCGTGTCGTTCGGCACCAGCGGACATCGCGGCACGGCGACCGACGGCACGTTCAACGAAGCCCACATCGCCGCCATCACGCTGGCGATCTGCGAGTATCGCCACCACCAGGGATTCACCGGACCACTGTTCCTGGGCAAAGACACGCATGCTCTGTCGGCGCCCGCGCAGCAGACGGCACTCGAGGTGCTCGCGGCGCAGCAGGTCGCGACGGTGATCCAGGCCGACGACGGCTACACACCCACGCCGGTCATCTCCCGGCAGATCCTCGCGCACAACCGCGGCCGGTCCACGGAGTTGGCCGACGGCATCGTCATCACTCCCTCGCATAACCCGCCGGCCGACGGCGGGTTCAAGTACAATCCGCCCCACGGTGGACCCGCGGATACCGACGCCACGACGTGGATCCAGGATCGAGCCAATGCACTGCTGCGGGCCGGCACCGTCGTGCCCCGCCGCCGTCTCGACACGACGCGCCCCGACTGCATCACCGCGGCCGACCTGATGACGCCGTACGTGGAGGATCTCTCGGCGGTGATCGACTTCGACGTGATCCGCGCGGCGGGCTTGCGCGTGGGCGTCGATCCGCTCGGGGGCGCCGCGGTCCGCTACTGGGAGCCGATCCAGACGCGGTACGGGATCAACCTGAGCGTGGTCAATCCGGGGATCGATCCGCAATTCGCGTTCATGCCGTTGGATCACGACGGCAAGATTCGGATGGACTGCTCGAGTCCGTACGCCATGGCCAACCTGGTCGGGCTCAAGGACTCGTTCGACGTGGCCTTCGGCAATGATCCCGACGTCGATCGGCACGGCATCGTGACGCGGTCGGCTGGCCTGCTCAATCCGAATCACTATCTGGCCGTGGCGATCCGCTACCTGTTCACGCACCGTCCGCAATGGCCGGCGCAGCTGGCGGTGGGGAAGACGGCGGTGAGCAGCGGGATCATCGATCGCGTGGCCCAGGCGCTGGGCCGCGTCGTGTGCGAAGTGCCGGTCGGCTTCAAGTGGTTCGTGGACGGTCTGTACACCGGACAGTTTGGCTTTGCCGGGGAGGAAAGTGCGGGGGCGAGTTTCCTGCGCCGCGACGGCACCGTGTGGACCACCGACAAAGACGGCCTCATCCTGGGACTGCTGGCGGCCGAGATCACGGCGCGCACCGGGCGCGATCCGGGCGAGCATTTCGCCGACATCACGCGCGAGTTCGGTCAGCCGTGCTATCGCCGCCTGGACCAACCGGCCGACGCGCGGCAGAAGGCGGTCCTGAAAAACCTGTCGCCCCGGCACGTCACCGCGGCCACCCTGGCCGGCGACCCGATCACGGACAAACAGACCCATGCGCCGGGCAATCAGGCTGCGCTGGGCGGGCTCAAGGTGGTCACCGCCGCCGGCTGGTTTGCGGCGCGCCCGTCCGGGACGGAGAACGTGTACAAGATCTACGCGGAGAGTTTTCGCGACCCGACGCACCTGGAACGGATTATCGACGAAGCACGCCTGATCGTGGATGCGGCACTGCAGGCGGCCGGCTAACTACACGTCAAGAGCCGTGTCGGTGTGGCACTCCGGAATGTACTTCACACCGATCCGGGATAATTCCATTGCGCACTTTCGGGGCAATGAAATGGAAGACGCGAAACGAAGTATCGCGGTAGGTGGCAAGGTACTGGCATGCCCGCATTGTGGAGGAAGTCACTTCGCACGGCGCAGCGTGCAATTGAATACACGGATGATGTCCTTCCTCGGTCTGGGTTGGCTCAATGAAACGGCGTCGGTGTTTGTCTGCTCCGCCTGCGGGCACCTTGAATGGTTCATCGATCCGCAGGTCGACGGCGAAGCAGAGACGCAGACGGCTGAGGCCATGAAATGTCTGTCTTGTGGTGCGTCAATCCCCGCAGGGGACGGAGTCTGCAAGCGGTGCGGGTGGACGTACCGGTAGTTGGTCTCCTGGCTGCGTCTTCCATCATCCGCTCCCCCATCGGCTCGCCCGATGGGGAGCCCAGATCATCAGCTACGTGAGCTCCCCCATCGGCTCGCCCGATGGGGAGCCCAGATCATCAGCTACGTGACGCGCTACCACGCCGCTCCGCTCCCCCATCGGCTCGCCCGATGGGGAGCACAGACCATCAGCTACGTGGCGGCAACACCGCGCGCACCCTCCGCTCCCCCATCGGCTCGCCCGATGGGGAGCCCAGATCATCAGCTACGTGACGCGCTACCACGCCTCTCCGCTCCCCCATCGGCTCGCCCGATGGGGAGCGCAGATCATCGGCTAGGTGGCGCGCCGCGCGCGTCGCACTCCGGCTGTGGCGGCCTCGGCCGAGCACGGGTCGCATGGAGGCCGGTGGACTCGGCCGCCGAGTGGAGTGGTCGCCGCACGTAGCCGATGATCTGCTTCCCCCCGGTGGCAAGCACCGGGGGGCTGTCGCGCGCGCTCTGCTCCCCCATCGGCTCGCCCGATGGGGAGCGCAGATCATCGGCTCCGTGGCGTGATTGAGCGGACGGCGGTGACGCGATACGATAGCCGGAAGAACATCGCCGCACGCACCACGGCGCGAGCACGTCAAGGTACGACGGTGTGAATCGAGGAGACAGAACCATGGCGGAACACAGCTGCGGGAAGTGCCGCTTTCGGGCGAGGTATGACACCAATCCAAGGTCTCTGCTGGGTCGCCTGTGGCGCTGGCATGCCGGCTGGTGCCCCGGTTGGAGAAAGTACATGACTTCGCTCCCAGCGGAGCAGAGAATCGAGCTCGCCAGGAAGTACGACATGAAAAAGTACCTCTGACAGTCCAACGCGTCTTTACATCGCAACTTCAGAAACAGGGTGATGCCATGAAGCGACAGCTCATCTCGCGACGCTCTTTTGTGCGCACAGCAGCCGGCGTGGGAACGCTGGCATTCGGCGCACCGCTGGTCTTGACGCGTGCCGAGGCCCGGTCCACAGCGGCCAACAGCGCACTACGACTGGCGGTGGTCGGTTGCGGTGGACAGGGACGCGGTGTGATGCGAGGTCTGCTTGGTGGCGGCGTGCGACTCACAGCGCTCTGCGATCCCGACCAGGAGATGATCAAGCTGACCCGGGCCGATGCGAAGGCTGCCGCAGGGGACGCCACGCAGGATGCACAAGCGTACGAAGACTATCGCCGATTGCTCGATCAGGCGGCCAGCTTTGACGCGGTGCTGGTCGGCACGCCGGACCACTGGCACGCGCCGCTCTGCAAGGCGTTCATGCTGGCGGGGAAGCACGTTTATTGCGAGAAGCCGCTGACGCACAGCGTGGCCGAGGCCCGTGAGCTGCGGGAGCTCTCGCGCACCTGCAATGTCGTGACGCAGATGGGCAATCAGGGGAGCGCCAGCGAGTCGTTGCGGCGCTGCACGGAACTGATTCGAGCCGGCGCGCTGGGGACGATCAAGGAGATGTACCACTGGGGTATTGGCGTGATGGCCAGCGAAGGCAGTGCCGAGGGTGAAGATCCCGTGCCGGCGGGTTTCAACTGGGATCTGTGGGTCGGACCGTCTGCGATGCGTCCCTACAAGAACGAGGTCTACCATCCGTTCCGCTGGCGTGGGTGGTTTGACTTCGGCAACGGCGGCTTGGCCGATTTCTGCTGCCACGCAATCAACCTGCCCCTGCGAGCGTTGGAGCTCGACTATCCCGAGCGGATCGTGATCAACATCGAGGACGGACGACAGTTGCCCGACAAGGCGGCCGTTGAGTTCCACTTTCCTGCGCGGGGCGACCGCCCAGCCGTGGCGCTGCACTGGCAGGGAAACGGCCGACCGTCGGCTGACGTGCTCCGGCCGCTGCGCGATACCTACGGCGACGACGTGCCAGACGGGTTGCTGATTGTCGGCGACAAAGGGTGCATCTACACCAGTCACTGGAATGAAGGTGGGCTAATCCGGCTCAACGGCGAAGCTCGCCTCCAGGGCGTCAATGATCACGAGGGCACCCGGGCGATTCCCAAGACGCTGCCTAGAACGACCGGCCACGGTCAAGAGTGGATCGACGCCTGCCAGGGTAAAGGTCAGACCTTCTCGGATTTCGACCTGGGCGGCAAGCTCACCGAGATCGGCCTGGCCGGCGTCGTCGGCATTCGCGCCGGCCAGAGTCTGGATTGGGACGGCGAGCGGATGAAGGCTACCAACGCCCCCGAGGCCGCCCGCTTCGTGCAGACCCAATACCGCACGAAGTGGCTCCTGTGACGCCGAACCACGGCTAACGACCGTAGGCTGTGCCGGTGTGCATGGTGTCTTGCGGCGACTAGTGTGACCGCTACGTCGACCCGACCGGGTCGCGCCAGGGCACCAAGCACCGCCCGGCGAGCCACGGCGCAGAAGCAATGAGGATGGCGGGGCTCGAACCCGCGACCTACGGATTAAAAGTCCGTTGCTCTACCGACTGAGCTACATCCTCAAACACTTGTGGCAAAACAACTTATGATTTGCCATTAATTCGTTTGTGATAAACAATACCACACCATTGGAGGGAGCGATTTCAGTACTTCCAGCCTGACGTTACATACTACAGTTCAAGGAGTTAGCTATCAACGGGGCTTGAACAGCTGCCCTCTCACGGAATACGAAATTCGGTCGAGCTAAGAAGTAATCCTGCGTTGGCCTCAACGTTTCGAGTCCCTGATTGACCCATCGCCAGGTCGATTCCGTCTCGTCGGGCTCCTTCTGTTGGCATCGGGCGAACGTGTCTTACAGGCTCGTCTCGTCTTAGTCACCAAATGCCCGAGGGCACCAACGGGGCGGTGGCGGAATCAGGGGGCGGGATCAGGGTGTCTGTGCTCCATGTAGCACGACGACGGCCGATAACTTGGCTCTTACATGCGTTTCTGTTCGCTCCGCAAGTCGGCGCGCGTGACTGCGCATGACCCGGCCGATGGTAAAGATGTTCCTCTTCATCATCCGCGCAAGGATGAGTGGAGGCGGAATTTCGCGATATCCGCCGACTATCGAATCGAGGGACGCAGTCCTGTGGGACGCGCGACGATCGTGGCTCTTGGCATGAATCGCCCGGCGATCGTGGCGATCCGTGGCGAGCTGCATTTGCTGGGCCGCTTGGATCTGCGCTGATTCCACGACCGATCGTGTGAGGGCCACACACGCAAGAAGAGACCTTCGCGCCGTCACTACGATGACATCGATTCACTGTTCGCCCCACGCGGAAACTGCCCCAGGGGGATGTGCAGGCTAGTAGGGTGCGTTTCGGTGCCGAGGTGGTGGTGACGACCACAGTCAGCTGCACAGGCCGGCAGGACACGCCTGTCCCGCAAAAAAAAGGTCGATTTCCGGCGCGTCTCACCTGGGCCATACGTTTGCTGGGAACACGCGTCGGCGACGGCGGACCGCTCGCACGGAAGCCAACGAATCGTGTGGTGCCAACCACGGGAACTTAGAGTGGCATCACACTCCCTGGAGTGAATTGTGTGCGGGGGCAACGTGAGCAGGGAGCCACTTCGCAGGGGAGACGAACAGGCATGCGCGTCGGAAGATGTGTGCCCGCGGTCACGTGCCGAACGAGTCGTCGAATGACCGGCTTCGTCGCATGGGTTATAATCGGTGCCAGTGGACGTTGTCCTTTTACGCTCCCTGTTCAAGGCATCAACTGATGAAGATCCTCTGCCGCTCCTTACTGACCTTGTTACTCGCTTCTGTGGCCGCCTGCAGCCGTCCCGTTCCGGCAGCGAAAACAGCCGAGGGAGAGACCGCGAACTCGTCGTCCACCGGTGTGACTGCAGAAGAAGCAACGCCACGCGAGACGCTCAACAAGACGACACACAACGTCCTGGATCTCAAACAGGCTCTGGCCAAGGGTGGAGTTGTGGCGAGCACCAAGATCGAGTCGACCAATCCGTTGATGCAAAGTGCCGACGCCTATCGGACCTCCGTTGCCAAAATCGCCGCGATGGCTGTCGAGCAAGCGATCCAACTGCGAAACGCACAGAGCATCAAGGATCCGAAACCGCTCGCTTATGCGGAATTCGTCCGAGAGATCATCAAGCCGGATCAGCCGGACGGGATCAAATTGCCAATGTTGCCGTACTACCAGGAATACGCGTGGGACGAGCAGGCTCAAAAGTTGGTCGCGGTCGATTTCCCAGCTCGAAAAGCCGAACACGAGAAACAACGAAACGCAAACTGAGCTCACTGCAGAATCAAAGCAGACCAATCGAGAACAGCCGGTACACGATCCAACCGGGTGCGGCCTGCATTTCTCGGGGGACGAACGGTGCGTGGCACCATTGAATTGCCGACACCCCAGACGGCCCATCGTCCTGCCAAGAACGTGCCACGCACGGTTTCTCCCGCGAGGCTTAATACTCCTCTGCGTCGAACCGCGTAGTGCTGACCCGCATGCCACGTGGTGTGCGAGCTGGGCGGGAGACTTGCCCGTCTACCCAATTCGGCTACGGTTGGTCGGCACGTTCAGCTGCTACCACCGACGATGTGATTGTGCACGGCTTTGACGTGCGACCATAATATTGGTGACACGTCGTGCGGGCCGCTAGCCGCAATCGATGTGAGACACGCATCTGGTGTCTTGCCCGTATGCATCGCCATGGCTGCCGCCGCGACTGCTAGCGACCGGCTCATCCCCGCGCTACAAGCCACCAATGTCCGGATGTGGTTATCGACCAGCGTAATGATGGAACGAATGGCTGCGTCGACAATTTCGTTCGCGTTTCCGCCACCATCGTTGAGCGGGAACCGACAATAGATCATGTCGCGAGACAATTGAGCCGGTGGTTCATCGACGGCGAGATCGACAACGGCGCGAATTCGATAGTCGTAGAGGAGTCGCAAGTCGCGGGCATCCATCGCGTTGCCAAGGAACAGATGAGCGGAGTAGATTTCGCGAATCACGTGTCAGCCTCGATGCGGGCCTGATGCGTGCAGACGGAGTGGCGGAACGGTGCAATTCTGCGGCGTTGGCGAGGGACACGAACTGCCGACAGGCGACGGGCCCTAGCTCTTCGGAATCCAGATACGCACATTTGGCCTCGGGAACCTTATGGCAATGAGCTGGTAACCGACGAGCTGTGGCGCGGCGTGTCGGCTCATGAACCGTCGCGTGAGCAACTGTCTTGTGTCGGTATTCATAAAGGGGTGGTGTGATGACGCAACTCAACAATCGAATCGG
>JALOQX010000431.1 GCA_025459265.1 Pirellulaceae bacterium | reverse complement strand
TGATTCGGACGCACGACGACCACAAACGTCTGCGTGGCCCGAGCGCCCGCATTGTCCGTGGCGACGACCGTCACCATCTGGTCACCTGCATCACTCGCCGCCGGAGTCCAAGTCACACCGCCCGCACTCGCGTCGATCACCATGCCGGCAGGCGACCGCTCCAGCGCGAACACCAGGGCATCTCCTTCCGGATCGCGTGCCACGACGTCGTAGTGATACGTCCGGTCGATCGTTGCGTGATAGACGGGCGCTGACGAGATGACCGGCGGTTGATTGACCACCTGCTGGCCCACATGCAGCGTGAAGGTCTGACTCCCGATGCCTCCGTACTCATCTTCGACCACGATCCGCACGGTATGCGGCCCCACTTGGGCCAAGGTGGGAGTCCAGCGCACCAGACCGGTCGAAGCCTCGATCAGCATGCCGTCCGGCTTGGCCGCCAGCTGGAAGGTCAGGGCGTCGCCGTCGGGATCGGCAGCTCGAGGAGCGTAGACGTAGAGCGTCTGCGGGTCCGCCGTGGTGAGTGGACTGGACTGGATCGACGGCGGCAAGTTCACGCCGCGCACGTCAAGCGTGAACGACTGCGTCGAATCGGCGAAGAAGATGTCCCGCACGTGCACCACCACCTGGTGCGCACCCGTCTGGTGTGGGGCGGGCGTCCACCGGAGCGTGCCGCGCAAGGGGTCGATGGACATGCCGTCCGGCGCCTGATCCAGGCTCCAGACCACGGGATCGCCCTCCGGGTCTCGCGCGGCCAGGTCATAACGGTACGCGCGGTGGACCACGCCCGACAGGGGCGGCACCGAGACGATCCGCGGTGCCGAGTTCGTATCTTGTGATACGACCTCGATGGCGAACTGCTGCGTGTCTTGGCCGCCGCGACCGTCCTCCACGCGGATCATCACCGCCTGGGTCGTGCCCAGCAGGTCTCTGGCCGGCTGCCACTGCACCGCACCGGCTGCATCGATCGACATGCCGGCGGGTGCCGCGTCGAGATGGAACATGAGCGGATCACCGTTTGGATCGTGTGCCGCAACCAGGTAACCGTATGGCTGTCCCACCCGCGCGCGGAGCCGCGGCTGCGACGTAATTGCCGGCGGATCATTCGAGGTGGTAGCGACCACCTCGAGCGTCACTTGCTGCACGACGTCGCCGGCTCGTCCATCCGAGGCGATGATCGAAAAGAAGTGTGTGCCGAGCTGGTTCGCGGCCGGTGTCCACGTGCCGCGCCCCGTCAGGGCCTGCAGAGTCATGCCGGCGGGCGCTCCGGAGAGTCGATACTCGATCGCGTCGCCGTCCGCATCTTGCGCCGCCACCCGGAACTCGAACGGCAATTGGGCCACCGCCACGGTCGGAGTTTGCGAGGTGATGACCGGAGTGGTGTTGGGACGCGTGACCACGATGGAGAATCGCTGCAGGGCCGTTCCTCCTGCTCCATCGCGCACACGCAGCACCACTGTGTGCGATCCCACCTGCTCGAGTGTAGGCTGCCAGACGACCACGCCGCGCTCGGGATGCACGGTCATGCCGTCAGGCGCGAGCGACAGGTCGTAGGTGAGCGGATCGTTGTCAGCATCCACTGCTACGGCCGCGTAGCGAAGAAGCTGGCCGACACCAATCGCCTGCGGGGGTTCGCTGACGTACTCCGGCATCAGGTTCGCGCCGGATATCCTGCAGTTGCCGAAGTCCCAGCCGACGACCGCCTCACCGTCGGTCAGCGACACGACGTGCGTCCCTGCACCCGGCGCCGTCTGCATCCAGCCCGCCTGGAGGCGCTCGGCCACGACGTACTCGCCGGAGGGCAAGTTCGCCAGAGTGTAGTTCCCCTGCGCATCGGTGGTGGCAGATAACTCGCCCGCGTCGTGCCGGCCATTGCGGTTCTGGTCGAGATAGATCGTCCACCCCGCCAGGCCGGGTTCCGTCACGCCGGTCGTCGCAAACGAGATGTCGTCGAGTACGAAGTCGTTGCCGCCGTATGCTCCGGTGAAATTCCGCACGGCCACAGTCGCCGTTTCCGCATCTCCCGAATGCCACGGCGCAGAGAGTTGTTGCCAGCTCCCCACTTCGCGTGAGAGCTGTAAATCTTCGCCAATCATCTGACCGTTGACATAGAACTGAATTTGTGCCGGAGCAGACGCATGGGACGACGCGGCCCATAAACTGAAGACGTAGTCGCGTTGTGGCACAACGGGCACGTCCTGTTCCCACACGACACCATCTGATGCCGTCGCTCCGTTGATGATCATCATCAATCCCGTACCCGTCGTGTGGTCGCCGAACTGAGCCCACTGGCCATGGTAGCCACTCGGGTCCCGTCCAACGGCAAATCGACTGGGCGACCACAAATCGAGACTTTCCACAAGATCGCTTCGGAAGCTGGACGTCCCCGATTCAAAATCCCAATTGGTGACCAGGTTGCGCCCATCCTGTACGCCATTCTGGTTCAGATCGTGGAATTTCGTGCCACGGATCTGGGACGAGCCGAACGGGCTTACGGCAACTGAGAATGACTGCACGTCAACCCCGCCGCGGCCGTCGACGACCTGGGCCGTGATGAGGTGCTCCCCGGCGTCCTGTACGCCAGGCACCCAAGAAACGTGTCCCGTCTGCGCATCGATGCTCATGCCGTCAGGGTGCATGTCGAGCGAGTATGTCAGCGCATCACGGTCCGCGTCGACCGCTTCAAGATCATAGCGGTACAGCTGGTCCGCCAGGGCAGTCGTGTTCGGCTGGCTGACAATTGCCGGAGGCTGATTCCCCGGCACGGACAGTACGCGGACAAGGTATGTCTGTTCTCCGACACCACCCCGGCCGTCCGAGACTTCGATCGTGACGCTGTGGCTGCCCGGCTGTAGCGCTGTAGGAGCCCACCTCACGCGCCCTGTGTCCCCTTCGATCTGCATGCCTGCTGGCGCCGCACGCAGGCTGAACTGCAGCGTGTCAAAGTCCGGATCCTCGGCCCAGACTCGGTACTCATACGTGACTTGCCCCTCCGTCGACACTGTGGCGTCGGTCAGCGGCACACTCCGGAAGAACGGCGGCCGATTGGGAGGGGCGTCGGTTACTGACAACAAGTAGCGTTGCTCCGCCGCACCGCCACGGCCGTCGTCCACGCGGAGATTGACGGGATGCACGCCCCGGTCAGCCGCGGCGGGCGACCATGTCAGTTGGCCCGTTGACGCATCCATACGCATGCCTTCCGGGCCGGACAATAGGGCGTACGAAAGCGGATCGCGGTCCGGGTCGCTGGCGTCGACCTCATAGCCGTACGTCTGGCCGACGTATGCTTCAACGTTTGGCACGCTGTCGAAAGACGGCGGCTCGTTCAGTTTGGCCAGGAAGACCAGTTCGTAGGTGAACAGAGTCCGGTTCGGGTTGTGGAACGTCGCGTGAACGATGTCGGTGATGTCCGACGGGAACAGCGAATCCCCGGCAATCCGCGAGGAAAAATCATAGTAAGGCGTGCCACTGCGTGTCACGCCGGCAGCGCCGTGGACCTGCACTGTCGGATCACTGATATTGCGGATCCCGACATAGAACGGCTTGTCCGCCGCGTAATCGCCGACGTTGCGAATCGCCAGCTCAGCGTACAACAGTTCCGTCCGCGCATCAAACGAAGTCCGCGCATAATCCGGCGTGAAGCTGGGCGACACATCGTAGAGCAGATCGACGTTGCCGCCGGCGGCCTGGCTTCCCACGATTGTCAACCGCTCGGAGGCCGCCTGCCCATACGCGTCAACGACGGTGATGTCGAACACGTTGTCACCCGGCAACACCTGGACCTGCTGGAAGAAATTACCGGAGGCATCGAGCGCATCGACCGCCGTCCCGTTGATTAACGCAGCAACAATCCGGTTGGGAACTGTGGTCTCCTGGGGACCGACTTGCAGCGCAGC
>JALOQX010000430.1 GCA_025459265.1 Pirellulaceae bacterium | reverse complement strand
GGTATCGCCTGGAAGCAGGGAAGTTCCTCTATGAATATCCAACGCGACTTCGAAGACTTCTTGAGGTTACTCGAGGCCCACGCGGTTGAATATATGATCGTGGGGGGCTACGCCGTGGCCTTCCATGGATTCCCGCGGTTTGCCATCGGAGTTCCGCCGGTGCGAATCGATCTTATCAACACGATTGACGGTGTGCTTTTTGCCGACGCGAGACAACAGGCCGTGCGCGGCAAGTACGGGCGGGTCGTTGTGTCGTTCATGGGCCGCGAGGACTTGATCCGCAACAAGCGGGCCACGAATCGCATGAAAGACCTCGCGGATGTCGAGGAACTGTCGTGACGAACATCTGCCGTGCAGGACACGCTCTCAGCAGCGACCCGAGGCGAGTGCCGGGCGCCGGGCCCGAATCGTCCCCCAGACGTCATGCTGTGGGCATCGTGCTGGCGATCGCGTGCGGCATGGGCTGTTCCGCTGCGCCGCACGCGTGTGCCGCCGAACGTCCTCTGCCCCGACTCTACAGCGTGCGGAGTGACGATTCGTCGCACGAACCGGTATCTCGGATTGCCCCCTGGCGCACGATCCAGCTCGATCCCGACCTGCGCGGCGCCTGGCTGGTGGCCGGTGATCTGGATCAGGACGGCGAAGCGGAACTCGTCAGCGCGCGCAATCACGACCAGAACGACGTTCACTACACGTCGTCTGTCGTCGTCCACCACCTGAACGGCTCCGTCATGTGGCGCTGGGGAGCGGCAGCGGCCGGGCGCAACAAGCTGCATCACGATGTTGCCGCGCAGGTCTATGACTGGGACGGTGACGGCCAGCCGGAGGTGATCGTGGCGGCGGACCGGGCCATCGTCGAATTGGACGGTCGGACCGGGCGGGAGAAACGACGCATCCCGATTCCGTCGGGAGCATCGGATTGTCTTGTCTTCTGCAATCTCACCGGAGGTCCGCGCGCGACCGACGTGCTGGTCAAGACGCGGTACACGCAGATCTGGGCGCTCGATCGGGCGGGTGAATTGCTGTGGACGGTCGAACTGCCGGGCGGGTATCGCACAGCGCATCAGCCGCTGCCGGTCGACCTGGACGGCGACGGCAAGGACGAAATCGTGGCCGGCTTTGCCCTGCTCAACGCCGACGGTTCGCTGCGTTGGGCGCTGGCCGCAGACGACCCGATGTGGGCCGCCGGCAAGCGACTGGCCGAGGGGCACCTCGACTGTGCCCGCCTGTTCACACGTGGTGATGGCCCGTCCGAGACGACGCTGGCCCTCACGTTCTGCGGCGGTGATCGCCTGGCCCTGGCACGCGGCGATGGCCAGCCGTTGTGGACGCTGACGGGATGGCACTTTGAGTCGATTGACGTCGGCCGCGTGTGTCGGAGCGTGGCCGAACCGCAGATCGTCGTCGATATTCCCTATGCGCCGCACGGCCAGCAACCGATCTGGGTGCTCGACGGGCAAGGAACATTGCTCGGCGAGATCGTGGTCGATGAAAGCCGGTTCCACCGGCTGGTCGATTGGCACGGGGAGGGAGTCGAATCGATCATTGTCGGCCAGCCACCCGCGATGTTTGATGGGGAAACCGGCCGGCAACAGGCGGTGTTTGACATGCCGCTGGCGCCCGGCGAAGAGCCACCAGACCTCAGCCAGGAGACGATCATCTGCCTGAAAGGGGACATGGATGGCGACGGCGTGGCCGATGTGATCTACAGCACGAACCCGGCGGCCACAGTCTACGTGTACCGCAACGAGCACGGCGCGCGACCTGCCGGCCCGGTTCCCCTCGGCACGGGAGTCAACGGGACGCTCTACTGACGGACCTGCGTCCCCGTTGCAGCGAACTTGCGCGCGCTACCATGCGTGACTCGTCGCGGGACCTTGTTGTTTTTTCCGTGGCTTCGGTATCATGCTTTGGCATTCACATGCCTACGGCGAGCTTTCCGCGCGCCCCACGCAAGTCCGACGCATATCATGATCACGGCCACGAGATTCCTCACCGAGCCGTACCACGATGGCATGGCACCCTCTGGGCTCAAGAGCGCGCCGGACACGAGGACATCCAGCACGACAGCGGTGAGCGCCGCAAGTAGCGCGCCGTAGACTGCTCCGTTCACGGTACGCATCTGGTCGCCAATCCGGTCATCGCGTTATTGCACTGACTCGTGCAACGAATCGGGGTTTTCGACCAACTCCCGAATCGCCTCGGGACATTTGGACCACGTGGTCCGATAGGTTTTCTCCAGCGGCGCGAGGACGTACATTCCCGGCTCGAGAAACAGGGGCAGTGAGGGAAGTTCATCGCCGACGGCCAGCGGTTCGACGTACGCCGTCGGAGCGTCGTCGGCCGCATACGCGGCGGCCGTCAACGGCTTGTCCGGCGGCAGTTCGAACGGCTCTTCTTGAATGGTATCCCAAATCGCCTTGTGGATGCCCTGCGGATCGCGAGGCGAGGCGGGAAACAGGTCGACGACCAGCAAATGAATGCCTTGCCGCAGCAACTCCTCCGCCTTGGCGACGAAGGTTCGCAACGCGTGCCGGCTGCTCTTGTTTCCCGGCGATACGATCACAACGACAGCCACGATCCTCCCCAACCGATGCTTGATGACGATCCGATTCGCATTGCGCGCGTACCAATCCCCCGCCGCCGAAGTGATGTAGCTGGCTTGCGGCGGCGCTTCGGCGACGGCGGTCCTGCCCACCGGCGTATCGCCCCCCGCTCGTGTACGCCGCTGGAGCGTGATCACATCGGGAATCGGCCCCGCCATGACTTGCTCGGCCATGGCGAAATACCCCAGTGGCAGTCCGCCACCGTTGAATTCGTTGCGAATCTCGATCGTCCAGGCCTGATGAAAGTCGTGGAAGATCCCGGCATCGACCCGACTCCAATCGTGTATCGGCATGGCACGAAGCTCGTTTCGGATGACGGGCCAGACCCGCGTGTGGAGGTAACAGCTACACACGGGATAATACCATGTTCCTCCGCGTATGTCGCGTGTCTCTCAGCGGTATGCGAGATCCTGATCCATGACGTACCTTCCAACTTGAGATCGCCGGTCGGTCGGATGCGCCCGCAGAGCTGCGTTGGCTCACGTGCTCCCGTCGAGTCGCGCCAGGAGATCGCCGAGCGTGGCCTTGGCGTCACCCAGCAGCAGGATGGTTTTCTCCAGATTGCAGACAATCACCTGCCGGGCCTCGTGGGCCGCCAGGATGGGCATGCCCGAGATCGGTGTGCCTTTCGCGTGGATGGCGGCCGGGTTGACCACATCGCAGGCGCCCACGATCAGAACCAGGTCGGTTTGTGCGAACTGATCGTTGATCTCGGGCAGGTCGAACAACAGGTCGGAATCGACCTCTGCCTCGGCCAGCAAGACATGCATGTGGCCGGGCATCCGACCAGCGATCGGATGAATGGCAAAGCGCACCTCGCGGCCCAGGTCCTGGAGCCGGCGGGCCAACTGCGCCGCTTCGAACTGGGCGTGCGCCAACGCCATCCCGTACCCGGGAATGACGATGACCTTCTCTGGAACGCCGGTCGTGCCGACCGGCGGTGGTACGTCGGTGACCGCGGCGGGAGCGGCATTCGGGGCGGCGGCGGTGCCGGTGAAGACGCGGAACACGTGGCGGTTCATGGCGACACACATGGCGTGGGTCAGCACCGTGCCGGAGGCGGCCACAAACGCCCCGCAGGCGATCAGCAAGCGGTTCTGGATGGTGACGCCGCACAACGCGGCCGCCAGGCCGGTGGCCGCATTAAGAAAGGAAATCAGTACGGGCATGTCGGCCCCGCCCACACGCATGGCGAAGACCACGCCCCAGAGGATGGCGAGTCCGACCAACAGCAGTGCCACCCCCAGCAGTGCAGAGCCCGCACAGCACCAGGCCACGCCGCCGCAGACAGCCACGCTCGCCACAAGCGCGGCGTGGACCCGGCCGTGTTGCGGCAGCACCGTGGGAGTCTGGCGCGCGAGGCCGGCCAGCTTGACGCCAGCAACGATGCTGCCGCTGAAGGCCGCCGCGCCCACGATGAGTCCGAGGATGCCCGAGATGCGACTCACCGCAACCCATTCCACGCGGTCACGAGTCAACTCGACAAACGACGTGATGCACGCGGCCAGACTCCCCGCACCGTGCTGAAACGCCACCATGGCGGGAATCTGGAGCATGTTCACGCGCCAGGCCACGGAGCCTCCGGCGGCCGCGCCCGCGAGGATGGCCGCGACCACCAGGGCGCGCTCCTGGATCGTGTGGCTGAACCACACCACGCCCAGAGCCAGCAACAGCCCGAGGGCGGCCAGCGCGTTGCCGCTGGCGGCCCGCTCGGGCGAACTGAAGCGCCACATCCCGATGATCAGGATCAGGATGATCAGCCCGTCGATCAGCAGCTGCCACGTGCTATCCATGGTGCCGGCGGAACATCCTCAACATACGATCCGTGATGGCGAATCCGCCGACCACGTTGAACGCGGCCAGCGCCAGCGCGAGAGCGCCACAGACTTTCTGGGCGAGAGTCGTGTCGACCGCAAACAGCAGCACAGCACCCAGGATCGTCACGGCCGAAATGGCGTTGGTCATGGACATCAGAGGTGTGTGCAGCCGCACGGGCACGCGCGCGATCAGCAGATAGCCGATCGCCAGCGATCCGGCAAAGACACCGGTCAGCAACAACAGGTCACGCACCGCTGGCGCCCCCCGGTGAATCGATGGACGTTCGCTGACTCATGGCCTTGAGTGTCCCCGCGTGCACGATCTTGCCGTGGTGCGTGACGAGCGAGTGCTGGACAATCTCATCGTCCCACACCGGCTCGTTCAGGCCGCGCGCGAACAGGTTCTGGACGTAGTGGAGCACGTTGTGCGCGTAGAGCCAGCTGGCATGGACCGGCATGGAGCCGGGAATATTCCACAGCCCCACCAGATGCACACCGTGGCGAAGCACTTCGTGACCCGGTTCACTCGCCGCGCAGTTGCCGCCCTGGTCGATCGATACATCGACGATGACGGACCCGGGCTTCATCCGTTGGACCATGTCCGGCGTGATCAGCACGGGCGCAACCTCGCCTGGCACCAAAGCGCTGAGAATCACGATATCCGCCTCGGCCACCAGCGGAGCGAGCGCCGCTTGCTCCTGTTCCAGCCAGGTCGGGGGGAGGGCGCGGGCATAGCCGCCTTCGCCCACGGCGATCTCGGGCGGCACGTCGAACCCCACGATCTTGGCGCCCAGGCTCTCGCCAGCCTGCCGCGCGTCGTCCTTGATGTCCACCGCTTTGATGGCACCCCCCAGTCGCTTGGCGGCGGCGATCGACTGCAAGCCCACCACGCCAATGCCGACAATCAGAAACTTGGCAGCACGGATCGTGCCGATGGCCGTGCCAATCATCGGTACGAACTTGGGGAAGCGGTTGGCGGCCAGGAGCACGGACTTGTAGCCGGTGACCGTGCTCATGGATGTCAGCGCATCCATCGTCTGCGCGCGCGAGATGCGCGGAATATCATCCATCGTCAGCGCGGTGATCCCTCGTTCAGCCAACATCCGGATCGTGGCGTGATTGGCCGGTGCCGCCGGATGCAGGAACGTCACCAGGATCGCGCCCGGGTGCAACAACGCCACCTCGTGCTGACCTAGCTGCTGGTTGTGCCAAGGCTGCTTGACTTTCAGCACCACGTCGGCCTGGGCGAACAGCGTGCGCGGGTCGCCGACGATCTTGGCCCCGCGCTGAGCGTACTCCGCGTCGGTGTGCAGGGCCCCTTCGCCCGCTCCGGACTGCACCCACACCTCAAAGCCCATGCGCACCAATTCGACGACGGTTTCCGGCAGGGCCGCCACCCGGAACTCATCGTCGAGGATTTCCTTGGGAATGCCCAGAATCATAGCTGCGCTCCTCTGCTCTGGGCAGCATATCCTCCTGGCAGGTCGTGTCAACTGGACGCGTCATTGCCGACCGGGGATGGACCTTGCTACATTACCGCCAAGGAGAACCCGCCATGAAACACTACGTACGTGACAAGATCGTTATCATCACGGGAGGCTCGTCCGGGTTCGGCCTGGAGACGGCACGTCTGCTGCTGGAGTTGCAGGCGAGCGTGGTCATCACGGGGCGCGATCCGCAGCGACTGGCAGCCGCTGCGGAGGACCTCGCGAGCGACCGCCTGGTGGCTGTGCAGGCCGATGCGGTGCGGACGGCAGACTGGCAGAAAGTCATCCACGCGGCGCGGGACCGGTTCGGGCGCGTGGACGTCCTGGTGAACAACCACGGTGCGGGGATCAAGATCGCGCCGGTCGAAAACCTGGACGATGGCGACCTGGAAACCATTCTGGATGTGAACCTGACGTCGGTGATCAAGGGCTGTCGGGAAGTGATCAAGGTCATGAAGCCGCAGGGGAGCGGACAGATTGTGAACGTGTCCAGCGGTTGCGCCCACTACTCCTGGCCCCAGTGGGCCGTGTACACCGCGGCCAAAGCGGGCATGGTGGGGTTTACCCGGTGTCTGCACAAAGAGATGGCGGAGTGGGGCGGCAAAGCCACCTGCTTCATCCCGGGCGCGGCCCGCACCGGTTTCTGCGATGCGGCCGGCATCCCGACGGACTGGCAGGAAGGCTACCCGGACGCCGCGGATTTTGCCCGCACGCTCGTCCACTGCATCGACATTCCAGACAACTGCGTCATCGATGAAGCGATCATCTGGGGAACGCGGCAAGTCAAGGAGATGCTCAATCCGTACTGATTATTCTATTCGTTGCCTGACGTCGCCACCGACGGCGGCGATGTCAGGCACCGACAGGGATCACAGGAACAAGCGACCGATATCGTTGGCGAACACGAAGACCATCAAGCCCAGCAGGCAGACGACACCGATGAGCGTCAAGGTGCCCTGCAGCCGCTCGTCGACCGGTTTGCCGGTGACGGCCTCCGCGGTGAGAAACACCATGTGACCGCCGTCCAGCGCGGGGATGGGCAGGAAGTTGAGGATGGCCAGGTTCGCGCTGAGCAAGGTCAAGAACAGCAGCAGGCGGGGTACGCCCTGGGAGGCCTCGGAGCCGGCGGCGGCGGCGATCATGAGGGGACCGCCAAGCGTTTTGGGCGACACGCGAAACGTGAAGAATTTGCCCAGGAAGTTCAGCACGCGCTGGAGTTGCTCCTTGGTCTCGCGCAGGCCCAGATGCCAGGCTTCGGACCACGACGCGGCGGTGTGAATGCGGGTCAAGCTGGTCAGCCGCAGCCCGCGGTCCAGGTAGAAGTACGCTGCCGAATCGACAGGTACCAGGGCGACGGTCAGTGCCTTCCCGGCACGCTGCAGCTCCAACTGCAGCGCGGTACCCGTCGGCACCAGTTGCAGCAGATGCAGGACGTACGCCCAGTTCTCCTGCTGGGCATCAAACGGGATCGCCTCGCTCAGCAGCGCACCGCCAAAGAGTTGCTTTACCT
>JALOQX010000151.1 GCA_025459265.1 Pirellulaceae bacterium | reverse complement strand
CAGTTGACGACGTACCTGCGGGAGACAGGCCGCGAAGAACAACTGCTCGACCTGGAATTCGAACGGCATGACATGGAGTACTTCTACACGCGGCAACGGCGTCAGCTCGGACTGGGGCACGCCGTGCTCTGCGCGCGACCGCTCGTGGGAAACCAGCCGTTCGTCGTCGCGCTGGGGGATTCCATCATCGGGCTCCATGCGCAATGCGACATTGTCGCGCGGCTGATCGAGCAGTTCGAATCCACGCGGGCGGAACTGGTGGTCGCCTTCGAACGCGTGCCGGCGGCGGACGTCGTCCATTACGGGATTGCCCAGCCACGTCCCGGCGGCGGCCCGGTCTTCGAACTGGAGGACGTGATCGAGAAGCCCGCCGCGGACGAGGCGCCCAGCAACCTCGCGGTGGCGGCCCGGTACGTGTTCAGCCCGGTGATCTTCGAGGCCCTGGAACAGACGGTGCCGGGCAAGGGGGGCGAAATCCAGCTCACCGACGCGATCCGCCTGCTGCTCAAGCAGGGTTGTCGCGGACTGGGCGTCACGCTCAACGGCGACGAGCGCCGCTTCGACATCGGGAATTTCGACAGCTATTTCAAGACCTTCGCCGAGTTTGCCCTGAGCGATCCGGTGTACGGGCCCGGGCTGCGGGGGTACGTCCGCCAGCTGCTGGCGCGCGAGGAGTTCTGATGGAACTGCTGCGACGATGTGCGTATGCCCGCGCCGGCTTGATGGGGAACCCGTCCGACGGCTACCACGGCAAGACTTTATCGGTCGTCCTGCGGAACTTCCGCGCGGAGGTGGTGCTCTACGAGTGGGAAGACGTCGAGATCGTGCTGACGCAGGAAGACCGGGTGCGGTTCCGCTCGGTCAAGGAGCTGGTGCGGGACGTGGACCTGCACGGTTATTATGGCGGCATTCGCCTGGTGAAGGCCACGATCAAGAAATTCGTCGATTTCTGTCGGGACCGCTTCCCGCTCCACGACCGGAACTTCTCCATTCGCTACGAGACGAGCATTCCGCGGCAGGTCGGACTGGCGGGGTCGAGCGCGATCATTGTGGCCACCCTCCGCGCGCTGATGGATTTCTATGCCGTGTCCCTGCCGCTGGACGTGCAGCCGTCGCTGGTGTTGAGCGTCGAGCGGGAGGAGTTGGGCATTGCGGCGGGCCTGCAGGACCGTGTGGTGCAGGTGTACGGCGGGTTGGTGCATATGGATTTCTCGCGCGAGGCCATGGTCCAAAAGTACGGGCTGCTGTGTGGCCGCTACGAACCGCTTGACCCGGCGCTCCTGCCGCCGCTCTACGTGGCGTACAGCGAAGAGGCGGGCGAGCCGACCGAAGTGTTCCACAACAATTTGCGGGCCCGGTACGAGCAGGGCGAGGCCCAGGTGGTGGAGGCGATGCGGCAGTTCGCGCGGCTGGCTCAGGAGGCGCGCGACGCGCTCGTCGCACGCCAGCCCGCACGGCTCGCGCCCCTGATCAACCGGAATTTCGACCTGCGCCGCGCGATCTGCCGGCTGCCGGCGGCGCACATCCGCATGATCGAGGTGGCGCGGAGCGTCGGGGCCAGTGCGAAGTTTGCCGGCTCCGGGGGGGCCATCATCGGCACGTGCGAGTCCGAGGCGATGTTTGACGCGCTGGTCCGAGAGCTGCGTCCACTGGGTTGCCGCGTGTTCCGACCAGAGATCACCTGACCGAGACCCGTGAGGGGAGAGAGCAGCATATGGGGGATCGCACCCGGGGCTTGGCCGGTTGGACCGCCGCCACTGTGCTGGTGAGCGCGTTCCTGCTGTTTCAGGTGCAGCCGATGTTCAGCAAGATGATCCTGCCGTGGTTTGGCGGCGGCCCCTCGGTCTGGACCACCTGCATGTTGTTCTTCCAGGTCTTCCTGCTGGCCGGCTACGCCTACGCGCACGGCCTGGCGCGGCTGGCACGCCCGCGCGGGGCCGGGATCGTGCACGTGCTGCTGTTGCTGGCGGCGCTGGCCACGCTGCCCATCCTCCCTGCGCCCGCCTGGAAGCCGCCGGACAGTCAGCAGCCGCAGTGGCGGATCCTGGCGCTGTTGACCGCCCACGTCGGGTTGCCGTACCTGCTGCTGGCGGCCACGGCGCCCCTCATCCAGGCCTGGTACAGCCGGGCCACGTGGGGGCGCCTGCCCTATCGCTTCTACGCGCTGTCGAACATCGGATCGCTGGCGGCGCTGTTGTCGTATCCGTTCCTGATCGAACCGGCGCTGGACACCGCGGCGCAGAGTCGTCTCTGGTCGTGCGGATTCGGCGCATTCGCCGTGTTGAGCGGCGGCTGGGGGCTGTTGATGGCCTTCCGGCGTTTTCCGCCGCTGCCCGCGCAAGACGCGGCGGGGGCCGAGGACGGCGCGTGCGGCATGCCGGCGCCGCTGCGGTATGCCCTGTGGATCCTGTTGCCGGCGTTCGGCTCGCTGAGCCTGTTGGCGGTCACCAATCAAATCTGTCAGGATGTGGCGGTGGTGCCCTTTCTGTGGATCCTCCCGCTGAGCCTGTACCTGCTGACGTTCATCTTGTGTTTCGATGCGGCGCGGTGGTATCGGCGGGTGGGCAACGCGGTGACGACCCTGGTCGTGGTGAGCATCATTGCCAGCCTGCTGGTGCCCGCGAAGGTCACGCCCCTGTTGCGGCGGCTCGGTCTGCCGGACGACTTGCCCGCCTTCATCGAAAACCTCGCGCTGGAGGTGGGCGCCTATCTGCTGGCGCTGTTCTTGATCTGCATGTTGTGCCACGGCGAGTTGGTGCGGAGCAAGCCTGGCCCGCGGCAGCTGACGCTCTTCTACCTGCTGATTGCCGCGGGCGGGGCGCTGGGCGGGTTGTTCGTGGCCCTGCTGTGCCCGCTGTGGTTCACGTCGTTCGTCGAGTCCGACATCTGTCTGCTCGGCGGAGCGCTGCTGGCCGCGTATGTCCTGCTGCAGGAGTGGTGGCGGCGCGAGCGCCGGTGGACGAGCTGGTGGGGCGCGTTCCTGGGGTTTCCCTGGATGATCGCCGGCGATTTGCTGCAGTCGCTGCGTCCGCACCGTCCGGTGGAGGAGAGTCTGGCGCGGACGCGCCGCATCCTGCGGACGGCGCACGTCCTGCAGAGCCGCCGCCACTGGAGCACGCTCTGGAGCGTCGCGCTCCCCTTGCCGATCCTGGGCGCCCTGCTCCTGGCGGCGATGATACCCCTGCAGGATGACCAGTCGCACGTGCTGGTCGCGCGGCGGAACTTCTACGGGGTGTTGAGCGTGCTGGAATACGGAGACGCCGACAGCGAGGACTGGCGACGCACGCTCTACAACGGGCGCATCATGCACGGCGTGCAGTTGCGTCAGCCGAGTCGCCGTCACCTGCCCACGACGTACTACGCGCCGGACAGCGGCATCGGTTTGACGCTGGTGAACATGGCGGTGACCGAGCCGCTGCGCGTGGCCACGGTCGGACTCGGCACCGGTACGATCGCGGCTTATGGCCAGGCCGGTGACTACTACTGTTTCTATGAGATCAATCCGCAAGTCATCGACATTGCGCGCGAGTACTTCACCTTTCTCGCGGACTGTCCCGCCGACGTGCACGTGGTGCCGGGCGATGCCCGGCTGTCGCTCGAGCAGCAGGAGCCGCAGGACTACGACGTGATTGCGCTGGATGCCTTCAGCGGCGATGCGATTCCGGTCCACCTGCTGACGGTCGAAGCCTTCGCCACGTACCGACGCCACCTGGCGCCCGACGGCGTGATCGCGGTGCACACCAGCAATCGGCACGTCAACCTGCGGCCGCTGGTGGCGCTGTTGGCCGCGCACTACCAGATGCGGGTCGCGGCGGTCTATGCGGAGGACCACGACGGGGTCGCGGACTCGTCTTCGGACTGGCTGCTGGTGACGGACAACAAGGAGTTTCTGAATCTGCCGCCGATCGCGCGCGCCGCGGAAGCGTTGGACGAGCCGCCGGCCGGCCTGCGGCCGTGGACCGACCAGTTCAGCAATCTCCTGCAAAGCCTGACGGTGTGGGAAGACTGGCGGGACTACTGGTCTCGCGGCGACTATTCGGCCGCGAGTTCCGCGCGCCACTGATGCAGCAGCTGCAGCGCTTCGAGCGGCGTGAGGCGATCCACGTCCGTGCCGCGGATCGTCTCGAGCAGCGGGTGTTCGGGGGGCGCGAAGAGGGTCAGCTGGAGATCGCCGCGTCGGCGGGAAGCCCGTCCGGCGCCGATCTTGGGGCGCCCGCGCTCGTCCAGATGTTCGGCTTCCAGCTGGGCGAGAATCTGCTTGGCCCGCTCGTTGACACTGCGCGGTACCCCCGCCAGCCGCGCCACGTGGATCCCATAGCTCTTGTCCGCCGCACCCGGGACAATCTTGTGCAGAAAGACCACTTCGTCCTGCCATTCCTTGACGGACACGTTCAGGTTGACCATCCCGGAGAGCGTCCGTGCCAGGTCGGTCAGTTCATGATAGTGCGTGGCGAAGAGGGTGCGGCAGCCGAGGCGATCGTGCAGGTGTTCGACAATGGCCCAGGCGAGCGACAGGCCGTCGTAGGTGCTGGTGCCGCGGCCGATCTCATCGAGAATCACCAGGCTCCGCGGGGTGGCGTTGTGGAGGATCCGCGCCGTTTCCGTCATCTCGACCATGAACGTGCTCAAGCCGCGTGCCAGTTCGTCACTGGCGCCGACCCGGGCAAAAATGCGGTCGGCCACGCCGATCACGGCCTGGGCCGCCGGCACGAAACTGCCGATCTGCGCCAGGAGCGTCAATAAGGCGACCTGCCGGATGTAGGTGCTCTTGCCCGCCATGTTGGGGCCGGTGATCAGCAGGATCAGGCCGGTGTCCGCGTCGGCGGTCGTATCGTTGGGGACGAACGTGCCTTGCGGCTCCAGGATGTCCAGGACCGGGTGGCGCCCGTCGACGATGGCCAACACCGGCTCGTCCACCACGCGCGGGCGGGCGTAGTGATGCCGCGCCGCGAGTTCGGCGAGTGCGGCCAGGACATCCAGCTGGGCGAGTGCCGCGGCGGTGAGCTGCAGGCGCCGCGCCGCGGCATGCACGCGCTCCCGCAACGCCGTGAACAGCGCGTACTCCAGCTCGCGCGCCTGCTCATCCGCCGTCAGGACCTGCTCCTCGTACTCCTTCAGCTCGGGCGTGATATACCGCTCGGCGTTCTTGAGCGTCTGCTTGCGGTGGTAGTCGGGAGGCACGTTGTGTTGCTGCGCTGTCGATACCTCCAGGTAGTACCCGAACACCTTGTTGTAGCCGACCTTCAGCTTGGAAATCCCCGTGCGGGCGATTTCCTGGGCCTGGTATTGGGCGATCCACTGCTTGCCGCCGCTGGCCAGTTCGCGGAGCCGGTCCAGCTCCGCGTGATATCCGCCGCGAAGGACGCCGCCGTCCTTGACGGTCAGCGGGCAGGGTTCGACGAGTGCCGCCACCAGCTCGGCGTGCACGTCGGGGCACGGGTCCAGTGACTCGACGAGCTCGCGCAGCAGGCGGCCGCTGCACCCGGCCAGTTGTTGTTGGACCAGCGGAATGCGTCCCAGCGTGCTGGCGATGAAACTCAGATCGCGCGGCGTGGCACGGCCGGTGGCCACGCGCGCCAGCAGGCGCTCCAGATCGTACACCCCCTGGAGCTGGTCGCGCAGCCTGGCCCGCGCCGCGTTGTCCTTCATCAATGCCTCGACCGCGTCCAACCGCGCCTCGATGGCGGGGATCTCCGTCAGCGGCGCGGCGACCCACTCGGCCAACAGCCGCGAGCCCATCGGCGTGAGCGTCCGGTCGATCACGGCCAGCAGCGATCCTTCGCGGCGGTTGTCACGCAGGGTGCGCGAGATCTCCAGACTGCGCCGGGTCGATTCGTCCAGCTCCAGGTACTGGCCGACCCGGTACGGGGTCACGCGATCGAAATGATCCAGCGAGGTGCGCTGGGTCTCTTGCAAGTAATCCAGAATCGCGCCGGCGGCGCGGATGGCGGCCCCGTCGGCGGACGTGAACCCGAATCCTTCCAGCCCCGCCGTGCCGAAGAACTTGCACAGGCCGGCCTGCGCGGTGTCGAGGGCGAAGGCCCACGGCGGACGGCGCGTCCACATGCAGTGGCGGACGGGGTGATCCGGCAGGGGCGGCGCGTCCTCCGCCACCAGACACTCGCGCGGTCCGATCCGTACCAGTTCGTCGGCCAGCTGTCGCCGCGGAAAGGTCGCCGCCAGGAAGCGGCCCGTGGAGAGTTCCGCCCAGGCCAGTCCGACGCGCGGTGCGTCCGCCGACCCCCGCGCCGGCTCGTCGGCAATGGCCGCCAGGAAACTGCTCTCCCGCGGGTCCAGCAGCGCGTCGTCGGTCAGCGTTCCGGGCGACACCACCCGCGTCACCTCCCGCTTGACCAGTCCCTTGGCCAGCTTGGGGTCCTCCACCTGTTCGCAGACCGCGGCGCGATACCCGGCGGCAATGATCTTGGCCAGGTAGCCGTCGAGCTGATGGTACGGGAAGCCGGCCATCGGGACCGGGTTCTCCCCTTTGTCGCGGCTGGTGAGCGTCAGCCCCAGTTCGCGGGCGGCTGTTTTGGCGTCGTCGAAGAAGAGTTCGTAAAAGTCGCCCATGCGAAACAGCAACAGCGCATCCCCGCACGCTTCCTTGGCGTCGCGGTATTGCTGCATCATGGGCGTGGTGACCATGCCTGGGACGCATCCGTAGCAAGGGCAGGACGGCAGCCCGACGGGCGCAGAAGGTCCCATGATACGTGTGGCCAGGAGAAAGCGGAAGCCCGCCGCGGCGGGATCCTCGCGGCAGGCCGCGCCCGGCTACTGAATGAGTTCCTCGTTCTCCTCGTCCGCGTGCGTGGAGATCTCGCCGGCGTCTTCCAGTCGCCGGATGATGTCCACAATCTGCTGCTGCACGGCCTCCACCTCCGAGACGCGGACGGCACCCAGGTACTCCATCTCCTCCCGCAGCAACTGCGACGCGCGCTGCGACATGTTGCCGAGGATCTTCTCCTTCAGCTCCTCGCTGGCGCCCTTGAGCGCCATCGCCCACTGAGCGCTCTCGACGTTCTTCAGCACCGACTGAATGTCCTTGTCGCGGAGCTTGGTGATGTCTTCGAACACGAACATCAGCCGGCGGATCTCCTCCACCAGCTCGGGATCTTCCTGGGCCAGGTTCTCCAGCAGATTCCGCTCCGTGGTGCGATCGGTCACGTTCAGGATCTCCGCCACGCTCGGCACACCGCCCGCCTTCTCAAACTGCTGACTCATCACGCTCACCATGCGTGATTCCAACCCTTCCTCCACCTGTCGGATCACCTCGGGATTGGTCTGACCCATATGCGCGATCCGCTGGATGACGGCAATCTGGCGGTCGGGCGAGAGGCCGGCGATGATCTGCGCGCCGTAGGCAGGTGGCAGATGAGACAGGATCAACGCGATCGTCTGCGGATGCTCGTCGTTGATGAACGTCACGACGTTCTGGGGATCGACCTTCTTGAGAAACCCGAACGGCAGCGACTCGATCGACTGTTGGACCGTATCGAGCGTGTTGCGGGCATCCTTGCCCAGCGCGCGTTGGACGAGCGATTTCGCCAGGTCCAGTCCCCCGCCGCCGCCCAGGAGCGTGTTCGGGTTGGCGTCCGCGAACTCGTGGATCACCGCTTCCTGTTCGCCGCCGGCGACCTGATCAAGCCGGGCGATTTCGATCGAAACCGCCTCAATCTGCTTGGGCTTGAGTTTGCTCAGCACCATCGCCGCCTCGTCCTCAGGCAGGCTCATCAGCAGGATGGCCGCTTTCCGCACGCCTGTCGTCACCGCCGCCACCTCCGGCACGGATAGGGGATGTCGACCTCGGCGCATCACTAGCGCCGGGTGTCGGTCAATATCGTCGCGCCGGACTGGGGAAATTGAGACGATTATGCGGATTGGACGGCCCGGTGGGGCGGAACTCCGCGGCTCACGCGTCCCGCAGTTCGCATATCCCCCACTGGTCGTGGTTTTCGTCGACGCCGATCCGGACCACCGGCGGACGGAAACCCGTGCGGCGCTCCAGCTCCGCACGCAGCTGCTGGCCGATGTGCCGGGCCAGCAGTTCGGCGGTTGTGTTGGGGACCGGCAACAGGGCACACTCGTTGCGCGGGAAGACCCACCGCCGCTGGGCAAACCGGACCTCGACCTCCTCACCGTCAATCCGCACCTGAATCTGCGGGTGCTCGGTGGGCAGCAGCATGTGGTGGTCGAGCGTGTTGGTGACCGCCTGGAGGGCGTCGCACAGCGCGATGAAATCGACAACGTAGTGGTTCTCGTCCAGGGGGCCCTCGACCTCGGCCCACACGCGGTAGTTGTGTCCGTGCAGCGGTTCGCAGACGTCCCCGTGGAACGTGATGAAATGGGCGGCGCTGAAGACGTGCTGTTCCTTCTGCAGCCGCACGCGATACGTATCTGTCATCGTCCGATGCCTTCGCTCAAGAGATGCATCTCAGCTGTCCGTCGCGCAGGGCCACGAACAGCCCCGCGGCGATCAGATCGGCAGTCGTGCCAGGATTGCGCTGATGATGATCGCTGCGGAGCCAGAAGTCGAGATCCGCCAGGGCCTGCTCGTACGTGGCATCGCCGGGCGCGCCGGCCGCCAGGACGTGGGACGCGCGCGCTGCCACCTGGTGGGACATGGCCGCACCGCACTTGCGGGCGATCAGACTGTCCCCGAAACGACTCAGCAACCGCAGCTGCGTCTGCACGATCGTATCGCTGAGCGCCCCGTGTTCCCGCAGACCGTCCAGGAGCAGGGGCACGACGTGGTCGAAGATCGTGGCAAAACCGGTGACATACTGGCGAGCCACCAGATCGCGATCGCGGGCCGCCTGCATGGCGGCCAGCAGATCGCGGGGCGGCGGACCCGCGACATCCATGCTGTCGACCTGTCCCAGACCGCCGGGATGGACCAGGCGAATGGCGGCATAGACGTCGATGCTGTCCGCGGGTGTCAGCCGCGCCAGCACGTCCCGCACACCTGCCGCCAGGGGTTGGGGGCGCGGCACGGCGGCCAGCGGCGCCAGGAGCAGCACGGTCCCCAGGTTGGTGTTGGTGCGCACCAGCGCGCGCGTCGACTCGATCGCCTCCCGCACGGCCCGACCGACGCCATGATGCGGCGCGCTCTCCAAGGCCGGCGCGATCGCCACGGCGCTGGCCACAAAGTCGAGAAACGTCGCGTCCTCGAAATCGGCGCCGCGATGCACGTTGCCGGGCTTGGGGGCGGAAACCTCCAGCAGGCAGGCGAGACTGGCGCATTGTCCGATCGACAAGTCGGACTCGCGATCTGCCCGGGCCGCCACGTCGCGATGCGTCCCCTTCACGGACCGACTCCTTGTGTCTTGAGCGCGTCGCCGTCAGGGGACGCATCGCCCGCGTTCGAGCGGTCCGCGAGGAATCGCTCCAGGATCGGCACAATCTCCTCGTGCGCGTCCTCCACCACGTAGTGTGACGCGTGCGCCAGGCGATGGACCTCGGCGGACGGAAAAGCCGCCATCAATCGCTCCAGACAGACCGGGCGAAAACACCAGTCGCGCATCCCCCAGATCAGCAGGCAAGGTCGCTGCTCCAGCTGCGGCAGACCGCGCTCGATCTGTTCGAGCACCCGCCATGTGCCGTGCTGCGGCGAGGCGGGAATGTCGCGCACAAACCGGTCGATCGCCACGCGGTGTTCCCACGTGTCATACGGAGCCAGCAGGCCGGCGCGGACATCGGCCGTCATCCGCTCGGGCCGCGCCACGGCCATGTGCAGAGCCGCACGCGCGAAGAGATTCCATCGTCGCACACACCAGGATCCCAGCCACGGCAGCCGACAGGCGCGGATCCGCCACGGGATATACGGCGGCGGAAACGCACCCGTGTTGAAGAGGACGAGCGACCGGAACCGTGTGGGACGCGCTAACGCCGCTCCCAGCCCGATGGCGCCACCCCAGTCGTGGGCGACGAGTGTCGCCGCGCGCAGGTCCAGATGGTCCACCAGCGCGACCAGATTATCGATGTGCCGTGCGAGCGTGTAGTCGTACGCCTGCGGCTTGTCGCTCAGGCCGCACCCCACGTGATCGACCGCGACCATGCGGTACCGGCACCTCAGCGGCTCGATTAAATTCCGCCAGTAGAACGACCAGGTCGGATTCCCGTGTACCAGCAGCACCGGCCGTCCCTGCCCTTCGTCCACGTAGTGCTGCGCGACGCCGTCACGTACGAGACTGTGTGATGCGAACGGATAGAGCCTGCGCCAGGCGGGATCAGCGGCCATGTGGTGAGTATACGAGATTCCCACACCGGCGTCCTGCCAGGTGTGCACGGTTTGCACAGCGCCCGGTCGCCGCGGCCCACGGAGGCCGCGGCCCACGGGTCGGTTCGTGCCCCGCGTACGCTCCGCAGCACCGGACCGCGCAGCCGGCACGGTGTTTGCTCAGCATGAGGCGGGAGCCGAAAAATGACCATCGCCAACACGAACCCCCGTCTGCCTGATTCGCCGCCGACAAACCCTCCAGCCGCGTCGCCCGCCAGCCGAACGCGGCGGCGCTTCAGCTGGCGCGGTTTCACGTCGCTGCTCCTTAGCTGCACGTTTCTGGCCATGTGTTTCTCCGGGGCGATGCTCTTCCTGAGCCCGCGCGGCCGCGTGGCAAACTGGACCGAATGGTCGCTCGTCGGACTCGGTAAGCACGACTGGTCGGCTGTCCACATGAGCAACAGCCTGCTCTTCGTCAGCGTGGCCGCACTGCACCTGGCACTCAACTGGTCCGTCTTCCTGCGATACCTCAAGAGCAAAACCGTGGCGGGCGTGAACCTGAAACGCGAACTGGCCCTGGCCGTTGCCGTGGCGGTCGCGTGCGTCGTCGGACCGATCGCGGGTGTACCTCCGTTCCGCGAGCTTGTTGTGCTTAACGAACGGATCAAGGACTACTGGGAACGGCAGTCTGAACCGGCACCGGTGCCGCACGCTGAAGAGCTGCAGCTGAGCGAGTTGGCGACCAGCGTCAACCTCACGTACGAGCAGCTGGCCGACGCGCTGCGCGAAGAGGGCTATGAAGTCGTGGGAACCCAGCAGACGATCGGCGACCTGGCACGGCAGCGCAACCTCGCGCCAAGTGATGTGTTCGAGGTCGTCCGGCAACGCTACCCCGAGTCGCACGGCTGGGGACGAGTCGGTGCGCAGGCCGGTGGCGGCAAGGGGCCGCCGGGACGAGGGCCCGGTTCGGGTAGCGGCCAGGGCAAAGCGTGGAGCATGCCGGGGGACTTGAGCGAGCTGACGATTGCGGCGTTGGCCCGCGGGGTCAATCTGACGCCGGAAGAGGTGCTGGTGGCGCTGACCGCCTGCGGCTGGACCGTCGACTCGCCCGAAGTGACCTTGGGCGAGTTGAGCGAGCGGGTACAAGTGAGTCCGTCGGAAATCGTCCAGCAAGTGCGACGGATGTTCCCCGACACGCGCGGCTGGGGACGACTCCTGGGAGGTGGCGGCGGCAAAGGCGGCTTCGGACGCTGAGCGCGGAGCCGCGCGCGCGACGCGGAGAGGGATCACGGCGGTTGTGTTGTGTGGTCCCGCCGGAATGCGTATAACGATGCGGGCCCTGCCGACCTGGTCCACGAGCACGTGGATTCGCAGAGTCCGGGAAGCCCCAACGGGATCGATGCCTACGTCCACTCCTATCTGGGGGATGCGAACTATAACATCACCACGCTGGTCAACACCGGGGGCGACGCGCTGGAGCGGTACGTCTACACCCCCTACGGCGTGCTGACCATCTACGATGCCACCTGGTCCAACGTCCGGAGTGTCTCCCGCTCCGCCAACGCGCACACGTATACCGGCCGCCAACTCGACGCCGAAACCGGCCTGGACTATTACAGGCATCGAATGTATCACGCCCAGCTGGGGAGTTTCGGCAGCCGGGATCCGGTGGGGTATAGAGCGGGTGTAAACCTTGTCGAGTACGTTTGGGATAACCCAACAACTCGCACAGATCCAAGTGGTGAGCAATTTGTACCTGGCACTCCGAACTCACCATGGAATCCCGGGCCAATAAAATCCACTCCGGGACCGATACTTTTGCCGGTACCACCGACATCAATGGTCCCATCGGGCCGCTCCATTTGGGAGATCATTGACGACCTTATGGGCCTGATCCCGGGAGTGGATGGATTCGTCTTCTGCTACAGAGGAGGGTATGCATCGTGCACACACCAGTGCTGGGACGCGGGATGTGGTTTTGACTGGGCACCAATGTGCTATGCTGAGATCGAACAGGGAGATTGGATCGCTGCCACGACCTTCACGTGTGACGAGTTTAGCACAATGGTACAACTTATGCCGTGGAATCATCGATGTGGGTCGAGGAAATGGGCGTAATTGCGCCGTAGCGCTACGCGACTTTGTCCCGCGTTGCGCGCTCATGCGGGAGTGTTAGAACGTACATGGAGTGTGTCGTGAAGCGACGTCTTCTGGGGTATCCATTCTTCGAAGCGTTCTTTCTGTTGCTCGTCCTCATAGGGATCGTGCTGGCCGTGCTAGGACAATTGAAGATCTGGATACTTGACGAATGAAGAGGGGAGAAGCCCACCAACAGAGGACGGCCAGCGTCAGCACGAGACCTGAGTGAGCCTTGGGGGCGCGCTAGCCAGCGCAATACAAAGTTTAGGAGAAAGTAACAGTTGTGACGCGGGGGTGTCAGGAGCGCGGGAAAGCTGGTTGCGCGGTCGCGGCATGCGGTTGGTGTCCTCGCTCAACGTGTCTCGGCGTCACCAGAAGGCGGAGATGGGGCAGGTGCAGTTGCAGCGGCCCGGTCTCCACCCGCTTCTCGATGCTCGGCGGCATCCGCATTAGCCCGGCCACCGTCGGACGCTCGGTCTGGTGCGTCAACTCTGTCTTGCCGTCACAATCGCGGCACCTGCGCGGCGTGCCGTGCTCGGCCTCCAATCGCGCGAGTTCCCAGGAGTATAGGGGAGTAAGGGCGGGACGGGGGGAGCGCGCGGGGCGCGGGGAGGCAGGGCACGAGGAGCTAGGCGGGGAGTGAGCCGTGATGGGGGGCAGCTCGCTTCTATGCTCTGCACTCTCTTGGGGGCGAACTGGGGGGGTGTCGCGGACTGGTCACCGGCGCGGAGCGCCGCGCGAGCGCTTTGGGACCCGCGGTGACCCAGTCCCGCAACTGCGCGGTGAATTGGACCGTATCCTGTCATGCGGCTGTTTCTCGTTTAACCCGATATTCCGCAACCTGTCCCGCAGTCAAATCGCGTGGGCGCCACCGGAGCACGGCGCGGTCACGT
>JALOQX010000150.1 GCA_025459265.1 Pirellulaceae bacterium | reverse complement strand
CGAGCGGACTGGCAGAGCCGCGCAACGACGCGCTCTTTCCGCCCCACGGCAGCCTGTTCGGATCGGGTCAACGCGCCGGCTGCGGACTGGCGATCGGACGCAACGGCGTGTGCGTGCTGGAACACGGCGCTGCATACTTCGCACCTCTCCTGGTGCACGCAGTGCCGCTGACCGATTGGACTCACATCGCCGTCGTGTATCGCCAGGCGCAACCCAGCCTGTACATCAATGGCGAGCTGGCATGTGTGGGACTCAAGAGCAATTACACCGTTCATCCCGGCACCGCGGCAGGTGGCGGCGGACGCCCGTTCGTGGGCGAGTTGGGCGCCATCGAGACGATTTCGCGGGCCTTGGACGCCGACGGCGTCGTCGCGCTGATGCAGTCCATGGACCGACCAGGTACGCGTCCACCAGGAACGGCTCTGGAACTGGAACGTGGTGCCGGGGGCGCCCTGTCGGTGCAGGTGCGGCAGCCTGGCGAGTACGTTCTGGTGTGCGCTGATGGGGAGCGCAGGATCCGCGTCGACGCAGTTCCTCCGCCGCTGCTCCTGGCGGGTCCGTGGGATGTGCAGTTCGATCCTCACTGGGGTGGCCCCGCTCAGATTACCTTCAACGAACTTTGCGACTGGACCCAGCGGCCTGAAGAAGGTGTTCGCCATTATTCGGGCACGGCGACATACCGGCGCACATTCGCGTTGCCTGACGATTATGCCGGCAGGCGACTCTGGTTGGAACTCGGCCGCGTGCGTGATCTGGCCGTCGTGCGAGTCAACAGTCAACCGCTCGGCACGCTCTGGTGCGCCCCGTATCGCGTGGAGATCACGCGGGCGGTGCGTGCGGGTGACAACCAGCTGGACGTGGACGTGATCAATGCCTGGAACAACCGGCTGGTGGGCGATCTCACGCTGCCGGTGGACCAGCGCCGGACCTCTTTGGCGCTTCCAGTGCTGTCCGCCACCACACCCCTGATGCCCGCCGGACTGCTCGGACCGGTCCAGATCGAGGCGGCCGTTGAGGTCGTGGTCGAGTGACGCGGAGACGACGACGTTCATCCTGCGCATCCTGTTCATCCTGTCTTACCAGCGCGGAGGCAAGACAGGATTCACGGGATGCACAGGATAGGAGCTCGACCGCAATCTGTTGCTCAGCGACACGCGGTCTCCGGCTGTTCCACGAAGCCGAAGTGCCGCAGCCCTTCGATGATTCCGCCGGCGCAGTGCGCCTGCGCAAAGTAGACGCGATGTGTCGTCGAGCGTCTGAGTGAGGCGAGTTCCGGATCGTGGTTACCGACGACGATCCCCGCGGTCTGACCGATGAGCATATCGCGGTCGTTGCCCGAATCGCCGGCGGTGGCGACGCGTTCCAGGGGAATGTTCCATTTGCCTGCCAGGTAGCGTACGGCCTTGCCTTTGGAAGCGCGGTGGGGCAGGATGTCGACGAACGTACCGTGCGAAAAAATCAGCGAATACGCCGTCTTCGCCCCGGTCAACGCGTTGTGGATCGCTGCCAGTGCAGCGTCCGCGTCGTGCCCATCCTCCAGATCGTAACTGATCTTGAATTCGCGCTGCGTGTGCGGTTCCTGCTGCAGGTGCAGGAAGGGGAGGAGATCGAGTGCCTCGCGAATCCGCTCGGGGTGCCACTTCGAGCGGAGGTGGCTGGCCCAGCCCTTATCCAGCACGTGGTCCTGATTGTAGTAGATTTCCGCGCCCACCGCGGCGATGATCACGTCGATCTCCTGGATGCCGTGGTCGGCCAGCACCTCGAGGACGAGTTCCAGTGCGCGTCCCGACGCCACCCCGAACCCCATGTGGTGGCGATGGTCATGGATGATCGTCTTGAGTTGCTCCAGGGCTTCGTCGTCACCGAGCAGGGTGTTGTCGATGTCGGTAATCAGGAGGCTGTTGAGTGATGCGAGTCGCCGTCCGGGCGCGGGACGCCCGCCTGCAACAGGAGCGGTGGCAGGAGTCCCGACAAGGTCCTCCAGGCATGACAGGTAGCGTGCGCAGTGAGTTTCCCAGGAGTAAAACTCGCGGACCAGATTCACACCGTTGGTGGAGCACTCCCGCCAGACGTTCTGGTCGGTCAACAGTGTCAGCATGGCCTCCGTCAGGGCCTGCCGGTCGCGCACGTCGACAATCAGGCCGCTGTGACAGTTTTCGACGATGTCCTGCGGACCGCCATCGGCCGTCGCGACAAAGGGCAGTCCGGTGGCGGAGGCCTCAATCGCAGTCAACCCGAAAAGTTCGATGAAGGCCGAATTGACGAAGATGCCACGGCTGGCCGCCGCGAGCCGGTACAACTCGGGCACGTCGAATTCCGAACTATGGTCCTTGGGGATGGCCATTTTGCCGTAGAGATCGTAGCGGTCCATGGCCAGCAGCATGTCCGTGAGGACCTTCTGCTCGTTGTCGGGCATCGCTTCAATGTTGTCGCGAATCCCGGCGAAGACGGCCAGATTCGCGATGGCTTGCAGCTCCTTGCTCTCGCCAAAGGCCTCGATCAGCGCGCCGATGTTCTTGCGGCGGTCAGGGCGGCAGAGCGCGAGAATCAGCGGTTTGGTCGGGTTGAAATGAAAACGTCCGAGTTCGGCGGCCATCCGCACGCGGGCCTGCTTGAACCGCTCGTCAATCGTGGGACTGGGCAGGTCGTATTCGTAATAGGGAAAGAACCGCACAAGATCGGTACCGGGAGGAATCACTTCGCAACGCAGGTCCTCCGGTCGCTGATACTCGCGGTACTGCTGATCGCGTTCATGCCGCGTGCTGACAATCAACAGGTCGGCCACCGCCAGGCAATCCTGCTCGACGCTGATCCGATGCTCGATGTTCAGCACCTCGTTGGCCTCCTGGCGTGTCCAGCCTTCCTGGAGCAGGTACTCCAGTTTCGGCTTGCCCAGCGAGTGTCCGGTGAAGACGAACGGCGCATCGAACGCGGCGGCGACCTCCTTGGCCACGTAACCTGCGTCGGCATAATGACCGTGCACGACCGCCGGTACACGGCCTTCGCGGCGCGTGAACGAGATGAGCGCATCGACGTAGTCATCCAGAAAGGGCCAGAGACGCTCTTTCCGCAGGTACCGCGCGCCGCCGCAGGGGAGGCGCACGAGCCGGCAGCGCGGCGCCAGCTCCTCGATCTCCTCCGCGTAGCAGCTGGCCACACGCTTGTCTTTGATGCGCCGCGTGCACAAGTCGACCGCTTCGACACCCGGGCACTGGCTGAGCGACCGGGCGAGTTCCAGGACATAGCGCACCTGACCGCCCGTGTCGGCATCGCGCCCCATCTCCACGTTTTCGCCCCGAATCAGGCCGTGAATGCTGATCAGCTGAATGTACATGCGACTACCCTCCCGCCAGCATCGACTGCGTCCGCGGTCGATAGACGGTGTGATACAGCGTGTGAAGATACCGATCCAGCGCCTGGCGGTTCATCACGTCGACGTGGTTCCAGTAGGTGTAGACGTTCGCCATCCGCAGGACGCGTTCGGCATGCCGCCCCCAGGTGAACGACTCGCGGACGCGTTCGACCCCGCCCAGGCTGTACCGGGCCCACAGCGCCGCGTCTTCCAGTACGGCCTGCAGCGACTGTGCAAAGGCTGCGTGGTCGTTCGGATCCTGAGTGGCCCCCGAGCGGCCGGGGACCACGATCTCGGACGGACCTCCGTAACAGGTCACCACGACGGGCAGCCCGCACGCCATCGCCTCGATGACGGTCAACCCGAACGTCTCCATGAAAGCCGGCTGCGCGAAGACGCCACGGCGATCGGCCACGATCCGATAGACCTCACCTGTTTCGACCTTGTCCAGCCGAGCGGCGCACCAGCGGAAGTGCCCGTCCAGGTTACGTTCCTGCCTCAGTTCGTTGATCCGATTCACCTGGTCGATTTCCTCCTGGTCCACCGACTGCGCGGCGTCCACGACGGCCGTAACCAGGAGCAGATTCGCACGGGCCCGCAGCGCTTCGCTCCGGCCGTAGATCTCCACGAGTCCAGCCAGGTTTTTGATCTTGTCCAGGCGTGCCATGGCAAAGATCACGGGCAAGTCGGGATCCACCAGGTGGCCGACACAGTCGCCGGTCGGTTCGCGGCCCAGGAATCGCTCGCTCAGCGCGCGCCGGACCGCGTCCACGCGCCGCGGCTCCTCCGTGTAGGGAAAGAAATACTCTTCGCTGGCCCCTGGCGGCACGATGTTGTGGCGCGCCAGACGTGGCATCAGTCCCGTTTCGACGCGGTACAACCCGGGCATGGAGAACATCTCGTAGGCCTCCAGCATCCCCATCTCCGTCGCCGTGCCCCCCACTTCGCGATAGGAACTGGATAGAATGAAATCGGCCGAGTTGTATGCGATCAGGTCGGCGGTAAACTGCAGCGAGAAACGATAGTCGTGTTCCATGTCGGACCAGTACATGTCGCTCAACAGGTACTTGGTCTTTTCCAGCGCGTGCACGCAGGCACAGTGCGTCACACCCAGGATTTCCGCCAGACGGTGCGCCACGAGATTGCCGTCGGTGTAGTGCCCGATGAGCAGGTCGGGGCGGCCCAGCAGTTCCCGCACGACCAGCTGCTGCGACTCCTCGGCGAACTGTTCCAGGAACGGCCAGATCTGGAACCGCGACAGCCACTCGTTGATGATCTCGCCACGCGCGTCGCGGAACGGCGCACGGATGATCCAGCTGTCCTCCGTACCGAAGATCTTCTCCCGCGGCACATTGCAAGTCGTCCCCTCGGCGTGGGGAATCAGGCGGGTCAAGACCACCACCTTCGGCTTGGCCAGGATACCACTGGCCAGCAGTTGCGCACGCATCTGCCGCTCCAGCGCCCGCGCCTGGTCCAGCACGTAGGTCACCTGACCACCGGTATCCGGCTTGCCGAGGACGCCATCCTGCGCAAACCAGCCGTGGGGCGACACCATCACGATCTTGTGTGTCAAGGGCAGCCGCGCCAGCAGCCGCTCGAAACGCGCCGGATCCGACGACTCGAGCACCTGCGAGAGCAGCGTCAGACTGTCACCGACGTCCGCCGCCGTACAGCCCCAACCGGGTTCGAATCCGTGCGCCTGCAAATCGTGCGCGATGGCGTCATACGGCGCGCCGGCCTCATAGTCCTCCAGCAGCGACCGCGCCGCCTCAATGCCGGCGGTCAATCCCCGCAGCGAAGACACGCGTTCGTTGAGCAGAATGCTCGACCCCTCCAGCTTGCGGTATCGCAGAAACTCCAGCAGCGCGCGTCGAAATACTTCGGGGTTCTGGTAGAGCTGAGCCGACAGATGCCGGTTGAGAAATGAGATTCCTTCACCCATCTCGCGCGGCTCGCGAATCTTCGGATAGTCCCGAAAGAACGGCGCGAAGTCGATCACCAATCCACTCTTGGCCGCCTCCTCGTGGCCCTGGATGTACGCATCCTTGATCTGCAGGTATTGCCCGCGATCGACTGCTTCCAGCGTGTCGGCCGCGGGGTGCACGCGCACGATGTGCTTCTGTCCGACATCCGGACGCAGTACCGCATAGGCCGCATCTCCCTCCAGCAGGATCTCGCTGCAACCGCGAAAAAGCTTCCGCACGGCCCGGCGCGTCTTCTCATCGAGCGTGGGTTCCGTCGCGAGGAACTCGTCCAGGCGTTTCTGCACCTGATCGCTCAGAAGAAACCGCGTGCCCAACGCTTTGAGCGCCGTACAGAATCGCTTGACCGTCTGCACCTGTGTCGACATCAAGCTGCCCGCGGCAGGTGGTGCCGCTTGAACCGAGGCGAGGGGCTCTGACGTCACCGAATTCACAATGAGGCACTCCTTTCCATCCGGCATCCAGCGGCGTTCGCCGCCGGCTTGTCCAGCAACGGCGCGACTGTGCCGCGGGGGACATCCATCATGTCGCCCACGCGCTGCAACGTCGCGAGAATCTGCGTGCGCTCCCACTCCGCGAGGTCCGCCAGCCGCTGACGAAAGGCGTCCTGCATCAAAGGCGGTGCCGTGGCCAGCAGCTGCTGCCCCGTGGCCGTCAGCACCAGATTGACGTTCCGCCGATCGTGCTCCCCGCGCGCCCGGGCAATCCACCCCCGCCGCTCGAGCCGGTCGAGTATGCCGGTGACCGTCGAATGGCCCAGCTGGACTTCCCGGGCAATCGCCCCCGCCGTGACCGGCTGCAAGCGGGCAATCGCCATGAGCGTGGCTAACTGAGGACCCGTCAGGCCGTGTTGCAGCAGCAGCACGCGGGATCGCGTGTCCATCGCCCGCACGATCCGCCGCAAGGCCACCAGAATCTCCTGCTCCAGGGAAGCACCCATACCCGCTGCCTTATCATCCCGCACGGAACTGTCACGGACCTTCGCACGCCAGAGAATTTTCGCACACGAAATATTTTTAGTCAACTGATGACCGAAAAAAGTGGTCAGGCACGCAAAAAAAACAAGAAAATACCGCCAATCTTCGCCTGTATTGACTGATCAATTCGGCACAGGAGGGCCACGCTATATTGCGTAGACGAAGCACTCCTGGCTCTTCAGACCCGGGCTTGTCATGGGCGAGTTGGCGGGTTGCTGCCTGAAAATCGACCGCACCACACCCAACGGCGGCTCCCGGCGCGTGCCCCAATTGACCGCTGACGCTTCGCCTGACGAGGGGAGCATGAAAGGGCGCTGTCCACCTAGTCCGCTTCCGCATACTCCCGGTACTGATCTCGGACCCTGGCCTGGTCCGGATCACCCGCGTGAAACACGAACCGGTAGCGGAAGGTGACCGACTGACCGGCGGGCAGTGTCATATCACCTGTGCCAGGCGGTTCGCCACCGATGGCATGTGCGCCGAACGGGTCGGCCGCACAGTAGCCGTAACCACGTGCCATCCACCAGGTCGGATGCCGCGGGTTGGCGGGGTGGTCGAAGATAGCCACACCGACCGTGTGGCCGTCAATCGATCCCCAGTAATCGATCCAGTCTGCGCGTTGTCCGAAGACGGTCGCCCCGCGCACCCCCTGGCTGTTGATCACCTGGCCGTTGGCGGTTGTCACACCCGCCGCCGGGTCGTTGTCCAGCTGCAGGTTGGGGTGCATGCGGATGGCCAACAGGCCATGCTTGTCATCGGCAAACGTCACATCTCCCTGCGACGCGTGCAGCGTGAGTTCCCAATCGATGGCGCGCCCGCCGGGCACCGCCTGAAACGCGATCCGCCGCGTGTCCGAACAGATCACGCTGCCATCGCGGGCCACCCAGTCGTTGGCCGCCTTCAGCCAACCCCGCGCGGCGTCACTCCCGATGCCGAGCAACTCGCGATGCACAATTCGGCCGGCCTCCGGCGACTCGGCAAAGAAGTTCACTCCATTGACCGAACCGAACCCCACGAACATCGCCTTCTGGTGTGGATGGTCGTGCGACTCGCCAGCCACGTCGTCGCGCATCGGCCAGTTGCGCGTCATCCCCAATCCATGCGGGCCCACAATCGGATAGACGATCGGGCGGGAGTAGCCCCGAAACACATATTCCGCCAATGGTTCACCACCCAGCAGCACACGGACTCGGTCGTCCAGGACCTCGAGCGTGACCTGTGACGAGCCCGGGTCCGTCGTCTGCGGCGCGTCGTCTCCAGCCACAACTCGCTCCGGGCGAGACGCGACCGCCGCACACAGAAACACCAACAACACGGCGTGCCGCATGGCAAACCCTCCCGCAGGAGATGGTACCCGAAACCAATCCCACCGCCGCGCCCGCAGGACAGGCGTCCCCGCAGGACGGGCGTGCCCGCCCGTGACGCAGTCTCGGGAGAACCCCTGCGCCAGCCCCAAGCATACTGGCATGTATCGCGCGCGTCAAAACAGGCGCGCACGCAGCATCGCGCGAGCCGGTGCCGCAGGGGAGGGGCCGGCACGCCCATTTCCTGCACTCCGTACGCCGCACCAAGTGACTCACACACGTCACTGTTTCCGCGTGCCGAAGGCGCGGTGAGGCGTGCGCGTCCTGCCACGGCCGATGTGCCTGTCCCCTTGCACGGATACCGCCGCATGTTACGATGACTGCCTGATGGGACCACGTCGGTTCCCGTCGTGGTTCGGAATACGCGCGACCGTCCTGCGGCCGTTGGACAGGTTCTTCAGGCTCTCGGGAATCGGCACGGCCGCGGGAACAGCTGCCCCGCGTTTCGCGGGCAATCCGGACCCGGTCGATCCCCTGCCTCTTGGCTTGAGCGTAAGGTAACTATGCAATCCGCCATCCAGTTCTCGAGCGGCGAGTTCGTGCCCCTGGAAATGCACAAGGTCCGAGTCGTCCAGAAACTGAACCTGTTACCGGTGGAGGAGCGCTTGCGCGCCGTCGAGACCGCCGGTTTCAACACGTTCCTGCTCGAAAACAAGGACGTCTTCCTCGACATGCTGACCGACAGCGGCACGAACGCCATGAGCGATCAACAGATCGCCTCGATGGCCGTCGCCGATGACGCCTACGCGGGCTCCGCGTCCTACACCCGACTCTACGAAGCGATCGTGGAGATTTTTGGCACGGAGTACTTCTTGCCGGTGCATCAGGGGCGTGCGGCGGAGCACATTATCAGCCAGGTCTTCGTGAACGCCAACGACGTCGTGCCGATGAACTTCCATTTCACCACGACCAAAGCCCATATTGAACTGGCCGGCGGCCGGATCGCGGAGCTGTATACGGACGAAGCGCTCCGGATCAAGAGCGAGTTTCCCTTCAAGGGCAATATCGATATCGCCAAGCTCGAAGCGTTGATCGCCGCACGCGGGCGGGACAACGTCCCCTATGTCCGCCTGGAGGCCGGCACCAACCTGATCGGCGGCCAGCCATTTTCGATCGCCAACATGCGGGACGTCCGCCGCGTCTGCGACAAGCACGGCATCCTCCTGGTCCTCGACGTCAGCCTGCTCGCGGAAAACGTTTACTTCGTCAAGACCCGCGAAGCGGAGTTTTTCGGCGCGGATATCAGAACCATCATCCGGATCATGTGCGATCTGGCGGACATCATCTATTTCTCAGGCCGGAAGATCAGTTGCACGCGCGGCGGCGGCATCGCCACCCGGAACCGGGAACTGTATCTGAAGATGAGAGATCTGGTTCCGTTGTTCGAGGGTTTCCTGACTTACGGCGGCATGTCCGTACGCGAAATCGAAGCGATGGCAGTTGGCCTGCGCGAAACGCTCGATATGGACATGATCAGCCAGTCACCTTTGTTCATCAAGTACCTGGTCGACCGGCTGGATGCCGCCGGCGTGCCCGTGATCACGCCCGCCGGCGGCTTGGGCGCTCACCTCGATGCGCGAGGTTTCCTGCCCCACGTACCGCAGCTCGAGTACCCCGCCGGTGCCTTGGGCGCGGCGCTCTACATCATTTCCGGCATCCGCGGCATGGAACGCGGCACCATCTCCATGGATCGAGACGCTGACGGCAACGACGTGCCATCCGAAGTGGAATTGTTGCGGTTGGCCCTGCCGCGCCGCGTCTTCACGCTGTCCCAGGTGAAGTACGTGGAAGACCGCGTGAACTGGCTCTACCAACATCGCGACCTGGTGGGTGGCCTCGAGTTTACGGACGAACCGAAAGTTCTCCGCTTCTTCGTCGGTCGCCTGCGGCCCAGGAGCGACTGGACCCGCAAGCTGGTCGCCCGCTTCCGGCAGGATTTTCCCGCCGGCCGCTGAAGGCGAGGCAAGGACCAGCCACCTGTCTCAGCGGTCTTCTTACGATCGGTGCTGTTCCCGATGGTAGGGACCATCGAAGTGCGTGGTGGTCTTGAACTGCTCGTGTTCTCCCGTTTTCCCAGCCGTCTCGGTGCGATTGATGAAGTCGATGACCTCTTCCTCGGTCAGCGGCGTGAAGTTCCGGGCCACGGCCAGATCCTGCTGCAGATTCTCGCGCGATTGAATCCCGCAGACCAGCGTGCTGATCGGCAACGAGAGGGCGAAGCGGCGACAGAGGGACGCGTCGAGTCCGAGCACGGTCGGGATCCGGCCGCAGGCGAGCGCTTTCATGCCGATCACACCGATGTTGCGCTGCGTGCAGACCGGGAGAATGTTCTTCTGAAAGCTGCGATAGTGCACATCCAGAATATTGATCGGCATCTGGCAGGTGTCCCATTCGTCCGAGCGGTTGAGCATGTCCGCGTGCAGGTCGATGTCCTTGTGGCCCGTAAAGCCGATGAACCGCACTTTACCGGATTTCTTGGCTTCCAGCGCGGCTTTCATCCCGCCCTCGTCGAAGATCCGCGCCGGGGCGTCTTGAAAGTCCACCTCGTGAAATTGCCACAGATCCAAATAGTCGGTCTTCAGCCGGCGAAGACTGTCCTCCAGGTGCTGCATCGAACCCTGGTAGTCGCGATTGCAGTTCTTGCTCATCAGAAACACTTTCTGCCGGCGCCCACCGCTGGCGAGGGCCTTGCCCATCAGTTCTTCGCAACGACCCAGGCGATAATCCCAGGCATTGTCAAAAAACGTCATGCCCTGGTCGACCGCTTCCTGCATGATGGCGATCGCTTCCTGATCTTCTGCGGCCCCAATGTGCGCCCCGCCCATGCCGACGATGGTCACGCGCTGACCGGTTCTCCCCAGCACCCGCGTGGGGATACCCGCCTCATTCTTCTCCTGGGCTCCCCAGACGATACCCTTCACGTTCGCAGCTGCCAGGCTTGCTGCCGCCGCCACCAGGAACTCGCGCCGCGTCGTGTTCACCATGGTCGCCCTTCCTCCAGTCACGTGTCGACGGATCACGCGCCGAGCGCAGACACTCGGCACCGCCCCACCACGCCGGCTGCAACTCGCGACTATCGTGGACTCCTGCTTTCCCCGCTCATCATACCCGCGAGGCTGCCGCGTGACCACCGCGCCGCGGCCCGAGTCAGGGGATTCGCCGGCCGGCCCGATGGCATCGCGTCCTGTCCGCGCGCCAAGAACCCCGTTACGCCGTTGTCCGGACCGCCCGCGACTGTGCTATGCTGGTCGCACGGCGGCGTTTCCGTCATGGCCCGACGTCGGGCCGAGACTGCGCCGCATGCCGTGCAGACGGGAAGCGGGCGGCTGAGTCGACGCAGCTCTGTCAGCCGCTATTCCAGCGTTTGGAGGGACAACGTCCATGATCGGGCAGTCGGCCATCGTGTGCGTCTCAATCGCACTGGCTAGCATATCGATGTGGACTCGCCACCATGCCGAGGGTCAAGCGTGCTGGGCTGCGGAGGAACCCGGGGTGCCAGTCATGCTGCACGTGGACGGCCAGCCGGATGTGGCATTCTGGCTGGCGACTTCCCTGCATCGCGTGTTTCCTCACACGAAGCCGGGCGCGGCGAAACTGGAACTCCTCGCCGCGCGTAACAGCCGGATCGCTTTTCAGGCCTGTCTGAAAAACTGCCGCCTGGGCGACCTGAACGCCCACTGCTCGGTGCTGGACGCCGACGACCTTCAGCCGCTGATCCGGTATGTCGGCCTGGTGCCCATGCATCACCTGACGCCGAACACCGAACTGAGTGAACTCGAGGGCGTCGAGAATCTGCCGGGGCTGGTTCCCGACTACCTCGTGCCAATCACGCAGGTCACCAGCATCGGCCCGACAGAAAGCCGTTCGTTCTGGATTACGCTCCACATCCCGGCGGACGCACAACCGGGCGTGCGCGAACTGCGCGTGCGGATCGCCGTGCATGGGGCATCGCGTGCGGTGGAGATGCCGGTCAAGCTCGAAATCAGTCCGCTCGTGGTACAGCCGCGGCGCGACTTTCCGGTGATTCACTGGTGGCGCGGGGAAGCCACCTGGGATTACTATCGGACCGAGATGTTTGACGAGCGATGGTGGGCCTTGACGCGCAGTCAGCTTGCCAACATGCTCGCGCACGGTTCCGATGTCGTCTACGTGCCGATCTTCTTCAATCGCCGGGAGACCTTTCGGCGTCCGTGTCAGCTGCTGATCGTCGAAGAGCCGCAGCCAGGCGAGTATCAATTCGACTGGTCGCAGGTCCGGCGCTTCGTGCGCATGTGCAAAGAGCTTGGGTTTCGCCAGTTCGAGTGGTCTCACTTGTGGATCTATTGGGGCGTGGAGAATCCGATCCGCGTCTACACGCAGCGCGAAGGACGTTACGTCATGCTCTGGCCACCCGATACGCCGGCCATGTCCGACACATACCTGCGATTTCTGCGCCAGTTCCTGCCGGCATTTAACCAGTTTCTGGTGGAGGAGGAAATCCTCGAGCGATCCTTCTTCCATTTGTCGGACGAGCCGGGCAGTGAGCAGCACGTGGAGAACTACCGGCGGGCCCGGGAGGTCCTGCGGCAACTCGCGCCCTGGATGAAGGTGCTCGATGCGCTGAGCGATGTGCGATATGGCCGCGAAGGACTGACGGATTTCCCGATCCCGCTGGTCAGCGCGGCACAGGCCTATCGCGATGCCGAGATTCCCCACTGGGTCTATTTCTGTTGTGCCCCGCAAGGGCCTTGGATCAACCGGTTCCTCGACACGCCCCTCGCCAAGATCCGCATGAGCGGCTGGCTGTTCTACCGGCTCGAGGCCAAGGGCTTCCTGCACTGGGGATTCAATTACTGGCACAAGATCGAACAGGAAGAACTGACCGATCCCTTCAATGACAGCTCGGCCGCGGCGTGGCCCGGGATTCCTTACGGTGACCCGTTCATGATCTATCCCGGCCCCGACGGACCGTGGGACTCGATTCGCTGGGAGGTGTTTGCCGAGTCGCTGCAGGACTATGCCATCCTGCAGACCGCCGGCATCCCCCCGGACGACCCGCGACTGGCGGAGATCAAGACCTACGCGGATTTTCCCAAGAGCGAAGCCTGGCTGCAGCAGAGGCTGAGAGACATCCTGCGCGCGCAGAACAGTGAGTGACCAGATTCGTCGCACGTAGCCGATGCTCTGCGCTTCCCATCGGGCGAGCCGATGGGGGAGCGGAACACGGGCGGCGGCCCCCCGGTGCTTGTCACCGGGGGGAAGCAGATCATCAGCTACGTCCGGCCATCACCACACTCCGGGCGGCCGAGCCCCAACGCCTCCACGCAACCCGCGCGCGGCCGAGGCCGCCAGGAGCGGAACGCGAAGAGCGCCCGGCCGCCACGTAGCCGACGATCTGCGCTTCCCATCGGGCAAGCCGATGGGGGAGCGGAGACGCGCGCGCGGGACCGGCCGCTACGTAGCCGATGATCTTGGCTCCCCATCGGGCGAGCCGATGGGGGAGCGGAGACACGCGCGCGGGACCGGCCGCTACGTAGCCGATGATCTTGGCTCCCCATCGGGCGAGCCGATGGGGGAGCGGGGCGGGCGCGCACCTGTTCCGTACGTAGCCGATGATCTTGGCTCCCCA
>JALOQX010000429.1 GCA_025459265.1 Pirellulaceae bacterium | reverse complement strand
GCGGAATGCGTCAGCGCGCCCACACTGATGCGCTCCACCCCCGTGCGCGCAATGGCCGCCACGGTGTCCAGATTCACGCCGCCGGACGCCTCCAGCTGCGTGCGGGATCCGCACGCGGCACGGAGCGCGACGGCCGACCGCAGCTGCTCCAGCGACATGTTGTCCAACAACACGATGTCCGGCTGGCAGGGCAGCACCGCCGCCAGCTGCTCGAGCGAATCGACCTCAACCTCCACGATCAGCGCCGCCGCCTGCTCGCCAACGAGTCCCGGGAGCCAACGCCTCGCCTGCGCCACGGCCGCCGCCGGCGAATTCGTCCCGCCGGCCACGCGCGCCAACTGCGCCAGATGATTGTCCTTGATCAGCACGGCATCGCTCAGTCCCGTGCGGTGGTTCCAGCCGCCGCCGCAGCGGACCGCGTACTTCTCCAGCCGCCGCCAGCCGGGTGTCGTCTTGCGCGTGTCATAGATCCGCGCCGATGTCCCCTCCACCTGACGCGTGTATGCGCGCGTGAGCGTCGCAATGCCCGACAGATGCCCCAGAAAGTTCAATAACAACCGCTCCGCCGTCAATAAATCGCGCGCTGGTCCGTCCAGCGTCCCGAGAACCGTCCCGGACACCACTTCCGCGCCGTCACTGGTCCGCGGCGACCACTCTGCCTCGATCTCCATTTCGTCCAACACGACCACGATCGCGCGCAGGCCGCAGACAACGCCCGCTTCCCGCGCCACAACGACCGCCCGCGCATCGGTACAGGGTTCGATCAGGGCGGCGGTCGTGAGATCGCAACGGCGGTCCAGATCCTCGCGGACCGCCAGCCGCACGATGTGACGGCAATCGTCCTCCACCACCGCGTCCCACTCAATCTGGCGAAATTCCTTCGCCATAGGCTCGGGATCAGGACCTGTCGACGCCACCTGGCAATACTCCCTGGCTTGACGAATCGCGAGCGTTGAGCGCACAGTAACATTGACGCGCACGCGGGCCAAGGGGGAATCGGGGCGATGCACCTCCCAACTCCGCGCGCACCTAACCCGCGCAGCCTCCTGCGCGCCGCCGACCAGGTGACCGTTGCCTGTCTGGTCACCACCGGTTTCCTGGCCATCCTGCTCCACGGCTGCCTCCTCGCGGCCTTTCGGCAACAGCGGATCGAGTTCGATCGGGCGCCGCCCCTCGAACTGCACTTCCAGATCGACGTGAACCACGCCCCGTGGCCGGAACTCACCCTGCTCCCGGGCATCGGCGAAACACTCGCCCGACGCATCGTCGCCCACCGCGTGCAACACGGCCCCTTTCGCTCCGTCGAACAACTGGAGGACGTCCCCGGCATCGGCCCGAAAACCATGCGCCGCATCGGGAAATACTTGAAGGTCGAACCGTCAATGGAGAAGGACGATCGCCGAACATTGAACATTGAACATTGAACATTGAACATCGAACATTGAAGGAATGGTGGGCAAGAAGGAAACGGGAAGGACCAGGGCGGAGGGCGGAGGTGTAAGGGAGGGCGAGGCTCCTGCCGAGCCGGGGCACGAGGGCGGGGGGCGGAGCTGATCCTGTCAATCCTGTTCATCCGGTCGAAGGAGAAGGCACGTCGACCGGCGGACGCGGACCTTGTTGGACAGGATGAACAGGGTGAGAACCCCGCAACCGGACGGGATTCCCCTTCTGAGCGCGTTGCTCCTGCTCTAAGATACCGCCGGACAACACCCTCTTGGGCGCGAGGCACCCCATGGAATTCCGTCTGCACAGCCCGTTTCTGCCGGCCGGCGACCAGCCGCAGGCGATCCAGGCACTGGTCGACGGCGTCCGAGCGGGACGCCGCCATCAGGTCCTCATGGGCGTGACTGGGTCGGGCAAGACGTTCACCATGGCCAATGTGATTCAGGCCATCCAACAGCCGACGCTCGTCATCTCGCACAACAAGACCCTCGCCGCTCAGCTGTACGCCGAGTTTCGCTCGTTCTTCCCGCAGAACTCCGTGCACTACTTCGTCAGCTACTACGACTACTATCAGCCGGAGGCCTACATCCCCCAGCGGGACATCTACATCGAGAAGGACGCATCGATCAACGACGAAATCGATCGCTTGCGGCTGGCCACGACCAGCGCTCTGGTGAGCCGGCGGGACGTGGTGGTGGTGGCCAGCGTGTCGAGCATCTATGGCCTGGGGTCGCCCGACGATTACCGGCGCATGATGGTCGGACTCCAGCGCGGCGACTCGATCGATCGCGATTGCCTGCTGATGAAGCTGGTGGATATCCAGTACGACCGCAACGACGTCAGCTTTGAGCGCGGCAAGTTCCGTGTCCGCGGCGACTGCGTGGAGATCTGGCCGTCGTACGAAGAGTATGCTCTGCGCGTGGAATTCTGGGGCGATGAAATCGAACAGCTGGCGCTGATCAACCCGACGACCGGCGAGACGATTGCGACTCAGGACCGGTTGTTCGTGTATCCGGCCAAGCACTTCGTCATGCCCGAGGAGCGGATCGCAGAGGCTGTCGAGTCGATCAAGGAGGAGCTGGACGAACAGCTGGAAAAATTCCGCCAGCAGGGGAAGTTGCTCGAGGCCCAGCGGCTCAGTGCGCGGACCCGCTTCGACATCGAGATGCTGCTCGAGACCGGCGTCTGCCCGGGCATCGAGAACTACAGCCGGCCGCTGTCCGGACGAGCCCCCGGCGCGCCGCCCGATACGCTCTACAGCTTCTTCCCGGACGAGTTCCTGCTGTTTGTCGACGAGTCGCACGTCACCGTGCCCCAGATCCGCGCCATGTTCGCCGGCGACCAGAGCCGCAAACGCACGCTCGTCGAACACGGGTTCCGGCTCCCCAGCGCGCTGGACAACCGGCCGCTGCGGTTCGAGGAATGGGAACAGCTGGTGCGCCGCGCGGTCTTCGTGTCGGCCACACCAGGCGAGTATGAGCTGCAACAAACCGGCGGCGAAGTCGTCGAACAGATCATCCGTCCGACGGGACTGCTGGATCCGGTGATCGAAGTCGCGCCGGCGCGGCATCAGGTCCTGCACCTGCTGGAGCAGATCCGGCAGCGGTCTGCCGTCGGCGAACGAGTGCTCGTCACGACGCTCACCAAACGCCTGGCCGAGGATCTCGCGGCGTATTTCACGCAACAGGGAGTGGCGTGCAAGTGGCTGCACAGCGAACTGGACGCGTTCGAACGCGTCGACCTGCTGCGCGACCTGCGCGAAGGCCACTTCGACGTGCTCGTCGGCGTCAACCTCCTGCGGGAAGGACTTGACCTGCCCGAAGTCTCACTCGTCGCCATCCTCGACGCGGATAAGGAAGGATTCCTCCGCAGCGAAACGTCCCTGATCCAGACCATCGGCCGGGCCGCGCGCAACGTCAACGCCAAAGTGCTGCTCTACGCCGACAAGGTGACCGATTCCATGCAGATCGCCATCGAGGAAACCAACCGGCGGCGGGCGCTCCAGGAAGCGTATAACCGCGCACACGGAATCACGCCCGAGACGATTCGCAAGCACGTACGGGCGGGGATCGAGTCCGATGCCGCCGCCCACCGCGCCGCTAACGCCGCCGTCGGTCGGGCACAGGAAGAACAATACGTGACGGCCGAGTACGTCCAGGAACTGGAGACGGAAATGATGGCCGCCGCGGATGATCTGGAGTTTGAAAAGGCCGCCGCCATCCGCGACCGGATCCGGCAACTGAAAGACCATCTCGGCAAGAAGCTCGATCAGGTCAAAGTCACCTCCTATGACCCGCGCAGCCGCCGCGGCCGCAGGCGGAAGTGAGAGGGCGGAGGCCGGAGGGCAGAGGACGGAGGTGTAAGGGAGGGCGAGGCTCCTGCCGAGCCGAGGCACGAAGGCGGAGGTGTAAGGGAGGGCGAGGTGTAAGGGAGGGCGAGGCTCCTGCCGAGCCGAGGCACGAAGGCGGAGGTGTAAG
>JALOQX010000149.1 GCA_025459265.1 Pirellulaceae bacterium | reverse complement strand
GAGCGACGACCATCGGCTACGCACGGGCCGCGCGCTCGTCGCGCTCCGGCTGTGGCGGCCTCGGCGGAGCACGGGTTGCGTGGAGGCGTTGGGACTCGGGCGCCCGAAGTGTGGTGGGTATCGCACGTAGCCGATGATCTGCTTCCCCCCGGTGACAAGCACCGGGGGGCCGTCGCGGCACGTAGCCGATGATCTTCTTCCCCCCGGTGACAAGCACCGGGGGGCCGTTGCGGCACGTAGCCGATGATCTTCTTCCCCCCGGTGACGAGCACCGGGGGGCCGTTGCGGCACGTAGCCGATGATCTTCTTCCCCCCGGTGACAAGCACCGGGGGGCCGTCGCTGGGCGATGCCCTTGCGGCTGGCTGTGGACGGACGCGTCTCGGCAGCGTGTCGCAGGCAACGTCCGTCCCTCGGGAATGGACACCGGACCCGCGTGGTACAATCAAGCGAGGTGGCCCAGCGCATGGTGCGGTGGGCGGCACGGTCTCGCGCCGGACGTGAGAACGCCTGACTCAGTCAGCTGCGCGTGCCGTGGGCGAGTCAATCTGGTTGCGGGGCACAGGCTAACGGCCGGTGCCACGTCAGGATTCCATGTCTATTAAAGTCGTCTGCGGCTGTGGGTTCGCGACGCTCTTGCCGTCGGAATGGCAAGGCAAACGGGTACGCTGCAAATGCGGCCGCACATTCGTGGTCGGTGAGTCGGGCGCTATCCTTGAGCCGCCCGCACAGGCGATGGGTGGCGACGCTGCCGGCGCGCTGGCGGAGCTGGGCATGCGGTCGGCCGTCCCCGAGCCCGCGGCACTCCGCCACGCCATGCCGATCCCGGCGCCGGAGGAAGCAGCGTCATCGGCACCAGCGCCGGTGCACGTGGCGGAGACGTTGCATCGTGAGCGGCAGGTGACACGCCAGCGTCGCCGCAGTGTGCGGGCCTGTACGGCGCTGGTCACCGCGCTGGCGCTGGCCTCGGCCCTCATCTACGTGCTGCGTCTTCATGACTGGTCGCTGGCCGCACTCCTGCGGTCCGAACCCGGGGCGGCAAATGCGGCCGGCGCGACGTCGCACGCTGTGGAGTCGGTGACGGCTGCAGGCCGCGACCAGCCGGCGGCCAAGTCCGCTGCCAAACTCGACGGCACCGCTGCTCGGCCGGTCGAGTCGACCGCGACGCGGCTGGCCAATCTCATGCCGCTGGTGTCGGAAGATGGTCTGCTGCTCACGGGCCTGTTCGGTGACGCCGATCAACGTGTGCAATTGACAGACACTCAGCGCCAGGCGATCCAGACGCTGGTGGCTCAGCTGCAGGCCAGCGAAGAGCCGCTGCGGTCGAAGTCCCTGCCGATGGACCAGTGGTACGCCGACATGCGCCGGCTCGGCGATCAACTGCTTGCCGTACTGACCGATGATCAGCGGCAGCAGCTACAGATCCTGCTCGAGCAGGGACCGGTTGTACGCGTGCAGTTGGTCGAGTACGCGGCGCGGATCCTGCCCGAGTTAGCGGTCCCACAGGTCCCCTGGTCGCTGCCCACCGACGGCGGTCCCTTTCGTGATCTCGCGGCGACGCCACTGGCTCGCGTCACCGGCCAGGTATGTGGGCGGGCGCCGGTACCGTCCGGTGTGCTGGCCACGCGGTGCGACGCCGCGGCGAGTGACGTGCGCCCGGGTGTGATGGTGTGGGACATGTCGGCCGTCGAGCCACTTGGGCGGCTGGAAACGGACCCGGTCGACATGATGCCGCCCTGTGTGCTGTCGCATGGCGGCACGCACGTGGCGCTGACGCGTGGCGGCGGAACAGCTCGGGCGGTCGAACTATGGGAGACTGCCAGCAGTCGGCGGATCGGCAGTCGCGAACTTCCTGGCGCGGCGGACGATGCCGCCACGGTGCGCGCCTGTACGGACCGCGCGGTCGTGGCCATCACACGACGCGGCTGCTGGGTGTGGAAGTTTCCGTCGGACGAGCTGCTGGCGTTCGAGTTCCCCGAGGCGCGCCCCGACATCGCGCCGGGCCTGGTCGTGAGCCCCCAGGGTAAGTACTTGTTTGTCGCGCACCGCTACCTGGTCGGAGATGCGCCCGACACCAAGTGTTTCCTGGAAGTCTGCGTGTATTCACTCGACAGCGGCGAACTGCTGGGTAACCAGCTGCTGCACCACGAATATCGCAGTTCCACGATCAGCGCCATGGTTCTGAGCCACGACGGACGAGAGCTCGCGCTCGTGTGGGACTTTGATCGCCCCGAGCCCGCCCGGAAACTGGTGCACATGCACGCCTCGAGCGGTAAGATCATCCGGATCGTAGACGGTCTGCAGCCGCCCGTGCCGGGCGATGTGGCATTGCCCCCACTGCCCGACCGCGCGCTGATCTGCCTCCCGGAGAACAGCGGCTGGGTCGTCGACCTGCGGCAGGTCGTGGATGCGGAAACCGGCGCCGTGCTGGCGCTCGACGAGCTCGCCGCGGCCGAAGCGAAGGGCAGTGCGGAAGCTCCGCGCGAAGTGTGGGTCGACGTCATTCCCACGAGTGACGGCCGGCTGCGGGTCGTCACGGCCCGTCCCGAGGACGCCTCGACGGACGCGATGGATCAACCTCCCCAAACTCGGACCATTCCGATGACATACCGCGCCCTCCGGCGGCTCGGCAGGAGCCTCGCCCTCCCGGGGTCGCCGCGCCCTCCCTCTCCTGCCCTCTGCCCTCTGCCCTCCGTCCTCCGCCCTCACAGCGCCAGCACGAACGCGGCCAGGTCGCGCAGGTCGTCTTCGGTGAGCGTTTCCGCGGCCTTGGCGGCGAGCCCATGACGGCCTTCGTGCAGCAGCTCGTACACCGTGCGGTACCGTCCGTCGTGCAGGTACGGTGCCGTGCGCCAGACTTCCACCAGCGTGGGCGTATCATAACGGTTGTTGAAGCGGGGCGATTGCGCCGTGCCGATACTGTGGGTGCGGCAATCGGTGTAGAGTGGTGCAGGGTGGCAGCGGTGGCAGCCGACGGCCTCGCTTTCGAACAGTCGTCGTCCGCGTTGGGCCGCGTCGCTCAGCTGTCCGTCGCGCAGATGCGGGCTGGGAATCGGCTCGAGCGTCTTCAGGTACGCATCGATCGCGGCGGCCTCGGCTTCCGGTCGGTGGGAAAAGAGGATGTTGATGATCCCGGAGCGGACCGCGTCCTCGGCCGTTTCGCGCGCGCTTTGCGCCATCGCCGGCGGTGTCCGGTGCGACCACAGCATGCTCTTGGAGCTCTTGGGGTTCCCCACACCGTCGTTCATCAGGTCCCACACGAGGCCATCGCCACGGGCATCGGGATGACAACTCGCGCAGCTCTGCCACTGCTGGTAGCAGATTGTGGCGTCCTCGAACAGCAGTTGGCCTCGGCGGACCTGTGTCCATTCGGGCGTCGGGCCCAACTCGATGGTCCGCACCGCCGCCTCGGTGGCAGCTTGCAGGTCGACCACGGCCAGGCTGTCGCTGAAGTACTGCGCCACATACGCCGTCGATCCGACGACGGCCACGCCGCGCGGTCCTTTGCCGGACAAGGCTACCCGCTGCCAGAGGCTCGTTCCCAGACTCGGGTAGACGGGCCAGGCGCCTGGGAGCGGCGACATGGAGCGTCGCGCCCGCTCGTTGAGCAGGCGTGACGTCGGCACGATGCACAGCTCATGAGTTCCGGCCACCGCCACGCAGAGGTGACTTCCGTCGGCCGTCACCGCCACGCCCCAGGGGTTGGCGGCGCCCCGCTGCAGTTCGTCCAGACCCATGGTGCCGAGCAATCGCGGCCGACGCAGGTCGATCAGGCTCACCACATTCACATTGATCCAGCCCATATCGACGCGAAACGGCACGTTGGTGAAGTTGGACAGGACGTGCGTGACGAGCGCGTAGCTTCCGTCCGGGGTGAGGCATACGTCGCGGACGCCGCTGGCACCGTGCGGCAGCGCCAGGACGCGGGTGGCGAGCGTCCGCGTGTCGCACAGCGTCACGCCGGCGGCAATCCGCTCAAAGCGTTCGAGGTCCGTGCGCGCGTCCGGCAGATGGTGCGCAATCACGAGCGTACGGCCGTCGGGCGTGAGCGCCGCCGCCACCGGCTCACGCGCGACCGGTATCCGTGTCAGTTCGACACCCGCGAGCACGTCGAACACGCTGACGTCGTTGTCGAACCGATTGCAGACGTACAGCCGGCCGCGCCGCGCGTCCCAGGCCGGGCCAACGGCCGTGTGTCCGGCGGGCAGCGCGCGCAGCGTATCGCCGGTTGCGGCATCCAGGAGGATGACGGTACTTGCCGGTGCGGCGCAGGTGACAATCAGTTGTCTGCCATCCGGCGTGCAGAGGACGCCACTGGGCCGGTCGGGCAGGGACACATGGCGGCACGCGGTGCCGTCGGGCAGCGACACCCAAACCAGCTGCCGCGCGTCTGCGCAGGCCACATACAGCAGGGACCCGTCGGGTGCGGCCGCCAGCGCGCTCGGGCCGAGGTAGCAGGGTGCCGCGGGTTCCGCGGCCGGGCTGCCCGACGCCGCGTTCATGGCGAGCAGTGCCAGCCCGAGCCGCATCGCGCGAGTACGCGCGCGGTCCGTGAGCTTGTTGATCATCGCGCCACATCCTCCTGGCATCAGGTTAACCGAAAGGCGATGAAGGTCAAATCATCCGGCTTGCACGGGTAACCTGGGGCCGGCTGCCGCATCTGGTCGCGGGCCTCGCGGGCCAGCTGCTGTGCAGCCCGCGACAGCTGCCGATCACGACAGATCTCGACGATCTGCGCCGGATAGAGATTGTCGAACAGCCCATCGCTGCCCAGCAGCACGGTATCCTGGGGAGCGAGCCGTCGCGGAGGACCGATCGCGATGTGCATATCGGCCGTGCCGACCACGTTCGAGACCAGGTGACGATGTTCGTGGTGCAGGGCTTCGTCTTCGTCGATCAGTCCGGCTTCGACACCGTACCCCACCGGGGAATGCAGCACGGCCTGCCACTTGAGCTTGCCGCGACCGCCCAGCACCATGATCATCGAATCGCCGGCGTGGTACGGTCGCACGATCCCCGCGCTGATCTCGACCACGGCCAGCGTGGTGGCGGCTCCCGACCCCAGCTCGCGCACGGCCTGATTGGCGCGTTCGAATCCCGTGATGATCTGGGATCGCAGCAGCGTGTCGGCTTCGGCGCGTTCCTGCACCGCCTGGCACAGCGACTCGACGGCGCTGCGGGCCGCGTGTTCCCCGGCGGCGTTGCCTCCCAGTCCGTCGGCCACGACCAGCACGGCGGAACCCAGCGGGCAGCTGATGACGGCGGCCGCGTCTTCGTTCGCGCTCGCTGCGCGCGGGCAACGTGCCGACATGATGCAGGCAGTCCCGCCGGCCACGGGAATCACTTCGGGCTCCGCCATGTCGTGGTCAAACCAGCTCCGCACCACGCACTGCTCTGGTTCATCCATGCCGCTGCTTCTCCTGGAGCTTCTTGCCGCACCACGGACAGTGATTCCAGAACTCGTTCACGACGCCCCAGCCGCAGGACGGGCAGGTGTCGGTCGATCCGGCGATCATCCAGCGTTTGCGCACCTTGCGGCGGCACCAGGGACAATACCGCATGAAGGGCATCAGCTGGCGTCGGGTGCAGTCGGAGCCGGCACACCGCGCGACGTAGCGGACATCCGGGTACTGACGAGTGCCGCGCACCTCGAACCCGCTGCCATAACACCACGGGCAGTAGGCCCAGTCGAGTTTCATGCCGCGGAGACAGCGCGGACAGCGCTGGGGGAACCGCGACGGGTCGTCATGTTTCGGTCGCGCTGTGCCGCACCAGGGACAGGTCGTCATCGACTCGGCGACCGGTCCGTCGCAGCGCCCGCACACGAAACGTGTCTCGAGGACCGTGCCGAACTGCCGCTGGAACTGTCTCTGGCGCAGCGTCCGCCAGTCCTGCCTGACGATGGGGCGCGCGGCAGCCGGGCTGCTGCCGCCGCGTCCCTGCAACACGCGGGACTTGATCCGCCGCAACGCCGCAAGCATCGCGCCGGCATGCGCGAAACGCTGCCGCGGGTTCACTGCGATCGCGCGACGCAGCAATTCAATCAGCTCGGGATGCACGCGGCGCCGCAGGCGGTGATATCCGGGTGGCGGCCACGCGAAGGGCCACTCAGGCAGTTGGCCCGTGAGCATGCGATACAGGATCAGGCCCAGCGAGAACACGTCGGAGCGGAACGACGGCTGTCCCATGGCCTGCTCGGGCGCGCAATAGCCGACGGTGCCGGAGCCCGAGGCCTTGATCGTCCGCAGGGCGACCTTGGCAATGCCGAAGTCGGTCAGCATCAAGTGATTGTCCGGAAACAGGATCATGTTCTCCGGTTTGATGTCGCAGTGGATGATCCGCTGCTCGTGTGCATAGGCCGTCCCGGCCAGCATCTGCTCGGCAAAGTCGATGGCCAGAATCAGCGACAAGCGCGACTGCAGGCGATCCGCCAGCGTGCGCTCGCCCAGCGGGTACGTGATCACGAACCGTCCGTCAATGAAGTCCGCGTTCTTGAGCGGCAGGATGTTGGGGTGATCCAGCTGCGCGGCCAACCGCACTTCCCGCCGGAAATCTTCCAGGACGCTCTCGGTGATGAGATGGTCGTACGGGATCTTGAGCGCCACACGCGAGCCTTCAATCGTGTCGGTCGCCCGGTACACGGCGGCAAAACCGCCCAGTCCCAGCTTGCCGTCGATGCGGTATTTGCCGAGCTTCTGGCGAATCCGGATCGTGCTGCGGCGCATCACGTCGCGTGTCTCCCGTGGAGTCAGAATAGGGCACAACCTTCCGTCGCGACAAGGATGGTCCCGGCCACGATCAGCGCGGCGCCGCCCAGGACAGCCAACCAGACGCGCAGGGTCCAGCGCCGGCGGCGGCGCAGCGGCGGCAGCGCCCGCGCCGGTTGCGGCGGGCGCGCGCCGAACTCATCCTCGCCCAGCGGCTGGAGGTAGTCCGGGTCGAGCTGCCAGGGGCCGGGCCGCACGCTGGCCCTGCGGACCGCCGGCGACCCGGCCGGCACCAGGTCACCCAACGCCGGATCGGCATACGTCTTGAACCGACCGGACTGCGCGCGGTCCGCCAGCCGCTCCAGGGCGCGCAGGACCTGCGCCGCAGTCTGAAAGCGGTCGCGCGGCGCCCGGGCAACCATCCGCTGGTAGGCGGCTTCCAGGGCCGTGGAGACCTCCGGCCGCGCGGCCCGCAGCGACGGAGTCGGCTGCGTCTGCATCGCCTGCCATTTCTCCTGCAGCGACTTCTGCGCGAACCTGACCCGGCCGGTCAGCAGGTAGTATAATGTGCACCCCAGCGCGTAAATGTCGCTCCGCGCATCGGCCCGCCGCGCGTCCAGGGCCTGCTCCGGCGCCACGAAATCGACGGTGCCCAACAGGACGCCCGACTCGTCCAGTTCTGCCCTCGGCGAGCCGGCGCGAGGCAGCGCGGCGCGAGCCAGACCCATGTCCAGAATCTTCACCAGGCCGGAGGAAGTCAGCAGCAAATTGGCCGGCTTGATGTCGCGGTGAATGACGCCGGCCGCGTGGGCATATTCCAGCCCGCGCGCCACCTGGATCACGCACGACACCGCCAGACTCACGGACAACCGGCCCTGCTCGCGCACAATGGCGGCCAGGTCGCGCCCCGCGACATATTCCATGACCAGATACTGCACGTGCCGGTCTTCATTGGCGTCGAAAGCCGTAACGATGTTCGGGTGCGTGAGTCGCGCAGCCGCCTGCACTTCACGCTGAAAACGTTCGACAGCCCCCCGATCCCGCATGGCCTGCGGCGGAAGCACCTTGAGGGCGACCTGCCGCCGCATCCGGCGGTGAACGGCCAGGTACACATGCCCCATCCCGCCCGCGCCCAGGAAATCCTGGATTTCATACACGCCCAGCCGCAGACTGCGCCCCTTGCCCTGGGCGATCGACGCCACCTGAAACCGCGTCAGCCGCTGACGAAGCACCAGTTCGTCCGCCAGCGCCTCGGCCGTGTCCAGCGGCGGGTGACGCCCGACCAGGATCGTCTGCACCTCAGCGCGCGTCAGCAAGCCGCTGTCGATGATCTGCTGGATGAAGGACGCGAGGGTCAACATCATTCAGTGTGACTGCCAGGATTCAATCGCCGCGCGGAGCACCGCGTGTTCGGCGTCGGTGGGCGGCTGCAGCGGTGGACGGGGAGCCCCGACCTCGTGCCCCGTCAGCGCGCAACCGGCTTTCACGTATTGCGTGTATTTGCCCTGGCCCTCCATCAGTTCCAACAACGGCAGGAGCCGGTAGAACACATCGCGCGCCGCACGATAGTCCTGCTGCTCGACGGCAAGCCGGTACAGTTCCACATGCGCCGCCGGCAGGACATTGACGACCCCGCCGATCCAGCCGATGGCGCCCACGACCAGGCACTCCAGGGCCAGCGTATCGCAGCCGCAGAAGACGCCCAGCCGCTCGCCGCAGCGCCGGATCAGCTCCGTCACGCGCGCCATCTCGCCGCTACTCTCCTTGACATATTGTATCCGCGGCAGCGCGGCGAGACGCTCCAGAAAGGCGGGACGCATGTCGACCCCCGTGCGCGCGGGGTAGTTGTAGATCACGATCGGTATGTCGATCGCCCGGTCCACGGCCCGGAAATGTTCGTACAGTTCATCGTCCGTGGGGAGCGAGTAGTAGGGCGCGGCCAGCATGACGGCATCGCATCCCAGTGTCTGCGCCTGTCGGGCATACGCCACGACGTCGGCCGTCGATCCGGCATTGGCACCCGCGATGACCGCGGCCCGCCCGGCCGCTGCCTCGAGCGTCGCCTGCAGCACGCGCTCCCGTTCCGCGGGGGACAGCGCGTAATACTCGCCGGTGCTCCCCAGCGGCACGAGGCCATGCACGCCCTGGCTCACCTGGTGCTCCACCAGCGCAGCCAGACGGTCCGCGTGCACTTCGCCCGCCGCGTCCAAGGGTGTCACCAGGGCCGAACAGACGCCGCGCAACGGGAAATCGGTCCGCATAGATACTCGCGTCATGGCAGCTCCGTACGCTCCGCATCGGCATGTTCTTGATCAGCGCCAGCGAGCGAACCCACGCGCACCGGCGCCGCAGGCGGTCGCACGTGGTCCGCCGACCAGTTTTGTAGAAACTGCAGGGCCGTTTGGCAAATGCGGCCCTGGCAACTCCCCATCCCGCACCGCGTGTACAACTTGGCGGCCCGGACATCGCTACAGGCCTCGATGGCACGCCACGTCACGTCCTCGCAACGACAGACGACGGTTTCCGGTGTGGGCAAGAAACGCAGCTCGGTGCGGAGCTGGAAGCAGCGATCCAACTGCGCGGCAAACCGCTGCAGTCGTGCGCGTCGTGCAAACCAGCGAGCCGCCGCCAAGTTGTTGCCCGCTGCCGCGTGACCGGCGATCTGTCCCTCAACCAGGGCCAGATCCACCCCTCCCAGGCCCGTGATCTCGCCGGCCGCCCACACCCGGTCGCAGGAGGTCCGCTGATAATCATCCACCCAGACGCCGCGCGGCGTCAGGCGGCAGTGCAGCAGGCCCGGCCACCGCAACTGGGGAACCAGGCCGAAGGCACAGGCCAGTACATCACAGTCGCGCGTCCAGCGCCGCGTCCCATCGGTGAACGTCACGGCATCCAGACGGTCAGCCCCGTGGGCCGCCACCGGCCAGCAGCCGGGGCGATATCGCGTCCGCAGCAACCGTGTCTGCAGGGTGGCCGCCTGCCACAGCTTGGACGGCGCGAGCCATGCGAGCCGGCTGGCGAACTGCGCCAACGCCGACCAAGACGCTTGCTCGAGAATGTCGCTCACGTGGGCCCCTTGCCGCACGAGATAGGCGGCGACGGCCAGCAGCAGCGGACCTGTGCCCGCCACGACCACGCGCCGTCCGCGGACGGGCCAGCCTGACTTGACCAGCAGCTGAAGTCCCCCGGCGCCCATGACATTCGGCAGCGTCCAGCCGGGGAACGGGAGGAACAACTCGTGGGCGCCGACCGCCAGGATCATCTGCTTCCAACGGACGCGGCAGACATCACGGCCACGCTCGACATGCAGCACGTCCGGCGGGCACGCGGCGAATGCCGTCGCTTGCGGCCAGATCGTCACGCCGGCGCTGTCTGCACGAGCCAGCCAGCGCTGGGCAACGCGCGGCGGCGTGGCGCCCGGACCCGGCCGCCAGATGGGACCGCCGAGCCACGGAGTGCTGTCAAGCAACAGGACGCGCAAACCGTCCTCGGCGGCCGTTGCGGCCGCCGCCAGACCCGCCGGGCCGCCGCCGAGCACAACCAGGTCACCGTCCCTCTCGGACGCGCAGGGATCAGTCATCGGTGACCACCTCCATCGCCTCCCGGCAGAGGACGACACAGCTGCGCTGGTGAGCCAGCCCGTCGATCGTGACACGACATTCGGCGCAGATGCCCATCCCGCACAGGGCACTGCGCGGTTGCCCGTGTACCGACCGGCGGAAGGCCGGCACGTCGGCCATTGCCAAGGCGGCAGCCACGGTCAGACCGGTGGGAACGCGCAGCGGACGGCCGTTCACGCGGATCGTGAGGTCAGTCATGCAAGGCTCCCTCCCGCTGCGGTGAAGCGCTGCGGCAAGTACGGGGCCGCGTCGATCTCCGACGCGTGCCCGCGCCACCGGTCGCGGAGCAGCCGCGCGGTGGCCAGGCAGGTGGTGATCCCCAGTCCCTCATGGCCGGCCGCGAGCCAGACCCGTGGCTGCTCGGGGCTCGGTCCGATCAGCGGCAGCTTGTCGGGTGTGGCGGCGCGAAAACCGGTCCAGATCCGCAGCGCGGAAAGGGCCTCCACACCCGGCAGGTACTCCCGCGCGCGCTGCACCATCTTCGCCACGACGCGCATTTCGACGTCCGAGGTCTCCGCGTCGAATTGGCGCGACGAGCCGATCAGCAGTTGGCCGGTGCGGCGCGGCTGGATGTTGAAGGCGACGGATTCTCCCGCGGCCGCCTGCGTGCTGCGCAGGTAGCCCAATTCGATCAGCTGATGATGGACCCAGCCGGGATACCGATCCGTAATGACCAGATGCCCTTTGCGGGGCCGAATCGGCGCCGCGGGCGACAGTGCCGGAGCGCCGGTCCCGGCGGCATTCAGCACCAGGTCGGCCTGCACGCGCGACCCGTCGGCCAGATGCACGCGACCGTCACCCTCGACGTGCCGGACGGCGACGCGCGTGCGGAGCTGAGCGCCCGCGTCAGCCGCCCGCGCCAGCAGCAAGCGGGTGACGGTCGGGGGATAGATCACCGCGTCGTCGGGCACGCGCAGCCCGCCGGCCAGTCCGGCGCGCAGCTGAGGTTCGGCACGCCGCAGTTCGTCCACCGCGAGCACTTCCGCCGCCACGCCCCCACCGGCCAGCACGTCACGCTTGCGCTCAACCAGTGCCATTTCTTCGTCACTCTCTGCCACCCACAGCGTCCCGCAGACGTCGACTTCCGCATCGGCCGGCAGCTGCGGCAACAGCGCGTGCCACAGCCGCCGCGCATAGACGGTCAACGCCAGCTGAGCGGGTGAGTCGTCCAGCACGACCAGGTGGCCCATGCCGGCGGAGGTGGCCTCGCCCGCTGCGATGCCGCGTTCCAGCACGACCACGCGGCATCCCTCCGCCGCAAACTCGGCGGCACATGCCGCGCCCACGATGCCGCCCCCCACGATGGCAATCTCGCAGCGGATATCGGATGCGCGCGTGCTCACGATCGAATGCCCCAGGCGAAAGGATCACCGGCGTCGATCAGCAACGTCGCCTCGGCGCAGATGAACGCGCGGCCCGTGATGGTCGGGACGACATGATCTCCCTCCCGGCGATAGCGGGCGGTGAACGTGCTGCCCAGAATGCCCTCCTGGACCCACGGCGCGCCCTCCGCCAGGCGGCCGTCGGCGGCCAGGCAGGCGAGCTTGGCGCTGGTGCCCGTGCCGCAGGGCGATCGATCATACGCCCGGCCGGGACAGAGCACGAAGTTGCGGGCGTGCGCCGCGGGATGCACCGGCGGCCCGAAGAGCTCGACGTGATCCACGTCCGGATAGCCGTGCGCGTTGACCGCCTGACGCAGTTGCCACGCAAAATCGGTCAGCGTCGCAAGATGGTCGAGCGTCAGCGGGCAGGCGCGGTATTCGACCAGGTAGAACCAGTTCCCGCCCCAGGCCACGTCGCCGCGGACGGGAGCGCTGCCCGCGACCGTCACGGTGACATCCGCCGCGCGGCGAAAACTCGGCACATTCGTGACCGAGACATCGCCGCCGGCGTGCAGCGTCGTGGTCACCACACCGACGGGCGTGTCGATGCGATGGTCTCCCGGCACGAGCCGCCCGAGATGAGCCAGCGTCGTCACGACGCCGATCATGCCGTGTCCGCACATGCCGAGATAGCCCACGTTGTTGAAGAAGATCACGCCCGCCGCGCAATCGGCCGCGTCCGGCTCGACGAGCAGTGCACCGACGAACACGTCGGACCCGCGTGGCTCCTTGACAATGGCCGAGCGATAGGCGTCGTGCGACTCGCGAAAGCGCGCCAGCCGCGCCGCCAGCGGTCCGGAGCCCAGGTCCGGGCCGCCCGTGACAGCGACGCGGGTCGGTTCACCGCCCGTGTGCGAATCCACCACGGTCACCCGCGCAACAATCTGCTGAGCCACGACCGAGTCTCCTGTGCCCCCCGAGACAGTTGATTATGCCGGGAAGCGGCCCGCCTCACCAGGGTGCGCGGCGTCGCATCTTGTGCCCTGTACCGCCGAGGCATAGGATAGCCCGCAGGGCCTGTCGCAGGGTGTCAGGAGTGCCGGCAATGACAGAGTGGATGCCATGGCTGCGTGCTGCGGCGCTCGTGGCAGCCAGCACGTGCCTCACGCTCGCCGGGGGCGCACACGCTGTGCGGGCGCAGCTGCCTGCGGTGCGCGTCGATCACGTGCGACGCGTGTTTCACAACGGCGAGCACAATGCGTTCACGGACCTCGTGCGGTTCCGGGACCGGTTCTATCTCTGTTTTCGCAGCTGTCCCGACGGTCACATGGTGCATCCGACCGCGTCCATTATCATTCTGGCGAGCGACGATGCGCAGACGTGGGAACCGGTCCATCAGTTCCGCGTTGCCGGGCGCGACACCCGGGACCCGCACTTCCTGGTGTTTCGCCAGCGCCTGTTCGTCTACACGGGTACGTGGTACAGCGGCCAGACCACGATCGCGGTGGAAGATTACGATCTGAACCAGCACCTCGGCTACGCCGTCTGGTCCGAGGACGGCCGCGTCTGGCACGGTCCGGCGATGCTCGAGGGCACCTTCGGGCACTACGTGTGGCGGGCCGCCGCGTACGAAGACACGGCGTATCTGTGTGGGCGGCGGAAGATCGGCTTTGAGATCGGGCCGCGCGGAGAAGGACGCGAGGTCGAGTCGTTGATGCTCGAAAGCAGCGACGGGCTCGTTTGGCGCAAGCGCGCCGTATTCCAAGACATTGCGGGAGACGAGACGGCGTTTTTGTTCGAGCCGGACGGAACGGTGCTCGGCATCGGTCGCCGCTCGGCGCCGACCTCCCAGTGGCTCCGCGCAGCGCCGCCCTATGACACGTGGCAGCGGGCCGATCTGAACGCGCACGTGGGCGGGCCCCTGCTGGTACGCTGGGGCGATCGTTATGTCGTGGGCGGCCGCAAGTCGACACCGGACCGCGGCCCGAAAACCACCTGGTGGTGGCTGGTCGACCGTGAACTCCAGGAATTTGCCGAGTTGCCCAGCGGTGGCGACAACTCGTATCCTGGCTTCGTCGCGCTCAGCCCCACCCGCGCGCTCGTCTCCTGGTATTCCTCGCACGAACAGACGGCCGCCGGCGAGCCGATCACGGCCATCTACCTGGCGGAACTGCAGATCCTGCCTTGAACGAACGTCAACCCTGAGGAGATCTTCCATGCCGACTCCTGCTTCCCAACCCCCTTCGGCTGCCACTTCCCGCCGCACGTTTCTGCGCACGACGGTCGCGACTGCGTCCGCGCTGGCCGCCTGCTCGCTCCGCACCCCCGCGGTACACGCGGCGGGCACCGATGCGATTCGCATCGGCATGCTGGGCTGTGGCGGACGTTGCAGCGGCGCGGCGGACCAGGCCCTGAGTCTCGGGCCGGACGTCAAACTGGTGGCCATGAACGACGTGTTCCGCCGCCGCATGGAGGAGAAACGGGAGATCTTCCGCACGAAGTATCCCGCCCAGTTTCTCGCCACGGACGATACGTGCACGTGGGGGCTCGACGGCTATAAGACCGTGATCGAGGCCAGCGATGCCGTGCTCATCGCCTGCGCCTCCAAGTACCACTCGTTCTATGCGGAAGAGGCTGTGAAAGCCGGCAAGCACGTGTTCGTGGAGAAACCGCACGCGATCGACCCGGCCGGCTGTATCCGCATGCGCCGCACGTGCGAGCTGGCCAAGAAACAGGGCGTCTGCGTCGTCTCGGGCCATGAAAGCCGCTACGACATCGCCTACCAGGAACAGGTCAAACGGCTTCACGACGGCGCGATCGGCAAGGTTGTCGCGATCCAGTCCATGTTCCTGCGTGCGCCCTACGGCGTGGTCCACCGGGATCCCCAGTTGAGTGAAATCGAATACCAGTTCGCCAACTGGTATCACTTCCGATGGCTCTCGGGCGACGACGTCACCCAGTCGCTCGTGCATAACCTGGACCGCATGCGGTGGGTCCTGCACGAAGAGAATCCGACGTGGTGCTTCGGGCTGGGAGGCCGTTCCACATCGTTCGGTGAAGAGTACGGCGACATGTTCGATCACCACACGGCGGTGTATGAGTTCGCCAGTGGTCCGCGCCTCTACGCCCTGTGCCAGACGCGAGTCGGCTGTTATCCGTCGTGGGACGACATCATCATGGGCACCAAGGGCGTCTGCCACTGGACCGATTGCCGGATCGAAGGGGAACATCCGTGGCGCTACGACGGTCCCCGCAACGATGCGCACACCGAGGAACAGAAGATCCTGATCGGGGCCATCCGCGAAGGGCGCGTGGTCAACCACGGTGACACGATGGTCGACAGCACGTACACGGCGATCATGGGGCAGGTGGCGTGCTACGACGGGACGCCGGTCAGTTGGGAACAGATCACGCAGGCGGATTTCGAATTCGAGCCGAAAGTGGCCGACGTGCGACTGGATGGCACGCCGTCCATCACGCCGAACGCGGATGGAAACTACCCGCTGCCACGCCCCGGGCTCGACAAGTTCCTGTAAGCCAACGGCGCAGCGAGGTTGCCGAATCGCGCGAGGCCCTTTAGAGTGCTCTCAGGTGTCGGAGTCATGTGGTTGTGTGCGTGGGAGGGAGAGTGACGAAATGACCAGGAGAATGATCGCCCCGAGCTCGATTGGGTGCGCCGTGGCCTTGGTGCTGAGTGCCGGCTGTTACCGCGAGCCGACCCATCCAGCGCAGAGGGCCTCAACGCGGACTACGGAGCAGAGCGCTCCGTCGGGCGAAATGCCCAACGACAGCATCCACGCCGGATTGGCCACCGCCAAGAGTGAACCGGGAGCGGTGATTGAGTCCCGGGATGTGGAGATCGGCTCGATGCTGCTCGTCGCCCCGGACGACTGGATTCGACGGGAGCCGAGCAGCCAGTTCCTGATCACGGAGTTTTCACTGGCCAAGGCCGAAGGCGATGCGGACGATGGCCGGCTGACCGTGAGCACGGCGGGCGGGACCGTCGAAGACAACGTGGCACGCTGGAAAGGCCAGTTTGGCGATCAGCCGGAGACGGAGGCCCAGGAGACCTATCGCATGCTGGGTGCCGTGATACCGTTGGACGGCCAGTTGTTCTTCATCAAGGCCTACGGACCCGCGAAGACGGTTGCGGCACACGAGGACCGGATTCGGCAGTTCATCCGATCGGTCAAGCCGAAAACGGACAACCAGGCGAAGGAATCAGGCAGCGCGCCGTAGTCGGCGCTGCGGTCCTGGACTCTGACGACGTGCCGGCGGCGAGGCGGAGTTTGGTTGCGCGCCGTGCGCGTTCTGCTGCGGGGCGCGCCCACGGCGCCGCCAAAGGACGCCGTGAGCCGTGATCAGCGTGGCCAGGAGGACGATCGCCAGCCACTTCCCATAGACCGTCCAGGGCACGGGCAACCGGTCCAGCTCCAACCG
>JALOQX010000148.1 GCA_025459265.1 Pirellulaceae bacterium | reverse complement strand
GTGCGACGATGCTGGCTTCGACTCTCCGCAAGCTGTCACGGCTCGGAGAGCCGTGCGACGATGCTGGCTTCGACTCTCCGCAAGCCGGCACGGCTCGGAGAGCCGTGCGACGATGCAGGCTTCGACTCACCGCACGCTGTCACGGCTCGGAGAGCCGTGCGACGATGCTGGCTTCGGCGTTTTTCTTCGGTGCGCGCCGTAACCGCGTCACGTCGCCTCACGCACATAGCGGTTGCGGCTGATGATCTCGCTCAGCGGTTTGCGCTCGTCCTCGCGCAGCGGATGCTGCGCACCGGGGGCATCAGGATAGCCCAGCGGTGTCATCGCGACCACGCGGACCGTGGCCGGGATGTCCAGCAGCCGCTTGATTTGCGGCTCGTGGAACGCGCCGATCCAGCACGTGCCCAGGCCTTCCGCTACGGCGGCCAGCGTCAGGTGGTCCAACGCGATGGCCACGTCGATCTCGACGCTGTTACCCGACCCGCCCATGTGCTGATAGGCCTGGTCGGCGAGCCCGCAGGCGACCACGATGACGGGTGCCGCCGCCATCCAGGTCTGGTCTTGCGCCGCATGCGCCACTTGCCGACGCAACTCGGCATCGGTGACCAGGACGAAGTGCCACGGCTGGAGATTACAGGCCGATGGCGCTGCCCGCATCGCCTGACACAGTCGCTGCAGTACCTCATCAGGGATCGCACGCGCCGCATAGCCGCGCACGCTGCGCCGCAGCTGAATCGCTTCCAGGACATGCATTGTGTCTCTTCCTTATTCTCCCCCAACGCGACCGCTTCGTCTTCCGGATCGTTCCGATCTCCGCGGCCTTCAACCGGCGGATCGTGGTGTGGTTGCCTGGGGCGCGACGCGCATGAGCAGACAGCCCAGTGCGTCGTCGTAGCCGATCACTGTGGCCTGTCCGCGCCAGTTGGCTCGTCCCTGCGTCGGAGGCCGCAACGGCGCCGGCCAGAACAGGCAGAACTCGACATCATGTGGCCGATACAAGGCGAATGTCCAGGTGCCGGGCTCCGGCATGGCCTGCGCCGGTCCCTCCGTCGCGTCGCTCGACAGGTCCACGCGCAGCGAGAACACCTGGCCCTGGACGGCATCGAGCACCATCCGGAGGCGGCCGGGATCGTCGCTCGAACGTTCCACCTGATCGAGCATCTGCGCGAACCAGGCTTCTTCGCTCGCCGGCACCGGCGGCATCCCGTCCTGGTCGCCGCTGGACGCGGCCTGTTGTCCGCGCACCAGACTGACCGCCGCACCCGTCGGCAACACGGTCAACGGCATCGTTTTGACCCAGTCGGGCCAGCGCGGAATGGCGATGCGGAGTTCGCCCTGCCACTGCAGCTGGTTGTCTCGGAATTTCAATGACACGGGCGCATCGGCCGGTAGAGTGGTCGTGAATGCAAACGCCTGCGGCTGGCCTGCCGCGAATGTGCCGGCCTCGGCGACCTGCTGGTGCAGCCGCAGCACTTCGTGCCGATGCGTCTTCCGGTCGCTCCCCGAGCCGGACTCGCACTTCTCCGTGCAGGTCACCGTCCAGCCAATGCCGTCGGTCGTCGCTGTCCGCGGCGGGGTGAACCTCAACTGACCTGTGACCGACGTGCCGGCGACAACCTGTGCCGGCTCGGCCTGAAACTCCACCTTTCCCAACATGCGCCGCGGCAAAAAGACGCGGAAAAACCAGTAGCCTGCCGCCCCCACGCCCACAATCGGCAGCAGGATCATCAGCAGCATGAAGAACATGGCGCCGAAGATGAGCACCAGCACGATCGCGATCAGCCAGCCGATCCAGGGCGTCGATCGCGAACTGGTGAGCCGAGTGGGCTTGAGGTCGGCCGGGGCCTCGCGCGCCACAACCGTAATCTCGCGCTGGACCTTCGGATCCGACGACCAGGGCACCTTGGCCTGCGCCGCCACGAAGTGGCTCACGTTCACGTACGTCCCGTAGTACGTCGGCGGCCAGACCGCACAGCGAAGCTGAAACGGATAGCGGTACTCGCGCTGCGGATCCCACGTTCCTTCGAAAAGAACTTTCCTGTCAACTTCGCCCTTCTCTACGTTGCCACGCCCGTGCGTGGTCCAGTACATCGAGACATTCAGTCCGTCGCACTTGACTTGGCCCGTTGTCGTGACGATGACCGTCCCGGCGACCGTGTCACCGCCCAGACGCGTGGCCGAGGGCTCGTCGAGTTCGATCTTCAGCGTACAGGCTGCCATGACATGTCACCCATGGCCCGGTGTTGAAACTGCCAGTACAAATAGTGCTCAATCCGCCGGATGTCACCGCCGAACTGGCGCCGCAATTCTATCGCGTGCGGTAAATCGATGCGAGGGACTGGGCCCGCTTCCAGTCGGCTGGCTTCGATCCGCCGGTTCAGGATCTGCGCGAGGAGTTCCGCCGAGCGATTCGTCGCGACGTGAACCGTGACCACCTGCCTGCCGGCGCGCTCGAGGAGCGGCGACAGATCTGCGTGAGTTCCCAGGGCCAACGGACCGCGCTGAGCCAGGACGCGACGGCGCTGCCAGTGGCCAAGCCGCTGGGCTTCGTCGATCAGCAGTGGACGCTGCGGCGGGAGGCGAGGATGGCGGCCCTCCGGCGGCAGGTAGACGTAGCGCGCGCCGGGCAACCGCCGCGCCAGGGCCAGGAGGTGCGTCGTCTTGCCGTGCCCGCAGGGACCGACGAACTGGATCGCTGCCGTGGGCTCCTGAAGCACTTCCACCCACGGCTGGACGTCCGCCACTGCCAGTTCGCTGCGCTCGGCCGACGTCAGCTCGCCGAACGGATTCCGCACGAGATTCAGTCTGGCGAATGGTGCTGCCATGGTGTACCTGGGGATTCGTCGTTAGCGCTGTGTAAACAGAATTGCGATACTCCGGAGAGGTTTCTTCCTGGGGTGGTTGGGGACGAGCGCAGCGAGCCGGCGGAAACGTGGTGCGCTGGGGGCTCACTTCGTTCGTCCCCAGCCACCCGGTCAATCTGCTGCCACACGCTTGAACCTGACGTGCTTCGCAGACCCGTCTCCGGCCGGGATCGTAAACGTCAGCTCCCAAGTGCCCGACCCGGGATCGTAGTCGGTCTGCCAGTAATCGTTGCCATGTGTGCTCTGATTGACCAGCTGCCCGTTCACGCGCAGCTCGTAAGTGCACGGCGCTGTCAGGTGCGTGAACGTCACCGGCACATAGCCCACTCCGCCCGTGAGCGTTAATTCCGCACGGTCCTCTCTGGCGCGCACCCGCACGGCGGGTCGCAGCCCAGCTACCTCACCGACGGTCGCGTGCACCTGCAGGTCATTGCCGAGCGCCTCCCGGTGGATCATGCGCCACGTGTCCTGCCACTGGCCGAGCGCCGCCCGCAGCTGATCGTTCGGTCCGTAATAATCGGCGGCAAACTGGGGCATGACGACGTGTTCCACGACGGCTTCCACGTAGTCTCCCGGCTCGAGACGCGTCACGCCGGGCGGCGGCAGCACATCGATCGTTGACGTATCCGCGCCGCTGGCGTGCACACCCCGTTCGGCGACCCAGGGACGGGCCGGACTCCCACCCAGCCGCGCGTCCCACGACCGGATCACGATGCCGCGATTCGCCCACGCGCCGTCCTGCTCCGGCGGCGCGCGTGAGATCGCTTCGTGCAGTGAAACCCACGGCAGCCGTCCCGTACACTCGAACGGCTCGGTGCGATAACGGCCGCTGCCCCACTGCGTGGTCCATTCCCGCAGCAAGCCGGTTTCGTCGCCGACCGCCATCTTGCGTTCGGCCGTGTAGCCGTACGTGTCCGCACCGACCTGAAACACAACCAGTCGCGAGAACTCGCAGGGCTCGTGCACGTCCAGCCGCAGGCGATAGACACCGCGGACAAGATCGTCGGAGCGATAGAGACTGACCGTGGCCGAATGCTCCAGGGCTGGCCCGGTGTGACCGGCGTACGTCACTTCGGTCAGGCACGGGCCTTGCCGCAGGTAGGCGGTGCGCATCCGCGCGGGGAAAACCCGGTGGCCGGCGATGTCGAAGGCGCGAAAGAAATCCGCGCCGCCTACGTTGTGGGTCCAGCTCCAGGGTGCACCGCGATCCATCGAACGCACCATCAGGGGCCGCACGTCCAACACGCCCGCGTGCGCCTGCGCCTGGTCGGGTTCGTAACAGATGCTCTCGCCCCAGGCACCCAGTGCCGACTGGTCCCACAACTGGTTGCTGCCCCAGCCGATGAGGCATAGTTGGGCATGCGACGCGGCCGCCACGCCGCCCCAGTGACCGTACGCCACGACCAACTCAAGTTCGACGCGAGCATGCGGCGGCAGATGCACCTGCGAGAAGCCGTGAAACCAGGTGCCGGCATACGTCCCGCCTTCGCGCCGCGTGTGCCAGTTCTTGCTCAGCTGCACCGGGATCCCGACCGGATGACCCGCCGCGTCGCGCAAGACCGCGGACATGCCGGTAATGGGAGAGCCGAAGCGATGTCGAAATCCGCTCCCTTCTTTCTCGAACCGCAGCCGCGCCACTTGTTCGTCGTCGGCGGGGTTGGTCAGCACGAGCGTGATGCGCTCCACCGCATCATTCTGCCGCGCTGGTTCCCCCGGCGGCACCATGGGCTCGATGCCGTTCAGGTCCACGCGGTGCCAGCCGCGCGCCGCATCGTGGCTGACGGGCAAGGGCAATCCCTGGGCGAACTCACGCGCTTCAACGATCACTGGCGGGCTGCTCGCGGCTGTCTGCCGGGTGCCAGGTTGCAGCACCACGTAAACGCTCGACTCCGGCGGTTGCGCTTCGGGTGGCACGTTGTCAAGTTGAAGCGCCGATGTGGCCTCGTAGCTATCCTCTGCCGTTCTCAGCCGGATGGCCATCGATGCGGTCCGCCAGGATGTGCGCGGTTGTGCGGCAGCTGCCTGGCCATCCGCACGGAACGACCATGCACGCACCGGCTTCACGCCCGTCGCTTCCCGGGCAGGGTCCCGAGCACGTTGCCGTAATTCATCGGGCGGCACCGCCCGGTCAAAGAGGCGGATCTCGTCGATCACGCCGCGAAAATAGTAACCGTCGCCACAGTTGTCCTGCCGCCGGCCGAACGCCAACCCCTCGCGCCCAGGCACGCGGCGCCGACCAACAGCGCGTTCGCCCGCCAGCTGGCCGTTGAGGAACAGCCGCAGCGTGTCGCCGTCGTAGCTCATCGCCAGATGATTCCAGGCTTCCAGCTGCAGCGCCGCATCGCGGCGAGCATCGACAAAGAACTGGTTGTCGCGCCCACCGCCGATGTTCAGCACGGCCCGGACCGTCGTGCCTAGCAGACAGATGCCGTAGTTCCCCTCCGCTTCTTCGTTCAGATTCTTGCAGGCCAGCCAGGGTGGTGTGCGCGGTGAGACCTGATAGTCGGCGGGCGCGAAGACCCAGAATTCGAGCGTGAACTGTTCCGGGTCCAGGTCCGCCGCATGCGGGAACTCCAAATGGTTCGTGCCGTCCAGCCCGTACCCGCCGCCCACGCGCCCGAAACACACTTCACCGGCAGGAATCGGCGCATAGGCCGGCCGTGCTGCCAGAATCAGCGCCAGTCGGTCCGGCCACGCCACGGTTTCCAGACGCGAGTCGACGTTCAGGCGATGCCCGTCGTCCGCCGTGAAGACCAGGTCCGTCACGTCGGCCCGTTGCACGAAGCGGCCAGATTCGATCAGGCGCGGCCCCCGAAAGTCCGACCACTCGCCACCGGCCGTGGCGCGGTAGACGGTCCCGTCGGCCGTGATGGTCAAGTCCAGCTGTGCCGGCGGCAACTGCCGCCAGTCCGCGTTGTCCGCACGCGCACATTGGAGGTAATCACGCCCCGCCGGCACCGTGCCCAGGTGCGGGATACGCAGGTTCTGCGTGTCCAGGACCATCGCAAAGTGGCCTGTCTGAATACAACGCAGCCATGGGGCTGCAGGCGTGTGGCCCGGGAATCCCTCGGCCCACCACATATGCGTGTAGTCGGATGCGCGCGGCATCAGCGCCTGATGCGTCTCGGCCGCGCCCGTGAGACCTGTTGCGAGGAGGCACACACAGTTGAGCGTCACGACCGTCAGCCCGATGCCGACGAACCCGCACGGAGAGACAGTGGATCGTCCCATCACTCTTCACCCTCACTATTTTTCGAGTGTCGCCGCGACCAGCACGGGTGCAGCCGGTGTGTCGAGATCACGGAAGACAATCTTCTCGACGACTTCGTCACGCAACTCGACGCCCAGCATATTCAGGTGCCAGGGGTCGCCGCGCAGGCCGACGTAAGCCTCGTCCGCCTCGGGGCCCGCTGTCCATTCGTCGGCCGTGCGCCCGGTGATGAGCGGCACCGTCTGAGTCTGGCCGTCGACGTAGTGAATCACGTATTCCGCCACAGCGCCCCACGGACCCGCGCCGGCGTCCTGAGGCGACCAACCGTGCACGTTGCCCAGGAAATACAATCGGCGGCCTTTGCAGCCCACGGCAATCTCCACTTCGTGCGGCCACGCAATCTCCGGCGGAGCGTGAGGGGAGTGCAGAACGACCAGGCCGCGTCCTTGATTCGCGGCGGGATGGATGACGTGAAACGGGACCCCGCCGACTGTCTGCCGGCCCAGGGGCATGCCCGTGAACAGCAACTTGCCGGGTTGCGGGACGCCGAAAGGTGCCGAAAGCGGGTCAGTGTTGGCGACCACACTCAGGTCCAGTGACTGGCACTGCTCGTCACGCAGCGCCGGAGTCACGGGCAGGCTGACCAGCCCGGGAATGGGCGGAACTGCCGGCTGATACCGCTCTCGGTACAGCGCCACCACGGTCGGGAAATCCCACGGTGTGTCTTGGTCCGAGCGCGTCTGAACCGTGACATCCGGCAACGACCCGACGAGTGGTCGCGACGCGGGCAGGTGGAGCACGACCCGGCGCGGTGCCTCGCGCTGTGGGCGCGTGAACTCAACCTGCACACCCTCGGCGGTGCCCCTTACACGCAGGTTCATCTCACCGAAGTGCGTCGGTGCACGCTGGACGAGGATCTCCTTGCCGTGCGCCAGCCACCCGTCGGGGACTGCGGCCAGCAGATGCAGCTCGTCGCCCTGTTCGTGCACCAGCATGTGACGGAGCATCAGGGCGAAATTCGACGCGCCGGTCACATGCGGGATCGTATCGGCCCAGGCGAAACGGCGCTGAAAGAAGATCCCCTCCGGAAACGCGTGCGTGGCGGTGGAATGCAGCAGGTACCAGTAGTAGTCCTCGACCACCGCCTGGTGTTCCCCGCGCGCTAACGAGGTCATCGTCGTGTAGGCACTCATGTAGGGATGGATGGCGCCGGGAACCCCGAGCCAGCGGATCGTCCCCTCGGCGAACCCGCCCCCGTGTTCGTGCCGCGCGTGCTGGATCAGCGCGCTGACACGCGGGTCGTCGCGCAGGAACAACTCGGTGGGCCACAGCGTCTCCGTATTGCCCCAGTGAGTTCCTGCCTGTTCCCAACTGGGTGGGAAATGGGGCAACCCCGTCCGCCGCCAGGCCGCATCGATCGCCGCGCGATACGCCGCTGCTTCCGCCTGCAGGCGATCTGCCGCTTCGGTCCGGCCCAGCGCGCGAGCGGCGTCGGCCGTGCAGAGGAGACCCCGCAAGTTCCAGAAGTCGTAGCCCACGATGTGATGTGCGCCATCCCAAAGGTACTCGCCATCCGCCACGGCGTTGGGCAAGAGTCCGGCGTACGGCGAATCGGACGGCGCCTCCCGCCGTGCCTGTTGCAGCCAGTCGACGGCACGCTGCATCTGTGGGTAGACGGCTGCGAGCCATGTGCGGTCCCCGGTGATCTTGTAGTACTGCCAGAGCACCCACAGCGCCTGGCCGTTCGCGTCGAGCTGGCCGGCCTGACTCTCGAATCGGCCGTCCGGCCGCTGCCGCGCGAGGTAGGGCTGGATCGCCTTGGCCGTCACATCCGTCAGGCCGGCTTCTTCCAACTGCATGATCTGGTACCCGCCGTCGCGGATGAAGAACTCGTCGTAGAATCCCTCCCCGCCATGCAGCTCGCCATGGTCGTTGGCAATCAGCTGGCACACGTGCGCGGCCCACAAGGCCTCGGTCGACTTGCGGCAGGGGACGACGATCTGCGCGGCCGATTGCACGACCTGCCGCCAATACGCCCGCGTGCGCTCGAGCCACAGGTCGGCGTCGGCGTTGGCCCACGCCTGCGGATCGTCGACCGGGTGGAAGGGGACCGTCACCACGGCGCGCTGCGTCGCGGCGGGAGCCAACGACCAGGCAAACACCTGTTCGTCCGTGTTCGCATCCCGCGTCACCTGCACGGCGACGCGGGACTCGGCAGTTTCCTGGCCGGTATTGGTCGCCCGCACGACAATCCAATTCAGAAAATTCTCGCCGTCTGTCGGCCAGTCGAATGCCGCACGCCAGTTGGGGACTGTCGGCAGCGGTGTCGCCCACAGCGTGAACTCGTAGCGTACCGGACCCTCCGCCGCATGGAGCAGCACAATCGGCAGCCAGCCATCCATCAACGTCTTGGTCTGTTGGCGACTCAGCGCAGACAGCGATGCCCCAAAGCGGAGCCGCACTTCGCCGCCTGCGGCCAACAGCAGGCGGTTGTCGGGAGTCACGCGCGCGCCATCCCGATAGTCTTTCAGGCCGATCACGCTCCAGGAATTGCGGAAGTAGTCAAAGGGCTCTTCCGAGTGGGCTGCACCACCACTTGGCAGCGTGAGCCAGGCGACGACGATAGCGCTGAGCCAAATGAGAGGAAGAAGTCGCCTCATGGGTGGTTGCTCCAGAGTTAGAGTGTGACTGCAGGCAAGGTGGGCGGACGCGATTCCGGGTGGCTGGGGACGAACGTAGTGAGCCCCCAGCAGTCAGTATCCCAGAGTGAATCAGCTGGAGAAAGAAGGGATCTCCGTTACCTCTTCTCTCTCCTGTTTCAATCCACCTCCGCGAGCTCTACCACGTCCGTGCCGATCGAGGTCACGTCGACGATCCTGCTGCCGTCAATCAGGATCTGGTACTTCGTTCCGGCCACGGCTTGGACAACGGCCTGTCCATCGCGAACTGCCACGGGAAACGGCGCTACCACACGATGCTGCCCGTCCGTGGCCGTAGCCAGACCGTCAAGTTTACCGGACAAGGCAAGCCGCAGACTGACCAGGGCGCCGGGATTGATGTCGGCCGGTTGCCGCGACTGGGACTGGAGCACGAACACGTCGGGCAAGGTGCCGATGGACGGGCCGTCCGGGTACTGCATCTGTTCCGCGCAGATGGTGATGCCCTCGGCGATGTGCCGCCAGTCGAGCGTGCTGTCGTGAGGCGCCAGCAGCAACAGGGCGTACGCGTAGACCGTCCCGCACCATTGGACAGGCAGTCCGATCCAGTTCGGGGCCTTCCAGTGCGTCGCACCCAGCACGGGTGTCGTGGCATACATCATGATGGGCCGGTTGCTCCATTGATAGACAAAGGGCAGTCCGGTGATCGCCCAGCGTCGCGCCTCTTCCAGATGACTGCGGTCGCCGGTCAGCTCGAAGGCGCGCACACAAGCCCAGACGGCTTGCGCTGACGCCAGAATATCGGGAGTGTGCAGCGGCACTTCCCACGTCTGCGCTCCGCGAGGCGTGCGAAACCGCCTCATGTACTGCAGCGTCCTGAGTCCTGCCTCGAGCGATTGCGCATTGGCAGTGTGGTGCGCGTGTTCCAACAGCTGATATGCCGGCCGGGAACAGATGCCACTGGCGGTGTCTTCAAAATGACCGCGGCGATATTCACCGTCATAGCGGTAGGAACCGTCAGGTCCTTGACCGCGGATGAGCACTTCCGCCTGCCGATTGACGGTCCGCAGCCATTGTTCGGCTCGGCCGGACACGAAGTAGATTGCCGAGTTGTTCACGTGCGAACCGCCGTAAGCGAGCGTCGGCGTGTCGGGCACCTGGCCGGTAATCCGCCAGATGGCTGAGGCGCAGTCGGCCAGGTAGGCGCCGCGACTGCCTGGTCGCGACACCCCAGGCACAACGGCGTGGAACCAGCCACCGTGCTGCGGATCGTGCACCATGCCGCTGTACGCCGCCAGGGACAACCGCATCTGTTCGTCAAACGACCGCGGTGGCGCGGGCAGCGCGGGCAGACCACGGCGCTGCACGGCCCAGAGAATGGCCGGCTCGAGTCGTCCCCCATCGTCCCAGCCCTCGGCCACGCGCAAGACCGCCGTGATGCGGCTTCCTTGGAGTGACATGCGATGCCCGGGGGCTCCATCGAGAAAATCCGGTACGGCAAACGTCGGCTGAAGGCTGGCGTCGTCCCACAGCATGGCCACCGAGGAGCGATCCGTCACCAGCGCCATGAGCGGCATCGTCAGCTGCATCGGGTCCGGCGCGACACGCAAGTGCTCCGGCGTCTCGATGTCCAGCATCGAGCTGGAATGCTCACCTTTGCCCAGGTACTCGACACCGGCGAGCAATCCTTGTTCCAGCTCGCCAAACACCCGCACTATCGGCCCCTCCACCGGCTGCTGGCTCTGGATCGCAATGTGCAGCAAGCCTTCAGAGCATTCGTCGATCGTGACGCGGATTCCGTCCCCGGCAAATTGCAGCGGCCAACTGTCTGTCTTCAGTTGCAGCGCGGGCAAGGCATGATCGGCGTGTACCAACGGCGCGAGCGCGGCCACCGGCACGGCGTGGCGCAGCAGTCGTACCTCATGACCGTCTCGGGCAACCTGGATCGTCAGGTCGCCAACCTGGTGTGTAACGTGGTCAATCGCCGCGTCCGGGCGGTACACCCAGATCGTGCGGGCAATGGCCGGTAGTCCAGCGGCCTCGATGGCGATGCGAGCGGGAACGAGGGATAACTCGGTCGGGACATCGATGCGCACGACCGCTTCAGCGGTCGCGGCCAGCGCCCGCGGCTGGCCGTTGATGACCGACGCGATATCAGTGTTTCCGTGGTTCCGCACGCGCACATCGACGTGTGACAGTTGTTGATGGATGCCCACGATTTCCAGCGGATGCAGTCCACCACGGTGGATCGAGATCCAGTCGACTTCCGCCTCACCGGCCGACCCGCCGGGATCCAGTCGCAGGGCAGTCAGGTCGCCACCGGTGTCCAGCTCCACCTGGTACTCATGCCACTGACCGTCGTGCTGCGCCCGGAACGTCACCACGCGCTCGGCCGCGGTACCGGGGTGTGCCGTGCTGGACCAGAACAGCTGTGCCGGACCGGAAAGCGCACTGCGCATGCGCAGCCGCACGATGAACCCGCCTGGTGGGAGCTGAACGGGTGCTGCCAGATAAGGATCGATTCCGGTCGAGTGTATCCGCAACGTGCCGCCAGCTGCGCCGAGTTGGCAATGGTTCTGGGCTTGCCAGCCGTCCGTGCTGTCGGCAAAGTCCCACCGGTGCAGCTCGGGTCCCACCACCAGTTCGCGCGGATACGGATTAGGCAGTGTGGGTGCGTCGTACTCAGAGCACCAGCCGGATGAAGTCATCACGACCACAGTCAACACAACGATCCAACACTTCGGCTGGCGTATCACAGTCCGTCTCCTTGGAGTTCGAACCGAACCTGAACCTCTGTCCTCTGTCCTCTTCGGCTCGGCAGGAGCCTCGCCCTCCCGCGTACGCCTCGCCCTCCCGCGTACGCCTCGCCCTCCCGCGCACGCCTCGCCCTCCCGCGCACGCCTCGCCCTCCCGCGCACGCCTCGTCCTCCGCCCTCCCGAACGCGATCCATTAGACAACGCCGCGTCACGGCGCGGCAAGCCGGACTCACGGCGCGAACCGGCGATACAACGCAGGGCGCTGGTCTGACGCGGCGAGGCGATCAGCGACGTAGATCAGGAGGGGGATGGCCGCACACCACCACGCGCCGAGCAGGGCCAGGTGCAGTGCGCGGGGCGGAAGGAACGAAATGGCACCAAGCTTCTCGCCCCCCAGAAAGGCCAGCGGTGCCCCTGCCAGGCCCAGTATGGCGCTCGTCAGATACCGACCGCTCAACCAGCGGAGGCAGTAGTGCAACGTGGTGGCAAACTGGATCCACAAGACCGACATCCACACAGGCGGAAGTGACTCAACGAGCTGACCGTTGGGAAAGGCGAACACGCCGAGTGCCAGCAACGTCGAGTCGACCACCAGGCCGACGATGGCTGCAGCGCACATGATGAGCACCTGGCGCTTGCGATCCGGTGCCAGGCCCAGATGGACGGCGACCAGCACCAGCGCCAACACGCTGCCGGACCACGGTCGCGACCACGCGGCACCGAGCACGCAGGCAAACCAGCCGACTTGATAGAGCAGGTAGTTCAGCAGTCTGGTCAGGGACACGGTGCTTCCTGCGTCAGCTGTTTCCGGTGAGCAGTTGGCCGCGCATCACCGTCACGGCCTGACCGCCTAAGACGACCCGGTTGCCCTCGATACGCACACGCACGACGCCCCCGCGCCGCGATGCCTGGCAGGCGGTCAGATTGCTCTTGTCCAAGACGGTCGCCCAGTAGGGACCGAGACAGCAGTGGGCAGATCCGGTCACGGGATCTTCGTCAATACCGACGGCCGGGCAGAAGAAGCGCGAGATGAAATCAAAGCGCGCGTCGTCGGATCGGCAGGTTACGATCACGCCGCGCGTGTCGACTTGCCGCAGCGCTGCGAAGTCCGGCGCCAGTGCGCGCAGCCGATCAGGATCGTCGACGACCACGAGGTAGTCGAAGCGGGTCCTTCCAATATGGATGGCTGGCGTGCCCAGCGCGTCGAGCAGCCCCTCGGGTGGTGGCCCAGGTTCGGCGGGCGTCGCCGGGAAATCCATCTCGATGATGCCTTTGTCACAGGTGCAGGTCAGCACGCCGCTCTGGGTCTGGAACCGGATGGGCTCCGCCGCCGGATGCAGTCCCTCAGTCCACAGCACATGGGCCGAAGCCAGAGTGGCATGACCGCACAGCGCGACCTCGACCTGTGGCGTGAACCATCGCAAACCGTACGCGTCGCGCTGTCGGAGAAGGAAAGCCGTCTCGGACAGATTCATTTCTGCTGCGACCGATTGCCGCCAGCCGTCCGGCACTTCCGCGTCGAGCCAACAAACGGCGGCCGGGTTGCCCGCAAAGGCTCGGTCCGTGAACGCGTCAACGTGCCAGCAATTGATACGTGACATGGTGTTCTTGCTCACAGGTCAGACGGCCGATGTACGCGTGAAAGACGTGACGGTGAGTATACCGCAAGGCAGGGCACGAGGAAAAGAAACGTGAGGGGAGCGGAGAGTGCGCGACGGCCCCCCGGCGCTTGTGAGATCGTCTCACTTTTCAGTGCTGTCGGCGTTGGACTTAGCAGCGTTCTGGCGAAGGCGGTGGAGCGTCAGCGTGTTTTGGGCCAAGACGAGCAGGCCGACTTCCGCGACGGCGCGACGCAGGGTTCGGCCATGAAGTCGGCGGAAATTGCGGTGCTGCTTTGCGTCGGCGAAGGCGTGCGCGATTTCCCGCTCCCCATCCGGC
>JALOQX010000428.1 GCA_025459265.1 Pirellulaceae bacterium | reverse complement strand
CGTGGCCGAACCGCTGCTGGTAGCGCCCGGTCATCAGCCCGGCGCGCGTGGGTGAGCAATAGGGCCCGGAGACATAGCCGTTGGTGAATCGCACACCGGAGGCGGCCAGCGCGTCCATGCTGGGGGTCGGAATGTCCTGGCACCCGTGGAACCCGACGTCCGCATAGCCCATGTCGTCACCGACGATCAGGAGAATGTTGGGTTTGCCGGGCTCCTCAGGTTGAGCCACACGCAGCGGACCCACGGCTTGCAACAGCACAACCGCTACGCCCACCAGCAGACATCTTCCCCGTTGGCTCATGATCAGCTCCTTTCACCCGAGCGAGGGTTATCTTGTCGCTATCTCGCCTCCATCCGCGTCCACCCATATGCGGTATCTCGCGGCGGAGTCCATTATACTGTGGGACGCGTGCTTCCTGAGTGTGATTCGGTCCGGTAGCTACCTGGAGACGTCCGGAGGAACGACAGATGAGACTTGCATGCAACTTTGGCACCATTGTACTGGCCTGGACGGCCCTGGGTTTGGGACAGGAGGTGCCCAAGGACTGTCCGCGAGTTGGTTCCGACTTCGCGCCCATCTTTGACGGCCAGACGCTCACCGGCTGGCACATCAGCACCAGTTCTCCGCACGGCAGCACGAAGGGCTGGGTGGTCAAGGACGGTGCCATCACCGGCACGCAGGACAAGCCCGGCAATGGAGGAATCCTGCTGACCGACGCAGCTTACGGGGACTTCGAGATCTCCCTGGAGATCGGCAACGATTATGGCCCCGACAGCGGTTTGTTCCTTCGCAGCACTGAAGACGGCAAGTGTTACCAGGCAATGATTGATTACCACGACAACGGCAACGTCATGGGCATTTACGGCGAAGGGATCGGCGGGTTTGCAGCCCGCAACTTCGTCACCGGTAGCGCTCCGGACCAGATCACGGTCCTGGACCATCCTCCGTTTCCGTGCCCAGTCACTCCCGAGCAGTGGAAGACACTCTGGAAGAAGGACTGGAACCAGGTGGTGGCTCGTATCACCGGCAACCCGCCCCGCATCGAAACGTGGATCAACGGCGTGAAGTTCATGGACTGGACCGACACGGAGAAACGGTTGCCGGATGCGGGCAGCATCGGTGTCCAGGTGCACGGTGGGGGTGATCTGACAGGTCAATACGTGCGCTATCGCAACATCCGCGTGCGCCGTCTCGACACTCCGGACAATACGCTCAGCCCCGAGGAGCAGGCCGCCGGCTGGCAATTGCTCTTCGACGGCAAGACCCTGGCGGGCTGGACGACCTGCACCATGCAAGAGAGCAGGGTGCCGGTCGACGATGGCAGCATCCAGCCACACGGGTGTGGTGCCTACATGATGGTGCCGCAGCAGGAGTATGACAATTTCATCCTGTCGCTCGACTTCAAGATCTCACCCGGCTGCAACAGCGGCATCTTCGTGCGCACGTTCCCGATCACGGTTGAGCCAGGGCAGGATGTGGGCTTCAACGGCATCGAGATGGCGATCGACGATACCACCGGGGCGGGACTTCACGACACCGGTGCCCTGTACGATCTCGTGGCACCTTGCCGTAACGCGATGAAGCCAGCCGGCCAGTGGAACCATGCCGTGATCGTCTGCGACGGCGCCCACATCGGCGTGGAACTCAACGGTGAGCTGGTGACTCGCATGGATCTGGACGAGTGGGATGAGCCAAGCAAGCGCCCCGACGGTTCCACGCACAAGTTCACCGGCACCGCCTGGAAAAACCATCCCCGTCACGGCTACATCGGCCTGCAGGATCATGGCAGCCGCTGCTGGTTCAAGAATATCAAGCTGCTGCCGCTGGAGAAGTGAAGGGCAAGCTACCGGTCTACATGCGGCGACAACAGGAACAACGCGTCTGAAACGCTGTGCTGACACTCCAGATCACGAGGATTCCCATGGCAGCCTGGAAACGAACCATCTCGAGGTGGATGCTGGCTCTTCTGCTGGCGGCTGGCCCCGCCTGGGCGACGGAACCGAATGAGCAGGCGACGGACGATCTTGCCGCCGCGCTGGCAACGCCGCCGGATGAGTCCAGACCGTGGTGCTATTGGTGGTGGCTCAACGGCAACGCCAGCCCGGAAGGCATTACACGCGATTTCGAGGAGATGGCGAGACAGGGAATCCGTGGAGCGCTGCTGTTCGACGCGGGCGAGACAGGGCCCGATGTGCCGCGCGGACCGCATTTCATGAGTGCCCCGTGGCGTGAGCTGTACAAGCACGCGGTCCGCGAGGCAGACCGGTGCGGGATCGCCCTGGGCGTGAACCTGTGCAGCGGCTGGGATTGCGGCGGACCGTGGGTGACTCCGGAACACGCCGCGAAGAAACTCGTTTCCGTACAGGCGGCGGCCAAAGGCCCGGGCAGCATCGCCCTGGCACTGCCGAAACCACCAGCCACGCAGGACTTCTACCACGATATCGTCGTGCTGGCGGCGCCTACGCCGGAGCGGGACGCGTATATTCTGCGGGCAAGCTCACAATACCAGGATTATGGCCCCGCCCTGGCAGAAGATGGCAATCACGAGTCCCGCTGGGTCTCGAATGGCGACCAACCCGGCCTGGGGCCCACGGCCGAGAAGCCTGAGTTCCTGCAGTTTGACTTCGATGAACCGCAGGAGGCTGCCGGGTTGTTCCTCCAACCCTATCCGGACTGCGGGCCAAAGGAAGTCGACGTGCAGCGGTCAGACGATGGCCAGTCGTTTCACTCGATCACGCGCCTCACGCTCAAGCCGCGTGACCCGGTCACCATTGCTTTCGGTGGAGTGCGCGCCAAGAGTTTTCGCGTAGTGTTTCTTTCGGCTCATCCTTTTCGCGACGGCGCAGCGTACAACGTGCAGGTGGCCGAAGTCGCCCTGCTATCCCGAGCGGAGGTGGCCGACGGCAAACCGGGGCCGCGATTGCGGTGGGACCGGAGTCGTGCGACCGATGTGACAGAGTACGTGAATCCAGACGGTGTACTGAACTGGGAGGTCCCGCCGGGCAGCTGGAAAGTCTTGCGGATCGGCTGCACGCTGCACGGCAACGTGACCAAGTGCGTCGGCTCCGGACCGGCAGGACTGGAGATCGACACGATGAGCGCGGCGGCGATGGACGCGCATTTTGCCGAGACGGGCGCGAAGCTGATCGCCGACGCCGGTCCGCTCGTCGGTAAGACGCTTCAGTACTTCCACATCGACAGTTGGGAACTAGGGCAGCCGACGTGGACGCCGCGCATGCGCGAGGAATTTCAGCGGCGGCGCGGTTACGATCCGCTACCGTGGCTGCCTGCCGTGCTGGGCCTGACCGTCGATAGTGCCGCGGAGACGAATCGGTTCCTGCAAGATTACCGCCGCACGGCCGCTGACCTGGTTGCGGCCAATTACTACGGCCGCCTGCGTGAACTGACTTTGCGTGGAGGCCTGCGAGGAACGCATCCAGAGTCCGGTGGGCCGTTTTTTGATCACTGGATCGACGCCCTGCAGTGCCTGGGCATCAACGATGTGCCCATGGGTGAGTACTGGAAACGGAACACGGAGCCCGACGGCCCCATCGCGTGGCCTTCCAGCACGAACCCGACAGTGAAACAGGCAGCGTGTGCGGCGCACATTTACGGCAAGCCGGTCTGCCAGGCCGAGGCGTTTACCAGCTTCGCCTGTGACTGGACGGCCACCCCCTGGAACATGAAAGACATCGGCGACGCGGCATTCTGCGACGGTCTGACACGGAACGTGCTCTGCTTCTGGGTCCATCAGCCGCGGCTGGACGCCAAACCGGGATTCCAATGGGCACATGTCGGCACGCACTTTGACAGCAACGTGACCTGGTGGCCCATGGCCGATGCCTGGTTGACGTACCTGGCCCGTTGCCAGCACATGTTGCGACAGGGACACTTCGTGGCCGACTTCGCTTTTCTGCAGGACGAAGCGATTCCCGGTTTCATCCCGCCCCGTCCCGAC
>JALOQX010000147.1 GCA_025459265.1 Pirellulaceae bacterium | reverse complement strand
CTCGTCCCTCGTCGCTGGTCCCTCCTTGCTGGTCCCACGTCCCTTCCCTCCGCCCTCCGTCCTCCGCCCTCCGTCCTCCGCCCTCCGCCCACCGTCACGCCGTCGCACGATCGGTCAACGGCACAACACGCCCTGATTCGAGGCGATAGATGATGTCAGCCAGTTGTTGGGCTTCGTGCAGGCTGTGCGTGACATGCAGCGTGGTGACACCGGTTTCGCGGCGCACGTGTCGCAGCAGGTCGTAGAGCTGGCTGCGCGTCGCGTCGTCCAGTGCGCTGAGGGGTTCGTCGAGGCAGAGTGTGCGTGGGTGAAAGGCGAGCGCGCGGCCCAACGCGACGCGCTGCCGCTCCCCGCCGCTCAAGCCAGTCGGGGTGCGATCCAGCAGGTGTTCGATTTCGAGCAGCCGGGCCAGTTCCTGGATCCGGCTGGCCATGGCTGCCCGAGTCCAACGGCGGATGACCAGCGCGAAACCAAGGTGCTCGCGGACCGTCATGCGGGTGAACAAGGCGCCATCCTGCGGCACGTACCCGAGATTCCGTTCGGCCGGCTTGCGGCGGGTGACATCGATTCCCTGCAGCGCAATCCGCCCGGCGAACACGGGTTTGAGGCCCGCGACGACTTCCAGCAGCGTGGTCTTGCCACTGCCGGTCTTCCCCATCAACGCGGCGTAGCCCCCGGTCGGCACCTCCAGGCTGACGTCCTCCAGACGGAAGTCGCCGGCCCGCACGCCGATTTTCTCCACTTGAATCACGATGCACCGCGTTTCCGGTCTAGATCGATAACAGCCGCGAGCCCCACAGCCGCGTGACCACAAGCACGACCATGGCCGCACCGACCATGATCAGCGAAATAGCCACGGCGGCCTCGAGATCGCCGATGCTCAGCTCGAGAAACACACTGGTCGACAAGACTTCGGTCTTGTTCCGGGTCGCGCCGGCAAACACCAGCAGCGGGCCGAACTCGCCCAACGCACGTGCCCACGCCAGCGTCGCGGCGGTGAGCATGCCCCGCTGCGCTTCGGGCAGCACCACGCGACTGAAGGCCTGCGCGCGGGTGCAGCCCAGCGTCAGCGCCACCTGTTCGCGTCGACTGTCAATCTGGTCGAACGTGGCCCGCATCGTGCGGACCGCAAACGCACACGCCACCATGAACTGCGCCAGGATCACTGAAGGGATCTCGTACACGACCCGTTCACGCAGCCACACAGGAACGAACTGGAAGAGGATCAGCAGACTCAGCCCCACCACCAGCGGCGGCAGGACGATCGGGATGTCCAGTACGGCGTCGATCAGGTTGCGCCCCGGGAACGTGTGCCGGGACAGCAGGTAGCCGACCGGCACGGCCACCCAGAGCGCCAGGATCGTCGTGATCGTGCAGGAAATGAGGCTGAGCTTGATCGAGTACTGGATCTCGGGCGTGCGCAACGCTCGACCAATCGGGTTGCCCAGCAGCGCCACGACCCACGGGTGCGCTTCCGCGTCGATCTGCGCCGCCCCGGCAGGATCCGCTGTTCCCTGGACCATGTACGCCACGTCGGCCACAATCAGGCCCGCAATCAACAGCACATACACGCCGCCGATCGTCCCCAGCACGATGTAAAACGGGATGTCCGATCCGACCCGGTGCGGTCGATCGGGCGGCACGTCAGCACCTGCGGACAGTTTCATGGTGATACCCGCGAGATCATGTGTTCGGCCCTCTTCCGCGGCGTGCTCATTCCGGCCCGGTCGACTCCGCCAAGCGCCAATGAAACCCGGCAGCCTCGAACGCCTCGCGGGACTGACTGATCGCCCGAAACAGACGCCGGCCCAGTTCCTTATGGTCGCTGGACCGCGCGATGCTGTACGGCTGAATCGCCCTGGCTAACGGCGAATCAACCGTCACAACGTCGATCTTGTCACGCTCGGCCAGCGTGTCGGTGCGGTAGGCCAACGCCGCGTCGGCGGCGCGCGTGGTGACGGCCGGCACCAGCAGGGCGGACGTTTCGGTCTGGGTGACCACATGCTGTTCCAGGAGTTGATCGTAGAGCCCCTCGTGTTCCAGCAGCCGCCGCGTCAGCACGCCGATCGTGCACTGTTCGGGCTGGCCGACCGCCACCCGCACACCCGGCCGCAGCAGATCCTGCAGCGACTGAATCGACTTCGGGTTGCCCTTCTGCACAGCAATCACGATATCGGTGTCGGAGACGTTGACGGCGTCCTGGAACCAGTCCTTGACCGTCTCGAGATAGTGGACGTCGCACGCCATGTACGTGTCGGGGAAGCCCAGTCCCTGGTTGTCGGCGGCAATGCGCATCTGAGCGGTGAGGATCCCGCAGCCGTTGTACACGGTGTTGATGACGATGCCTTCACGCTGCTGGAACTGGTTGAGAACGGGTTCGAGCGCCCGGCGGTTGACTGAACCGGCGAAGAATGTGATCTCGGGTACATCTGCCCAGCGATCGCCGTCGACGACGGTGTAGTGGTGGGTGGCAAACGTCTGCAGCCCGCGATCTCGCGCGCTGACGTACCGGGCGAAGTGCAGTGCTGCCGCCGGCTGGCGTGTGGAGGCCAGCACGGCAATTTCCACGCGCGCGGGTTCGCCGTCGAGCTGGGGGATGCGGACCGCTTCCAGTTCGGGGTAGGCCGCCGCCGTCGTATCCCACACGATTCCCGCGTCCACACTCCCCAGCTTCACGTCATTGGCTACGTCGTTGACGGTCGGCTTGAACACGCCTGCACGCTGGATGTGCGCCTGCAGCGACTCCCACTCGCCGGTACGCTGCAACAACCTGCGCGTCGTGTCGCCGATGGCCGCGGCATCGGGATTGGCGCAGGCCACGCGCACGTCGGGCTGCAGGAGATCGGCCAGGCTGGTCACCCGCCGCGGACGGTCTTTGCGCACGGCGATCACCGGGTCCATCGTCGCCAGCGGAATGACTTCGGCCAGCAGTCCCTGTTCCTGTCCTCGCCGCACAAACGCGTCGTCCGCGGCCAGAAAGAGGTCGCCGACACGGCTCACCGCAACCTGGCTCAATAGCGTGTTGGAACCGCCATACTGCACCGTGGTCGCCACGCCGTACTCACGCTGGTACTGCGCCACGACTTCCTCCATCGGGTAACGCAGCCCCGCGGCGCAGTACACCAGCAGCGGTTCCACGCCGCGCGCGGAGGGCGGACGCGTGTCCCAGATCAGGAACCCGATCAGTAACGCCAGCAGCACAGCGGAGAGAACCATCAGCGTCGGCAGGGATAAGGCACCGTGTCGGTGCGGCGGTCGTCGGATCATGGCGGGAGTTGTACCTCAGCGCGGATCAAGGACCATTTCTATCCCGCACAGCAGCGGCCCGCGAGCCGGGTCCGCCGCCTGGGCGGTGCCGGGCATGTCGAGGTCGATTTCCAAGAACTGGTCGACGTGCACGCCGCGATACTCGTGCACCAGACCCGACGTCGTGGCCAGTGGCATACCGTCGACTCGCACGCCTTGCAGGGACACCCCACGCGGCGCCGCGTCCGCCGCCAGCGTGCGCCAGTACAGCCGCACCGTGTAGATTCCCGCCGCCGCCGCGGCCGCGTCCGCTCCGGCCAGCCGGATCCGCACATGCCGTGCATCGCGCACGCCCGACGCAAATACCCACGGACGGTGATCACCCGGTATCAGCGACGCATGCTGCCGTTCGTACTCCAGCGCCGCACCGGAAATGGTCAACGGCACGTCGGGCGACGGTCCGCCCACACTCGGGAACTCCAGCCACAGCGTCCCTTCTTCATCGCGGCGATCTCCCGGCGCCCCGAAATTGATCCCCAGTCGCGTGACACGCCCGCTGCTGGAGGGCACCGCATTGAACGTCCAGGTCTCGACGTCGGGCATCGACACGAGTGCCAGGGAACATTGGTTCTGATAGCTGCAGGTGCACGTACGCGTGTAATCGGGTGCGTTCAGCACGCCATCCGCCGGGATCAGATTGGCGGTGCAGCTGGACCGGAACCCGCCCCAGTTGCCGGTGCCGCCATCCTGCGCCAGGTCGTAATAGCCCGCCGCGGCGCTGCGAAAGGTCAGGAGGTGTGCGCAGCCGATCGCCGTGTCGCACCCATAATTGCGCGCGAACTTCCACGGGATGCTCTCACCCGTCAGCGGGTGCTTCCGCATCTTGCGTTGACCGGTCGCCAGATCGTAGGCGGTTCCTTGCGTGACAATGGTGTCCGGATAGAGCAGCGGTGGGCCGCCGTAGTCATCGTCAATGCGCCACCGCAGCTGGCCCGTGCCCCCGTCGAACACCGCCAGTCCCGCACCCACCTCGTCCGCGGCCCGGTCGCGATTCTTGCTGCCCGCCTGCAAGAGCAAGCCCGTCGCCCGGCTGTAAGCGACCCAGGTGCCGAATGCGTGCTCGGTGTTTTCCCACACGACTGCGCCGGTTTCCAGATCCAGTGCGAGCAGCGAGAAGTCGGCGACCGGCACCTGGCCCCGCCGGCGGAAATGCGCCAGACGCTGCTCGGTCATGCGATCGATGCAGAACACCTTGCCGTTGCCGACCGCGATTGCGTTGTGCCGGAAGTTGAAACGCGCATCACGCGTCCAACGCACTTCACCCGTGAACCGGTCCATCACGACCAGCCGGTGGCTGCCTTCGCCAAACTGCGCGAACAGCGGCACGTTCCGCTGGAGCTGCTCCTTGTCGTCCTTGTCCAACTTCTCACCGGGCGCAGCTGCCAACAGCAGCATGGGCGAGCTCCCGGCGATCAACCAGTTATCCTCAACGCTCACGTAGCCCCAGAAGGGTTGCGGTCCGGATGCGTCCGCCGGCAGCACGAACTCGGCCAGCGTGGCCCCGCTGGCCGGGTCCAGCCGCAGGCAACGCCGTCCCCAGACGAGATAGATGCTGTCCGTCGTCGTGACGTAGTTACCGCCAATCGCGCCGGCGCCGGGATGGTGTCCCAGATTGTCGTAGAAAATCCCCACGTCCGGAAACGCCCGCTGCCAGAGCAGTCGCCCGGTGTAGACATCGACCGCGCGCAGCATGTCGCGCCCCTGGATGAACAGACGGCCACCGATCACCTGCGGCGTGGGGCCGTGACCGTGCCGCGGCAGCACGTCGCGATTCGAAGGTCCGCCGAACCAGAGCAAGCCGAGCGGCGTGCGGACGCGCGTCTCGGCCGAAACCAACGTGTTGCCCGCGTCCCCGTTCTGACTGGTCCACGCGCCGGCACCCGGCAGCGGCCCCGGCCGCTCGATGCGTAACCACGCCCCGCTGCGCCCCAATTGATATTCCCGCGGCCGCGCCGCGTCTGCGGCGGCCCACCACGACTCGGCTAAGTGGTGGTCGCCCACGAGCGCCACGCCGCCGTACGGCCGCAGCACCTCTAGCGCCCGGGCGCTCGCGTCCATCGTGGCCGAGCCAAGCAGCCTGGGCGCGATCACCAGGTCGGCCATGTACGGAGGCAGCTGGGCCGTGGTCAGATTGCCGCGGACGACGGCGATGCGCGCCGCGAGCCAACCTCGTGAACGCAGGTCGGATCGCAGCCGATCCACGGCACGCTGGTCGTCCACCAGCGCAATGATATGGAAGTCGGTGGCCGCACCCAGCGCCACCACCGCTTGCACATCGTCCGGCTGGTCGATCACCGCGTAACCGGCCCGGGCCGGGGTCTGTGTCAGCCACGCGTCCGCCGGCGATGACGCGGTCGTCCCCCCGGGCACAGGCAAGTCCGTCCGGCTGGGCACGTCGCTGATCTGCGCCGGCACCGTCGGGCCGTCCGCGCGCGCACCGAAGCAGTACACCCCGCCAGCCTGATCGACAACCACCAGGTGCTGATCCGCGACCAGCACCTGCCACACCGCGGCATCCAGCACGAACTCCCACTCCCCCTGGCAGGCTTCGCCCTCCCCGCCGGGCAGACTGACCAACATCACTCGCGTTCCGCCGTCGGACATCACAAACCGGTCGGCCGTCCGGGCGTGCAGCGTCGTGATCCCGGCAGGCAGAGGTCGCCTCCACCGCACGGGGAGATCTTCCTTGACCGTCTGTTGTTCCTTGCCCTGTTTGTCGACTTTCGTTTCCACCGTCCGCACGAGGCGATCTTCGTAGGCGACGAGCTGATCCCCCTGAGTCCCGTACGCGCCCTCCGCAGCCACCAAGTCGACGGGCGTCGAGGCCAGTGCCGCACCATCGCTGAGCCGAAACAGCCCGCCGCGCACGGCGTACCAGTCCGAGCCGAGGATTACTGCATAGCCGCCCTGGTCCTTGCCTAACTGGCGATCGCCCGGTCGGTAGTGCTGCAGTCGGCCAGTTCGTCGATCGAATGCGGCTGGAACCGTCATGCCGCCCGACACAAGCAAGCAAGATGCATTGGCCGACAGATATCCCTGCGGTGCGATGCCGGCAAAGGCCGGACTGCTGTGCTGCTGCACGGTGTACTGCGCGCCGCTGCCGCTGTTGGTCCAGACGATCTGGCCCGAGTCGATCTGCACGGCATGCACGAAAACGCCCAGGAACGGCCACAGGCCTGCCGCGAAATACACGGTATCGTCGTACACCACCGGCGCGCCGCGGGCCGGCCACATCGAAATCAGGCGATCATTGCCCAGCACTTTCCGATCATCCGGTCCGCCCCGCAGTTTCCAGGCCAGCACGCCGCTGTCGGCATGCAGGCAGTACAGGTGCCCATCGTCCGATACGAACAGCACGCGGTCACCGTGGACGACCGGGGCGAATCGCACGGGGCCGTCGGCGAAGAAGCGCCAGCGCAGCGCGCCGTCCGCCAGTTGGTAGGCAGCTACGCTGTCGTCGACCATCGACGGCACGAAGAGCAGCCCGCGGGCGGCCACTGGCTCGTAGGACGCGTCAAAGCGCACCTTGCCTTGTTCGGCCGGCCAGGCGGGGTCTGGTGCGGGCAGCCGCAGCCGCCACTGGAGCGACAGCGCGGGCGGTAATGACTCGGCGGTCGTCGCACCCCGCGCGCCGCTGCCCCGCCACGTGGGCCAATCTGCACCGGCACCGGGGGACGCCACGAGATGAATGACGAACAAGCAAGCGCACAGGGTGCTCACGGCATCGCGATGTCGCATCGTCGCTCCACCTTCATTCACTGCGCCGGGTCGTTTCCAGCCGCTGGTCTAACATGGTGAGCCGCAGCAGATTCAGGGCCTGCTTGGCACACCGGGTCCGCTGAAGGTCCGGGTGCGCGGCAAACACGAAGGGTTCCACATGGACTCGGCCGCGCCGCGCGACCGCCACATGGACTTGCGGCGGCGGCGTGGTGGCCGGATCGACGCGCGGAAACGGCCCCACCGCCAGCCCGTAGTCGGCTTCACACCGGTCGCACACTGCGATGGCCATGCGGGCCGCCAGCGAGGCGGGGTCGCCCGCCTGACCGCGGGATGTGTTCACGGTGATGTCCAGTAGCCTGGCCAGCGATGCATAGTCCCGAATCACGACTCCGCCTCGGTAATACAGCGCGATGCCGGGCACTTCGCCCAGGGCGCTGGCGACCAGACCGGCCGTGCCCCATTCGACGGTCGCTAACGTCGCTCCGCGATCCGCCAGCAGGCAACTCACCGCATCCTGCAGTTCATCGTTCCCTTCGCCATAGACCAGCGTGCCCAGGCACGCGCGGATGGTCGCCACCGTCGGCTCAATCTTAGCGCGGCAGGCTTGGGCGGTCTCCCCCACGGCCGTGATCCGCAGCGTGATCGTCGCACGGCTGGCCGTGATGCCCACCGTGGGATCGCGGCCGCGCTGGATCAGGTCCGGGAGCAGCCCCTCGATCTCGCTTTCCCCGGCCCCGAAACACCGCAGCTGCCGCTGTGCAATGACCCGACGCGTCGGACCCAGGAGCGCCAGGATCGCCGGCGCGACCTGGTTCGCCCACATCTCCTTCAGCTCAGCCGGCACGCCCGGGAGCGCGAAGACATCGCTCCAGCCTTCCGCGGTGCGAGCGACTCGCAACCGAATGCCGGGGGCCGTCCCGTGCGTGTTGGCCAGCGGCTGGCTCCCGGCGGGAAACTGCGCCTGGATCACGTTGCGCTCCGGCATCGGGCGGCCGCGACGGGCAAACAGCTGGCGAATGTGCGCCAGCACCTGGTCGTCCTGGACCAGCGGCTGGCCGGCCAGTCGCGCCAGGGCCTGGCGGGTCAGGTCGTCGGCCGTCGGCCCCAGTCCGCCGCTCACTACCACGATGTCCGCGCGGCGACAGGCGTCCGCGAGGGCCGCCACGATCGCTCCCTGCTCGTCACCGACCGTCGTGTGGCACGCGACCGGGACACCCAGCAACACCAGCTGCTGGGCAAGCCACTGAGAGTTCGTGTCCAGCCTCACACCACTGGTCAACTCGTCGCCAATCGCAATCACCTCGGCCGACGCCATTGCACGCGCTCCCAAGCTACGAATGGCCCTATTCTGGCAGATTTCCCCGGCGGTGCCATTGGAGGCGGCGGTATCGCTGTCGATTCTTCACCCCACGCATCAGGCTGGGTAGGCGAAGGCAATTGCTTCGCTCGCGTGCGCTTCAGGCTACGCCGGGAGGCCGAATTGGTGCTGTCCCCCTAGAATAGCGCCGGGTTGTCTCGGGCAATGGGAGCCAGGCACGTGGAGATTCTCCTGGAAGTGCAGGGCATGCGCTGCGCCAGCTGCATGCGGCATGTCGAACAGGCGCTCCTGAATGTGGACGGCGTGTCCGCTGCGCATGTCAACCTGGCGACAAACCAGGCCAGCATCGTCGTTGACCCGCACAAGACAGGAGTGGCCGAGCTGCAACGTGCCATCGAACGGGCTGGCTACCGCGCTCAGCCGGCGGTGCCGGCGCAGAGTGCGGCCCAGCGGATGGCCGACCAGGAACAGGCCGCGGCGCGCTCGTGGCTGCGCCGCTTCGGCGTGTCGCTCGGGCTGCTCATCGCCCTGGGACTGTTGCACGGTCACGCTCCGTGGCTGCCGTGGGGCGAACACCGCGTCATGAGCGGCCTCCAACTGCTGCTGGCGACGTTCCTGCAGGTGTACGTGGGCGGCCCGTACCTCCGCGGCGCCTGGAGCAGATTGCGGCAGCGAGCGGCCAACATGGACACGTTGGTGGCGCTGGGGACCAGCACCGCCTACGTCGCGGGCGTCGTCGGCGTCGTACAGGGGACGCAGAGTCTGACCTTTCACGACGCCGCCATGATTCTCACGTTCATCTCCCTCGGCAAATACCTCGAGGCGCGGGCCAAGGGACGGGCGTCCCAGGCGATTCGGCGACTGCTCGAACTGAGCCCACCCCAGGCACACGTCATCCGCCAGGAGACGGTCCGCGAACTGCCCGCCGATCAGGTCGCCGTCGATGACGTGATCCTCGTACGGCCCGGCGACAAGATCCCGCTGGATGCATGCATCGTCAGCGGAGCGAGCGACGTCGATCAGGCGTGGCTCACCGGCGAGTCCACCTGGGTCGCCAAGCAGCCGGGAGATGTGATCTTCGCCGGCACGATCAATGGTGGCGGGTCGCTGCAGGCGCGCGTTCTGCGCTGTGCCGGCGAAACAGTGCTGGCGCAGATGGTCGAGTTGGTCCGGCGTGCGCAGGAGTCCAAAGCCAACGTACAGCGCGTCGCGGACCGCGTCGTCGGTTGGTTCGTTCCCGGCGTGCTGGTCGTGGCGACCGCTGCCTTGCTGGTCTGGCTGCTGCTGGGCGACGTATCCACCGCGCTGACGTGCACCGTTGCCGTATTGATCGTCGCCTGCCCGTGTGCCTTAGGGCTGGCGACACCTACGGCGGTGCTCGTGGGGTCCGGACGGGGAGCCGAACAGGGCATTCTGATCAAGAACGCGCAGGCCCTGGAAGAGGCCGGTCGCGTTGACCTCGTTGTGCTGGACAAAACGGGCACGGTCACGCTCGGGCAGCCGCAGGTCGTCGGGGTGCGTCCGGCATCAGGGCATGATGAACACGAGGTGCTGTTCACCGCGTCGCGTGTCGAGCAGCTGAGCAGCCACCCCTGGGCACGGGCCATCGTCGCGGCGGCGACAGCCCGCTCGATGCGCGGCACGCCTGTCGACCAGCTTGAGGTCGTGCCCGGGAAAGGGATTGTCGGACGAGGTGACAACGACGTGGTCCTGGTGGGAAACCGCAGCCTGCTCGAGCAGTTCGCCGTGCCCATGAGCGACATTGGGTCTCCGACAACGGCGCCACGGAATTGCGGGATTCCATTGGCTGACGTCGCTGGGCACACGGTGCTGTATGTGGCCCGCAACGGCTCGTGGCTCGGAACGATCACCCTCTGCGACGTGGCGGCACCGCAAAGCGCCGAGGCGGTCGCGGGCCTGCGCCGTGCCGGCCTGGACGTCCTCATGCTCTCGGGAGATCGACACGCCACTGCCATGGCGGTGGCCAACCAGGTGGGTATCTCCCAGGTCATTGCCGACGTGACGCCGGCCGACAAGCAGCGCATCGTCCATCAGCTGCAGCAGCAAGGGCGGCGCGTGGCCATGGTCGGAGACGGCATCAATGATGCCCCGGCACTGGCCGCCGCCAATCTGGGGATCGCGCTGGCCTCGGGCACCGGTGTCGCCATCGAGTCGGCCGATATCGTGCTCACCCGCCACGACCTGCGGAAAGTCGGCGAGGCTATCCTGCTGGCACGTGCCACGCTGCGCACCATCCGCCAGAACCTCGCCTGGGCATTCCTCTACAACATCACGTTGCTGCCGCTGGCAGCGGGGTTGATCGTGCCGCTGGCCGGCCCGCGCATCCTCCACGCATTGCCCGCCCTGTCCGCTGCCGCGATGGCGTTGAGCAGCGTGTCGGTCGTCGCCAACAGCCTGTGGCTGCGTCACAAGCGGCTGTAGCTCCGGCGCCACTTCGGGGCTTGGTCTGGGAGTTGCATGGCCGTCGGATGGGTGGCTGGGGTCGAGCTTCAGCTCGCCCCCAGCTTTTCGCAGCTGGGGGCTCACTTCGTTCGTCCCCAGCCACCCCAGTATTCAGCGTGGACAAAGCACTGGATCCGCAGGACTCGTCACTTGCAGCGCAATCTGATACGATCGCGCCACATCGGTCGTCTCGTACGGACCGCTCGCGGACTTGCCCGTGGCGCGGTCTGCGACCGCTCAGGGGGTCCCGCGGAGGCTGGTATTCATGAGCATGTTCGCCGGTTTTGAGCATATCGTGCGGGAGCGGGAGCCGCTGGCACCCTTCATGTGGCTGCGGCTCGGCGGACACGCCGAGTACCTCGCAGAACCGACCAACCCGCAGGAATTGGCGGGACTGGTCCGACGTTGCCGCGAAAACGACGTGTCAGTCCGCATTCTGGGGGGCGGCTCGAACATCGTGGTACGCGACCAGGGCGTGCCTGGCCTGGTGATTCACCTCGGCGCGGCCGCCTTTGCCCAGATTACGATCGCGGACAACGTCATATCGGCGGGAGCCGGGGCGAAACTGGGCCATGTCATTTCCACCGCCGTTCGCGAAGGCCTGGCGGGCCTGGAACCGCTGGTCGGGATCCCCGGCACGGTGGGGGGAGCCTTGCACGGCAATGCAGGGACGGACAACCACGACGTGGGACAGTGGACGACCTCGGCGGAGGTAATGACCCTGTCGGGTGAAATCGTCACGCACCAGCGGGATGAGCTGCGATTCGCGTATCGGTATAGCAACATCGACGAACTGGTAATTCTGCGTGCCCATTTCGCGTTGGAACGCGACGACCGTGCGGAGTTGATCAAGCGGCTCCAGCGGATCTGGATCGTCAAGAAGTCGAAACAGCCCCCCTCGGATGAGAACATGGGGCGGCTCTTCAAGAACCCGATCGGCATCCGCGCCGCCGAGTTGATCGAGCAGGCCGGTCTGAAGGGAGCCAAGATCGGCGGTGCCGAAATCAGCGACCATCACCCCAATTTTGTCGTGGCCCGCGCCGGGGCGACGAGCGACGATGTTGTGCGGCTCATCGAACTCGTCCGCAGCCAGGTACGAGATCGTCTGGGGGTCGAGCTGGAAACAGATATCGAGATCTGGTAGATAAAGGCCCGGCTGGAACCAGTGGAGGTGGCTGCCGAGGGCTGCCCCACCCGCCATCACGGAGGATGGTCATGAAGAGTCGCAAGGGTTCGGCGTGGACGGGACAGGTGGCGGCGAGGCTGCGGCAGGCGCTGGCCCCGCTGGCCGGCAGTGGGCGCGGGGTGATTGGCATTGTCGTCGTGCTGCTGCTGTTCGTAATCGGAACTTACGTAGCCTGGGCAAAGTTCGGCGGCGACATCTCCCGGCGCAGCCAGTATCTGCTTACGGTTGACAGCTTCGAAATCACTCCCACCCCACCGTGGATCCGCACTGACATTCGCGCCCAAGTCATGCGGGACGGCAGCCTCTCCACGCTTTCGGTTCTGGATCCCGATCTGACTAAGCGCGTCGTGCAGGCGTTTGAGCTCAATGCCTGGGTAGCTGAGGCGGTTTCGGCCAGAAAACGGCCGGGCGACACGGGGCCTCAGGTGTTTGTCGAACTGCGCTATCGGGAGCCCGTGATCATGGTGCGTACGCGGGACCCGCGCTGGAAGGGCGACTGCTTCTGGCCGGTGGACACCGAAGGGGTGTTCCTGCCGCCGGAGGATTTTTCGGCCAGCCAGACACGTGCGTACCTGCGCGTCGAGGCCGGAAACACGTTGCCGGCAGGCGGCGTCGGCATGCCGTACGGTGACCCGGCGGTGTCGGGAGCGGCCAAGATCGCATCGGTATTGAAGGAAGTCTGGGCCGAGATGGGGCTGGAGTGGATCCTGGTGCGGCGCGAGCTGCCGCACGACGTTGCCGAACCACCTGAACCGCTATTCGTGCTGTTGCCTCTGGGAGCGCCGATCGACGCGGTCGCGGGGCGCTCGGCCGCCCGGCCGGTAGGTCTGACGCCCAGCGGCGTGGGTGACATGACTCTTGAGGTCCGCTGGGGACACGCCCCCGGCCGGGAAGCACCCGGGGAAGCCTCGGCCGCGGAGAAATGTGCGCACCTGAGCCAACTGGTGCTGCAGCACGGTCGGCTGGACCGACTCCCGCCATCGACGCTGATCGATCTGCGCTCGGCATCCGGTCCGGCGATCACCGATACCCAGGCGACGCGGGCTGCCCAGCGCTGACCAACGGGTGGCTGGGGAGGCGGGTGGCTCGGATGTTCTTGTGCTTCATTTTCTACTTTTTTTGAATTGGCAAAGGAAAACAAACTAATTCCTGAGCAAACAGCAGTCGAGATAAATGATCTATTTTACTTGACTCAAGAGAGCCTGAATGAGGGTATGGTTTCTGATAGGCTTATGTTGGACACTTTTTATCATGCTGCCGTTATAACAAGTGAATTGAATGATTGTCTCAATAGAATCGCAGAAGATAATCAGAGCGTGATTTATCAACAACGAAGATCAGACTCTGCTGATTCATAGTGCTATTAATAACGTCTAAATTCCAAAAACTTCTAGGGTTTCTAATCATCATAATTATCATTCCCAAAGCGATCCATAGCGCGTGAGCCTCGCGGAG
>JALOQX010000146.1 GCA_025459265.1 Pirellulaceae bacterium | reverse complement strand
CCGTGGCGCGGCGCAAACCAATTCGCCGGATCGTTGTGTCCCGAAATGATGTGCTCGAAGTTCAGCCCCGCCGACGAACCCGGGTCGTTCGGGTCAAACGCGTCGAATGCAGGTGCGTGGTCGACATGGAACAGCCGGTCGACACCGCTCAACAGCTGTGGCGACTCGGCATTGTCACGAAACTCGACACTCAGCGCCCCGCCCCGCACCCTTGCTGTGCCAATCCCCGGATCCACCGGACGCTGGCCGATACGGCAGCCCGACACGTTCGTGGACAGCAACGCCCCCCCCGGGAGAATCGCCAGCACCAATACGTTGCTGGAGACAATCACCCGCAGGCAATGACCGAGCCCCAATATCCAAGCACCAAGGAATCCCCAATGACCAAGCCCGGAAGAATGACCAATCCCCAAAGGCCGGGTTGTCTTCTGAATGCCGGATCGTGGCTTGGTTATTAGGGCTTGGTCATTCATTGGTGCGTGGTCATTGGTGCTAGGTCGTTCCTTGGTGCTTGGTCATTCCCAGCGGGTCTTCATCTTACCACATGCGCGCCGGCAAGTCGTTCATTCGCTTGCGCTTCGGGCAGCAGGGTGTCCCCGGACCCCGTGCACCGCGGCCGGGCACCTGCGTGCCTGCCGCGATTTGGCGTTTTTCCTTGTCTGTGCAAACTGCGCCGCCCACTTGCGATCTCCATTCTGTTTGACCATCATAGTCGGACGATGGAGAGCCGTCGGGAAAGCCCGCGCGGCGGGAGGGTGCACCCGGTCTCCAGCGCCAGCGGTGTGGCTGATGGAACCAAGGAGGAATGCCATGCGTCGCGATGAGATGGTTCAGGGACGCCGCGGGGCCGGACGCTCTGTCAAGTCTGCCGGCCGACTTGCCAGCCGGCGTCTGTCGGCGGCTCGCCAGCTCCAGTTCGAACAGCTCGAAAGTCGACGGGTACTGGCCAACGGAGGGCCGGGCCTGCTCCTTGCGCCGGTTGTGGATGTCGGGGCCGACGTGACGATTCGCGAAGGCGGCGTCTTCGTCGGGAGCGGCTCCTTTCAAGATCCTGATTCCCCGAGCTGGACTGCCACGGTGGATTACGGCGATGGTGGCGGACCGCAAACGCTGATTCCCTTTCTGAACAACACGTTCGAGCTGCGGCACACGTACGCCGACAACGGCGTATTCACGGTCACTGTGTCAGTGACGGACCAAGGCCAGTTGGCCGGCAGTGATTCGTTGCAGGTCACGGTGGAGAACGTGGTGCCGAGCCTGTTTGTCCGCGGGCGGCAGACGGTGTTCGAGGGACCCGTGCTGGTGTCGGACATCGGGTTGTTCACAGATCCTGGGTTCGACAACGCAGCCGGCGGCACCGTGGAGCGGATTGCGTACACGATCGACTGGGGAGACGGCACGGAACCCGGGGGAGGTGAAGCCGAAATTCTCGTGCCGGGAGCTCCGGGCGTGTTGACGCGCGGGACGTTTGACGGAAGCCACACGTATGTGGATGAGGGCCGGTACGTGGCTGCCATCACCGTGAGAGATGACGACGGTGGTTCGTCCGTCACTCGCCTGGTCACGATGAACGTGCAGAACGCACCTCCGGAAATCACGCAGCTGCAGCCGGACCCGTCCGAGGCATTTGAAGGCGATACGGTGACGCTCAACGGCACATTCACCGATCCCGGGAGCGTTGATACACACACGGCCGTGGTCGACTGGGGAGACGGTACCACCTCCGACGCGGTGGTGGACGCAGTCACGCGAACGTTCACGGCCCAGCACCTTTATCGGGATAATCCGCCGGCGAGTCCGTTTCAGTTCACGATCAGCGTGACCGTACGCGATAATAGCGACGGGGCGGTAACTCAGACTGTCCCAGTGACCATCAATCCCGCGCCGCCGGTCGTCATCGCGGGAGCGGACCAGACAGCCAACGAGGGTCAAGAGGTCTCTTTCACGGGCTCGTTTACGGATCCGGGCGAGCTGGACACGCACACCATCCGCTGGGATTTCGGGGATGGAGCAACGGCGACGGGCACGCTTGAGCCCACGCACGTCTACGCGGACGACGGCGTCTATACCGTCACGCTGACGGTCACCGACAACGATGGGGCCACGGGCACGGATACGCTGACCGTCACCGTGCTTAACGTGGCGCCGACGCTGACGCTGCCTGAGGCGCAGACCGTCGCCGAAGGCACGCTGCTGGAACTCAAGCCCCTCGGGCAGTTCAGCGATCCGGGGTTCACCAGTGCCCCGGCAGGGACGAGTGAAACGTTCACGTACTCGATTCAATGGGGCGATGGCACGCCGTTGAGTGAAGGTGTGCCTGCGATCACGCAGGTGGGCGCACCAGGGACTCCCACTCAAGGGTCGTTTGATGGTCAACATGTGTACGCGGACAACGGGACGTACACGGTGACGGTGAGTGTGACGGACGACGATGGAGGAGTTGCGACCGGGAGTTTTCAGGTCACCGTGACCAACGTGGCTCCCACGCTGACACTGCCGGGGCCTCAAACCGTGGCGGAGGGAACGTCGCTGGACCTCAAGCCGCTGGGGCGGCTGAGTGATCCCGGCTTTGCCAATGCAGCAGGTGGCACCAGCGAGACATTCACCTACTCAGTCAACTGGGGCGACGGCACGCCGGCCAGTGAAGGTGTGCCTGCGATCACGCAACCCGGCGGCATTGGCCTGCCAACGCTGGCGTCCTTTGACGGCCAGCACGTGTACGCCGACAACGGAACGTATACGGTGACCGTCACGGTCGCCGACGATGACGGCGGCACGGCCACCGGGAGCTTCCAGGTCACCGTGACGAATGTGGCGCCCACGCTCCGCGTGGTGGGCAACCAGACCGCAACGGTCGGCGTGGTGATCTCGCTACCGAGCATCGGCGTCTTCACCGATCCCGGGTTCACGCGGTCCGTGGCCGGGACCAGCGAGACATTCACGTACTCGATCAACTGGGGCGACAACGCGACTCCCGACACGGGTGCGGCGAGGATCGACGAGGCGGGGTCGCCCGGCGTTCCCACCAGTGGCTCGTTCGATGGCAGCCACACCTACACCCAGGCGGGCACGCGGGTCGTGACCGTACGCGTGACGGACGACGACGGGGGGTTCGATGAGGAACAGCTGGAGATTGTCGTCAGCGATCCGGCAGCGCAAGGCGAAGGTGTCAACCTCGCGAGTCAGCGAGCGATGGGCCCGGTCTTCGTGCGGGCCGCCACACCCGCCGAGACGACACCCGCGGTTGGGCCGTCGTCCGTCGCGATCGCGCCGGTGCCGGTGGCCGAGGAGGATCAGTTCGCGGCTGCGACGGCGCAGCAGTCGCCCGTCCTGAGCGCAACGGCTATGGACGCGGTGATTGTGCCAACCGTCGGGGAGGACGAACCGACCGCCGAGGAAACGCCCGAAAACCAGCCGCCCGAAGTGTTTGGACCGGGCAATGTATCTGTTCAAGAAGGCCCGCTTACGGTGGACCAACTGGGCGTGTTCCTGGACATGGACAGCACCGGGCCGTTCGCCTACCGGATTGACTGGGGCGATGGATCCGTGCCGGCCAACGGCACGGCGACGATCGATGTCGCGGGGCCGCCCACGTTCGGTTCCTTCGCGGGCACGCATGGCTATGCGGACGACGGTTCCTTCGAGCTTTCGATGAGCGTTACCGACGAACAGGGGGCCACGGGCACCGAGGTCTTTGAAATCTCGGTCGTCAACGTACCGCCCCAGTTCGAAAACGTGACCATCACGTCGCCGATCAGCGAAGGGGCCACGGCCACGGTCCGCGGTACGATCGTAGACCCCGGCGTGAACGACACGTTCGTTCTGGTGATCACCTGGGGCGACGGGGCCACGGACACATTCAACTACCCGGCAGGGACCACTTCGTTTCGCGCAACGCACCGTTATGTGGACAACCGGCCGGGTAACGAGCCTTATCCGGTCCGGCTGGCGGTGACCGATGACGACGAGCCCGACAAGCCGGCGATTGCGGATTTGCTGGTCGTCGTCCAGAACCTGCCTCCGACGGCGGTGGATGACATCTACGCCCACACCGGCGACGGTCCTCTGGTTGTGGACGCGGCACTGGGCGTCCTGGTCAACGACACGGATCCCGGCAACGATGCGCTGACGGCGGTCGAATACGGGCCGCCCACGGCCGGTACGCTCGAAGGACGCCCCGACGGCTCGTTCACCTACACGCCTCCGCGGGCCAATTTCTCGGGGATCGTGCGGTTCACCTACAAGGCGATGGACAGTGAGGGCGCGATCTCGGAAAGTGCCGCCAGCGTGACGGTTGACAGCTCGCTGCGCGCGAGCATCTCGGGCACCGTGCGCGCGATCCTGCCCGGTGCGGTGGAGAGTCCGTTGGCCGTGGGGATCCCCGGCGTGACCATCACCCTGACCGAAGTCACGACGCAGGACATCGTCAAGACCACGACGCTCTCGGGGGACGATGGCAGTTACCGCTTCGACGGACTACGCGTTGGGACGTACGTGGTGACCGAAACGCAACCCGCCGCGTTGTTCCCGTTTGGAACCGACAGCTACACGGTCGTGCTCAACGGGAACGATGCCCGGACCGGAGTCGATTTCCAGGAGGGCTGGATCCGGAATCAGGTCATCTCGCTGAGGAACTTTTTTGCCTCGGGACCTGGGGGGCTCGCGGCTTACACGCCCGACGCGCTGCGGCACCTGGTGGCCCAGGCCGAAGCGCAAGCGGGACGCCTCGAGCAGGCCGCCGCCATTCGTCAGGGAGGATCGCAGACAACCGTGATCATCGAGCCGGGAGCGGGCAACGACACCGTCGATTTTGTGGCCGGATCAGCGCACCATCGGGTGACGGTCAATGGCCGTCCGCTGATCTTCGTCACATCCGCGATGGAAGGCTTCCGCATCCGCGGCGGCGAAGGCCAGGACACGCTGCGTCTGGTCGGCTCGCCGTCGGACGATGTCGCGACGCTGCGGCCGGTCAGCGAATTGAGCACACTGCAGCTGCCCAATTACGCCCTGACATCCGGACCGTATCTGGTGGGCGCTCAAGGTTGGGAAATCATCACGGCGGAAGGCGGGGGCGGCTACGACCGAGCCGTCCTGCACGACTCGCCCGGTGACGACCTGCTGGAAGCCGGCGGCAACACGGCGCGATTGCTGCTGTTTACCAACGACGACCTGGTGCGCGAAGTGGCTGACTTCGACGTGGTCCGCGCGGTGGCCGAGGCCGGCGGCGTGGATTCCAAGCAGGTCAACGGCCCGCTCGATTACGTGCTGGAGACCGAAGGCACCTGGATCGACGCGTGAACCGCGCCGCACCTGGGAGGGCGAGACGCACATGGGAGGGCGAGGCGATTTCGGGAGGGCGAGGCTCCTGCCGAGCCGCCGGGAGGGCGAGGCTCCTGCCGAGCCGCCGGGAGGGCGAGGCGATTTCGGGAGGGCGAGGCTCCTGCCGAGCCGCGTTCGAATTTCGAATCTCGAATGCGGCTCGGCAGGAGCCTCGCCCTCCCATGTGCGCCTCGTCCTCCGTCCTCCGTCCTCCGTCCTCCGTCCTCCGTCCTCCGCCCTCCGCCCTCACTGCGACTGGCGGATGCAATAGAGGCGCGCGGACGTGCGAATCAGCAGCCGGTCACCGGCCAGCGCCGGGGTGGCCATGCACATGTCATCCTCCGCCAGCGCATTGGTGTGCAGGACTTCGAACTGATCACCGGCGCGGAGCACGGACGTGATGCCGTCTTCGTTGAGGCAGAAGACTTTGCCGCCGTAGGCCCAGGGTGACGCGGTGAACGCCCGGCCGTTGGGGAGTCGCTGCATGCCGAAGATCTCGTGCCCGTCACGCGCATCGAAGCAGGCGATCATGCCCCGGTCATAGAGCACGTACAGCCGGTCCTGGTACACGATCGTGCTGGGGTTGTATGGCGCCGCCTGTTTCTGACACCAGGCGATCCACTGATTGGAGGTTTCTTCCTCCTGCAACGAGATGTCCCCTGCAGCGCCGGGGCGAATCGCATAGATGGGGCGCTTCGGGTCCATCACAAAGCCGCTGGTGACATACACCCAGCCGTCGTGCGGATAGGGCGTGGCGATGGTAATGGTGGACATGCCGGTGAGCGACCAGAGGAGCTGGCCGTCGAGGTCATACGATCGCACCTGACCCGAGCCGGGCGTCACGATCTCGGTGCGCAGTTCGTTCTGCCACACCAGCGGCGTGGACCAGTTGCTCTTTTCGTCGCGCGCCACGCGCCAGATTTCCTCGCCGGTGCGTGCGTCCAGCGCCAGGAGATACGACTCTTCCTCGTTGTCATTGACCAGATACAAACGTCCCGCGTGCAGGGCCGGGGAAGCGGCGGTCCCCCACCCGTGCCGGGTGGGACGCGGCGCGCACGCTTGCTGCCAGATCAACTCACCGTCGAAATCGAAGCAGTAGGTCCCGAGGTTGCCGAAGGAGCAGTAGACGCGTTCCCCGTCGGTGACGGGGGTCTCGGACGCGAAGCTGTTCTTGATGTGAATCGAACTGGCAGGTTGCCCTTCGTGCACCTGCCGCTCCCACAGTATCGTCCCCGATTCGAGATCCAGGCACAGCACCTTCCACTGATGTACACTATCGGGCGGCACAGGTCGGTCCCCGCCCAGGTACAAACCCTTGCGTGGCTCCTCACCTGCACCCAAATTGACCACGGTCGTGAGAAAGACGCGGTTGTTTGAGACGATGGGCGACGACCAGCCCAGGCCGGGAATCTCCGTTTTCCACGCGACGTTCTCGGTGGCGGACCAGCGGTCGGGCAACCCCGGCGCATCGGAAACACCGCGCGCGTCCGGCCCGCGGAATTGGGGCCAGTCGGATCGGGCCGCCGACGTGATGCCTCCGGAAAGGAACAGGGCCAGGAGCCAGCAAAACCTGCGCATCGGTGATGTCCTCGTGAAACACATGCCGCCATTGGTACCTATCGCTGATCTGACTCTATAGGAGAGTACGCACATGACGCCAGATGCAGTTCTCCATTTCGTGGCGCGGGCAATTCCGAACAACTCCGGCTTACGGCAGCCACGGATGCTGTCGCGAGCTTCTCTGTTCGGGTGGACTCTGGCCGGCTTGGCGACCGTGCTCTGCTGCCGTTGGTTGCAGGCCGAAACGGTGTACCATGTCGCCACCCACGGCAGCGATGCCAACGCCGGAACCGAGGAGGCTCCCTTCGCGACACTCGATCGCGCGCAACAAGCCGTTCGGACCCTGCGGGAAGCGGGGCCTTGGCCCGAGGGAGGGGTCGTGGTCTGGCTCCGCGGCGGCGATTACGTGCGCACGCAGACGCTCGAATTCACCGCCGACAATTCCGGCACGCCCACGGCACCCGTTGTCTGGAAAGCCTGGCCCTCCGAGACCGTCCGATTGCTGGGAGGCCGCACGCTCACCGGGAGTCAGCCGGTCCAGGACGCGGCCGTGCTGGCGCGATTGGACAGCGCAGCGCGGGAACACGTGCGTCAGATCGATCTGCGCGCTGCCGGGATCTCGACCGGGGAGCTGGGGGCGCTCGCCTCGCGCGGCTTTGGACGACCACTGACACCCGCCCACGCGGAGCTTTTCTTCGCGGGCCGGCCGCTGACGCTGGCGCGCTGGCCCAACGAAGGCCACTGGGAGACGATTGCCGGATTCCCGGAGACACACGCGCAGGACGACGGCCACGGCGGGAAGATCGGACGATTGGAGGACGGATTCGCCTTCGCCACGGACCGGCCAGCACGCTGGCACAACACCGACGATATCTGGGTGCACGGTTACTGGTCCTGGGACTGGGCGAATTCCTACGAACGGGTCAGCGATTTAAACGTCGAACAGCGCTCACTCAAAACGGCTCCACCCCACGGGCTGTACGGCTTCCGCCGGGGCCAGCGGTTCTACTTCCTGAATGTGCTCGAGGAATTGGATCAGCCGGGCGAGTGGTATCTGGATCGCGCGAACGGTGTGCTCTACGTGTGGCTGCCGCCCGCGACGACCGGCACAGACGAGGTGCTGCTGTCGCTATTCGAAGGTCCGCTGGTCCGCTTTTCCGACGCATCCCACATCGCGCTCGATGGACTTGTGCTCGAAGCCACGCGCGGCACCGCGGTTGTAGTCCAGGGCGGCACGGGAAATCGCGTGCGCCGCTGCACGATCCGCAACATCGGTAACTGGGGCGTCCGGGTCGAGGGCGGCACAGATCACGCGGTCGAACGCTGCGAGATCGTCGACACCGGCGACGGGGGCGTATCGCTGCAAGGCGGCGACCGGCAGACGCTCACGCCGGGCGGCCACTGCGTCGAGAACTGCCACTTCGCACGGCAGGGGCGATGGTCCAAGTGCTATGTGCCGGCGGTAATGATGTCCGGCGTCGGCCTGCGCGCGGCGCACAACCACATCCACGACCACCCGCACTGCGCCATTCTGTACGGCGGGAATGAGCACCTGATCGAATTCAACGAAATCCACCATATCGCGCTCGAGACCGGTGACGTGGGAGCCATCTATTCCGGCCGTGACTGGACGTTCCGCGGCAACCGGATCCGGCACAACCTGATCCACCACACCGGCGGCGTCGGCATGGGATCCATGGGCGTCTACATGGACGACTGCGTCAGCGGCACTGAGGTCTTCGGGAACATCTTTTACCAGGTGCACTGGGCCATGTTCATCGGCGGCGGGCGCGACCACCGCGTGGAGAACAACCTCTTCGTCGAATGCGACCCGGCCATCCGCGTCGACGGACGAGGACTCGATAAGTCGCCCGTCTGGTTCAACATGGTGTACGAATTCATGAAGAAACAGCTGGCCGCGGTGCCGCGCGAGCTCTATCGCGCACGCTACCCGGCCCTCACTCAGCTGGACCGCTATTACGCCACGACGGACGGAGTGCCGCCGGAGAACAACGTGGTGGCCCGTAACGTGTGCGTCGGCAAATGGCTCGAGGTCGTCTGGCACGCCAACCCCGAGTGGCTGCGGCTGGAAGACAACTTCACCGAGGGCGACCCGCAGCTGGCCGACCCGGAACAGCTCGACTTCCGCATCGCACCCGACTCGCCCGTCTGGGCCACCGGCTTCCGCCCGATTCCACAGGAGAAAATCGGGATCCAGCCCGACAAAGAATGAACAGGAGGCAACAGAGGGAACAGAGAGGAGGGGCTGCAGCAGGAAGAGGAGATCAGCGGAGGGAACAGGAGGCAACAGAGAGGAGGATATGTGAAAATTCAGGGATCATAGACATCTCCTCCTCCGTTTCCTCTGTTACCTCCTGTTCATCTGCAGGATTGGGTTCGGAAACCGGAGTTAGTAAGCCCTCCGAGTGATAGAGAGTCTACCGTATGCACCCACTGTTTCAGTCTGCGGCGAGTATTACGCATGATATCATCGGGGCCGCGATTGAGGTGCATCGAGACAAAGGACCGGGGTTGCTCGAGTCGATTTACGAATGGTGTCTGACGATCGAGCTGGAGTTGCGCGGGTTCCAGGTCGGAACTCAACGCGCCGTGACGATTCGGTACAAAGGGCATGAGCGGAAGGAGCCGCTCAAGTGCGACCTGCTGGTCAATGGATGTGTACTTGTCGAAGTCAAGGCGGTCGAGTCGATCCATCCGATTCACAAGGCGCAGTTGCTCAGCTACATGAAGTTGCTGGATGTGCCCGTGGGGCTGGTGCTCAACTTCCACGAAGAGAAGCTCACCGACGGCATCGGGCGACTGATTCTGCCGGGCGCGAACGTCGAGCTGGGTGGGTGAGTTGAACAGGAGGGAACAGAGGGAACGGAGGAAGAGTTTTGCATGCGAATGGCCTTTGCTGTCTTCCTCCGTTCTCTCTGTTCCCTCCTGTTCATCCTCCAGTCCTTCTGTTCCAGCTCTCACGCGACGTCGGCCTGTGGGGTGTCGGCCTCCCCTTGCAGCCGCGCGATCAGGGCACGCACCCGGTCTTCCAGGTATGGGAGCGCCTGCTCCGGGCCGGCGCAGTCCAGGTCGTCAACGTCCCAGTATTCGACCCGCTCGGACCAGTCCGGGAACTGGGCTGCGATCAGCTCGCGGTGTTCACTCTCCTTGACCGCCACAACCAGATCCGCCTGGAGCAGATCGGCCACCGTCAGCGCCTGCGGATGTCGGTGGTGATCATCCAGCGGGATGGCGCGCTCTTGCAGCGCGTCGAGTGTGAAACTCGAGATGGGGCCGACGTCGCCCCAGAAACCGACCAGCAACCCGCGCGATTCCGCGCGCCAAGCCAACCCCGCCGCCCGCGCCAGGTGATTGAACAGCTGCTCGGCAAAGCGGCTGCGGTAGTAATTGGCAGAACACAGAAAGAAGACTTTGCGGACCATAGTCTCCGCAGGCTACAGCACCGTCAGATTTCCGTCCAGGTGCCTGGCACCGGGGCGGGATAGCGACCGTTCTCGTCCGCCTGGACCGGCGCGGGGCTGTCGGCCGTGAGCTCGGCGACATTCGGGCAGAACTGGAAATTCGAGGCGATAGCCTGGTCCCAGGTCACGATCTGACCCGTGTGCACGGCCGCGCGTCCCATGATCGCCCCGAGGTTGGCCAACGCCGCCCGGCGCGCCTCGTTGTGGGGGCGATCCTGGCGAATGGCATCCAGCAACACGTGCCATTCGGCCTGCCAGGGATTGACCGTTTCCTTCTCCGGCCGCCAGGCAATGTTGTCCGACGCGATGCGCTGGTCCTTGTAGATCTGCGAGGAGGGCGCATGAATGTTGCCCGAGAACTGCCCGGCGCACTTCGTGCCGTGCACGTACGTGACGAAATCGTTGTGGCAGTTCGGGATGTAACGGCCGGTAACCAGCGCTTTCGTGCCGTCGGCGAAGGTGTATTCGATCGAGTAGCTGTCGAGGTTCTGGCTGCAGTCGGTGCTGTCGGCGCACCGGCCGCCCACCCCGTGCGCCGCTACCGGCCAGGCGTCCTTGATCCAGAAACACTCGTCGATCTGGTGAATCATCAGCTCGATGAAGATTCCGCCGGACGACCAGAGGAACTGGAACGGTCGGCCCGGATGCAGTTGCCACAGGAGTTCATTTTCCCCGCGCGGGAACGGACCCATGCGATACCCGGGGTCCATGCGGTAGGCGCGAATGAGCAGGATCTCGCCCATCGCACCGTCGCGAATCTGCTGGATCATGGCTTGCCGCGCGGACGAGTGGCGGGCCATCAGCCCGGCCGCGATTTTGAGATTCTTCTTCTCCGCCGCCTCGCCGGCCCGCAGGATCTGCTGCACGCCCCCCGGGTCCGCCGCAAAGTCCTTTTCCATGAAGACATGCACGCCCTTTTCCACGGCATACTCGAGGTGCACGGCGCGAAACGCCGCGTGCGTGGTGAGCAAGGCCACGTCGCCCGGCCGCAGACAATCGATGGCCTTGCGATAGGCATCAAACCCGATGAACCGCCGGTCCCGCGGCACGTCAATCCGATCGCCCAGCAGGTCGGTCAAGGCGCGATGCGATTGGTCGAGTCGATCGGGGATCAGATCGGCCATGGCCACCAGCTTGATCGGGCCGGCCGCGTCCGGAACGCCGCCCGGCGCCTGCTCGCCTTCCAGCACCAGGCCGCCGGCGGACATGGCGTTGCCCACCGCCCCGCAGCCGCGTCCACCGCAGCCGATCAAGGCCAGCTGAATCGTGTGGTCCTCCCCGGCATGCACCCAGGGGACCGTCGTCCGCGTCAGCGCGGTGGCAGCCGCCAGGGAGAGCGTGTTCTTAAGAAACGTTCGACGGGGTGCGACGCGAGATCGGGCGGTGGTCATGATTCGGTTGGCTCCAGGTTCGGCGTCACATCTGAAAAATCGACTTGGTCATATCGACCCACCGCCGCAGCCGACTCCGGTCGCCATCAACGGTGTACACGTCGCGGAACAGGATTTCGAGGTTCAAGTCCCGTGCCGCGGCATAGGTGTTGCGCATATCCTTTTCGAGCAGTTCCCAATGCGGCGTCGCACCGCTGATGTGAGCGGGCGTAGGCTTCCGCGAGAACACGTATCGGCGGCCCAGCAGCTCGGCGACACGTGCCAGGTCGGACCAGCCCGAGACGGACACACTGCGAAGGTTGGGGATCGCGCCGATGATGGCCGGCAACCGATCGTGCAGATGCTCGCAGCAGCCGTAATACACCAGGCCAAACTGCTCGCTCAGTTTCGCCAGGTACGGCAGCACGAACTCCTGATACATGGCCGGCGAGAGATTGTCCGCCTCCTGGGATTCGGCCCAGCCCCACAAGTCCTTCAGTCGCACCGGTCCGGGCGCATCGGATGCCGGGAGATCGGACACGAAGCCGTAGCTGCGGGGGCCGGCCATCTGGCTGTCGGTGTTGCGCGCCAACACGCCTTCCCGTTCCAGGAAGGAAAAGAGCGCAGTGCGATCGTCCAGCATGTACTGCATGAGCTGGTGAATGGCCTCCGGCGCGTCGTAGACCCAGTACAACAGCCCCTCGTTGCCGATGAACCGGTACACCTGCCAGGTCAACCCGAAGAAGAAGTTTCCGGTGAAGCCCAGGTCGCCGAACTCGCCGACGTCGAACTCGTCCACGAACGGATCGTAGTTCCCCAGCCGCACCGGCAGGATGTCGCCGATCACGTCTTCCAGCAGTGCCTTGCGGCGCTGAGATTCGGCGCGATCCACGCGGAACTGCCGCGGCGCCAGACGCGACACGTCTTGTGGCGTGGTAATCGGAAAGCTGAAGCTGTACGCGATCGACTCGGCGTGCCCCGGCGCCTTGCGGATATCCACGGGCACGCCATAGTCGGAGAACTGCATCCGCCAGCCGAGCTGATAATGCGGTTCGATCACCAGGTCATCGTTCAGCTCGGCCGCCTGCCGCAGCGTGATCCGCATGTTCCGCTCAACCGCCCGCAGGAACGGATCTTCACAGACGACTTCGTCCTCGGCCACGTAGCGGTCGATCCAGGCCGTTTCGAACAAGATCACCGGACGTTCGGCCCGCAGATCGTGCACGGCTCGCCAGGCCCGCTGGCGAGCCGCCATCACGGGCTGGGCCGCCCACTCCATCCATTGGTGCGCCAGCGCTCGTAATGTGTCGCGGTCGTGCACGCACGTGGCCATCGGGATCGCTCAGTCGCCGGAGGTCTGTACGGACAAGGACGTTGTACCTGCTGAAGATGCAGCAAACAGTAGAACATGATCGGCCAGCAGCCGCAATCATGCCCTGCGAAGTGGGCAGGCATGACCAAAAAAAAGCCGCCGATACGCGTCCGCGTATCGGCGGCCAAATCTCCGATGGTACCTCACGACGAGGATCGCTGCTCCCGCGGTGCGGTTCGCCGCAGCCACGGCCGATCCGGCACAACGCTAGAAGGGATCCTCAATGGGCGCTGCGCCGGCAGGCAACTTCTTGCCAGTCTCCTTCCCCTTGGCGTCGACTGCCATAGTCTTGGCCTGGCCGGGGTTCGGGTCCGTTCCCGCAGATTGTCCGCAACCCGCGACCGCCGCGATAAAGGCCACCA